>DASYEY010000069.1:0-35362 GCA_036498725.1 Verrucomicrobiia bacterium | reverse complement strand
CGTCAAGCTGGTCGGCCGCTGTGTCCAGGTCATCGGTTGGCCATTCGGACAGGTTTAGGGCATCGCGGCCTTCATTCACATCCTTGGCAATGAGCCACGACATGGGCGCAACGTGCGCATACCATGGCCATTTCGTCTGATGGGAATGGCAATCGTAACACGCGGCAACCAGGCTGGCCGCCACGGGTGCGGGTGGTTGGAGGGCGGCGATCAGATCCGTTTTTACCGGCGGATTGGTGCGGGGCGGATTGGTGAGTTGCAGCAGCAAAAAGATTGCGCCCACAAAAACGACGGCCCATTTCAATTTTTTCTTCATGCCAATTGTCTGTGGATACGAGGTCCCAAGCCGGACGATGTTCCCAAGCAAAATGACAAATGGAAAACATTTTCGTTCATTCCGGGACTGAAAGAAACATTGCTGGCTTGCGTGTCCGGCGATAAACTTTTGTGCATGTTGCAAACCGCGCCTGAAGCCAACCCGGCGAAAGCTGTCTCTGATTCGCACCTTGCTGCCTATCGGTTCATGCTTCGTGCGCGGCTGCTGGATGACAAATTTACCGCCCTTTATCGTGCCGGGAAGATTCACGGCGGGGTTTTTCTGGGACGTGGACAGGAAGCCTTGAGCGCAGCGCTGGGCATTTCCCTTAAGAAAACCGATGTGTTCGCACCGCTTATTCGCGATGCCGCCGGTCGGTTGGCGTTTGGGGAATCCGTTTTAGATGCCATCCGCACGTATATGGGCTCGGCCCTTGGACCGATGCGCGGACGCGATGGCAATGTCCATCGTGGCCGCCCCAAAGACGGTTATCTGCCGATGATCAGCCATCTGGGCGCGATGATTTCTGTGGTGAACGGCACGTTGATCGCCCGTCGTTTCAAAAATATCTCCGGTACGGTTGGCGCCGTTTGCCTGGGCGACGGGGCAACGTCCACGGGCGCATTTCATGAAGCCTTGAACCAGGCAGCAGTCGAAAAACTGCCGCTGGTGATGGTCGTGGCGGATAATCAATACGCCTACTCAACGCCAACGACGAGCCAGTTTGCCTGTGAAGATCTGGCGGATAAAGGCGTCGGCTATGGCGTCATGACTCATTCCGTTGACGCAACGGATTTGACAGCTTGCTTGAATGTCGTCGGTGGTGCGGTTGAACAAGCACGTGCCGGGCGGGGACCGCAATTGGTTGTCGCCAAATTGCTTCGACTATGCGGCCATGGTGAACATGATCCGGCGGGCGATGTTTTTCAAACCAAGCAAGGTTACATTGATCCGAAATTAATCGATTCTCCGCTCAGCCGTGATTGTCTGAAAGTCGCCGAGGAAAATATTTTGCGCCAGAACTGGACGGATGCCGCCCAGATTGCGGTCTGGCGCAGCAATATCATTCACGAGATTGAGGAAGCGGTTGCCCAGGTCCAGCGTGAACCGTTGCCCGATCCCTTCACCGAACAATGGCGGGCCATTGCCTCCGAACATTTGAGCGAAGGACATCAATAAATTTCCCACTGCGCACCCATGTTTTCCAATTCGCCAGCCAGTCAGCCAGCGTCAACCACCAGCATCACATATCTGGAAGCCATTCGCGAAGCCCAGGCGCATGCCTTGCGTGATGATCCGCGCGTTTTTATCTATGGTCAGGATATCGGTGATTTTGGCGGCGCGTTCAAAGCGACGAAAAATCTGGCGAAAGAATTTCCCGGGCGGGTCATGGACTCGCCGATTTCCGAAGATGCGATGGTGGGCATGGCGGTGGGCGCAGCGATTGAGGGCATGCGTCCGATTATTGAGATGCAGTTCGCCGATTTTTCCACTGTTGGCTTTAATCAGATCGTCAACCAGGCGGCGACCTTGTTTTGGCGCACGAATGTTTCGTGCCCCATCACTGTGCGCTTGCCGTTTGGGGGCACTTCGGGCGGTGGGCCATTCCACAGCCAGTGTCTTGAAGCCATCTATGCACATTATCCCGGCTTGATCGTGCTGACCCCGGCGACCGTGGAGGACGCTTACAGTATGTTGCTCGAAGCGGTCGCAATCGACGACCCGGTGATTTTCTGCGAACACAAATTTCTTTATTACCATCTTAAGGCCGAGAAGCTGCCGAGCGAGGCGCTTCCAATCGGCAAGGCGCGGATCGCGCGCGAAGGCCGCGACCTGACCATTGTGACTTACAGCGCGATGGTTCATGAAGCCCTGGCTGCCGCCGTGGAATTATCCGCCGACGGCTGGGAAGTTGAAGTTGTTGACCTGCGTTCCATCAAGCCGTTGGATACAGACACGGTCATGGCTAGTGTGGCGCGTACGGGAAAATTACTCTGTGTCGGCGAAGCGTGGCCATGGGGTGGTGTCACGGCTGAGATCATCGCCCGCGTGACCTGCGAAGGTTATGGCTTGCTGGACGCCGCGCCGCAACGTCTTAACGCCAAGGATACACCTGTCCCATATCATCCCAACCTGTGGGCGGCGCACCGTCCCACCGCGCGCAGCATCAGCTCCGCGGCGAGGAATCTTTTAAGGCAATGAAGCTTATGAAATCTCTTTGTGTCTTGGTGGTTTAATTTTTTATGCAAATTCCCATCATCATGCCGCAGCTCGGTGAATCCATCGCCGAGGCCGCCATCATCAGTTTTTTGGTTAAGCCCGGCGACCAGGTAGAGGCCGACCAAAACGTGATCGAAGTCGAGACCAATAAGGCGACCATGACCGTCACGGCGCCCTGCAGCGGCCGGCTGGAAAAATTTATCGTCGAATTGAACGAGAGTTACGAAGTCGGTGCCGTGCTGGGCCAGATTGAAGCCACGAAAGAAGAAGCCACGCGTCTTGGTTTGGACGTTCCCGAGACGAAAAAGAATTACGAGGTCGAAACCCCGACGACCCTGGCCTCACCTTCCGCGAGCTCAAAGAAATTTGGCGTACAGCCCACGATTCGTGGTTTGCCCGTACCGGCCAGCGCGACGGGCGCCAGTTATCTTTCCCCGCGTCTCAAAGCGCGCATGGATGAGCTTGGTTTGCATGCCGCCGATCTCGCCGGCGTTGCCGGCAGTGGTTCCGCCGGCCGCGTGACTGTGGAAGATTTCGAGAAATATATTTCCAGTCTCGAAAAACATACGATGAGCGCCGCTTCGTCCATGCGGGTGGCGGTGGCGGATGCGATGCGCCGCAGTTGGACACGTCCGTTAGCGACGGTCGGCTTGCCGGTGGCGCTTGACCCGGTATTGGCGCATCGGAAAATTTCTAATCCCAAACCCGGCCCCGCGCTGTATGCGTTGCGTGCCCTGGCTTTGGCGCTGGCGGAAAACTCCGCCGTTGCCGGACGTTTGGTCGGCAATAAAATTGTCCATCCCAGCTCGATTGACGTCGGCTTTGCCGTGGAAGCTGACGACGGCGTGCTCGTTCCCGTCATCCGCAACGCGGATAAAAAATCGTTGAAAGACCTGACGCAGCGTTACAACGAACTCGTCGAATTGGCGCGTGCGCGTAAATTGCCGGCGGATGCCACCGGCGGCTCCATCGCCACCGTCACAAACTTTGGCACCTTCGGCTTGATTTGGGCGACGCCGATTCCTTTGCCGGAACAAACGCTCGTGCTCGGCATGGGGGCCGGCCGGAAGGCGCCGTTCTGGGATGAAGCGAAAGGTCAATTTGTTCCCGTCATCGAAGCCAATCTGACGTTAAGTTTCGACCATCGCGTGCTCGACGGCGGCGCGGCTGGCCGTTTGCTCACGCGCATCGGTGACTTGATGTCAAAACCGGAAAAATTGTGAGCGCAAGATTGGCCGGGCTTTAGGGGGCTCTTTAGGGTCTGTTTGGTTAAACAGACTTGGTCTCATCCTCATTGTCGTCCTCGTCCTCCTCCTCGAATTTTCACTGGCCAACGAGGACGAAGGATGACGATGAGCACGAGGATGATTCAGCGGCAGTTCTATTTCAGAACGGCTCTCAGGCCCGCATAATCAGTGTTCTGAAATCCATTCCGTATAGGCGCGTTCACCGAGATATTCATAGCCTTTGCCTTCATCCGGCGTGCCGGCGAGCAAAGCTTGAATGAAGCCATTGCGTTCTACTTGAATGGTGTGCAGGATTTTATGCTCCGGATTTTCCTTGAGCAGAAATTCAATTCGCCCATCAGAGGAAATCGCCGTTTCCAGACCATCATTTGTCCGGCTGGTGAAGTGGAATTGCGTCCGTAGATCGTTCAATAGCGCATGACTGCGCCCCCAAGTGCCGCCACGTTCACTGACGAACGGCTTGCCGTTCAGCAACCCCAGGTAATCCTGATACGCCAGCACGCACAGATGGTTTTTACCATCAGCGGCCAGCCAGTTACAAATTTTGTCCGCATGTAATTGGGAGTCGTAACCGTAGTCGCTGTCGAGGAAGGCGATGCGTTCCACATTGGCGGGAATGTTTTCAACTGCATTCAGATAGCCAAAAATCAAACTGCCGCCACCACTGTGACTGGTGAGAACGATTTCCGTTTTGTTGGTCGAAAAAATGCCGCATACGCTCGTAATGATTTCCCAGATACGCTCATCGTGATGGGTCTTTCGCCAGGCCGGCCAGCTTTTCGTTCCCGCTTCAAGATAGGCGACGACGAGGGTTTTATTGGTGATGACACTCCGCAGCCATCGAGTCTGCGCCCCGAGGTGTTGGATGTCAAAATGCCAGTCATCACCCGGCAGCAGTTTTTTGCCAATGGTTTGTTCAATCGTATTGCCGTTGGGCAGTGCGAAGAAAACCAGCAACACCGGCTTATCGGCGGAAAATTTATCTTTGGCCGGGGCATTGATGACAATGCACACATTATCCGGCAATCGGATTTCACGCGTCATTTCACCGAAATTATTGGTCGGGGAAAAATGTTGCGGCCAGGGCAAATCAATGGCTTCAACACTGACGGGCAATGTTACTGGCGGATTGGTGGCATAACGTGGATTGGCAAGGACACCTTCATCGCTGATCAGCCCGCAAAGAGTTGGATCGGCCAAAACTTCAGCGATAGTTTTTGGCTGGCCGTTTACCAACATTTTTTGCGAGATCAGCCGGATACCATGACTGTAATCCACCCAGGCAGTGGTGTGGCCGAGAAACAAAGGTTGGATGGCGATGCCATTCGTTTGGTGCCAGCCATAGATCGCGACTTTATTCGTCACGGTTGCCAGCCGTGCAGAAATGACGACATCCTTCTTGTGTCCGGCTACCAGCACGCCCAACGGATGCACCGGTAAAAATGCGTTGCGTTGAGCACGAATAGTCTCATTGATTTGGACGAATATCGGAACTGTGGTCATCGCGGCCGTGGGCGGAATGGGCGATGGCGGCAATTTGATTTCCGCAGCGGCGTAGATTTCATCGGCCATTTTACGCGTCGGCAACACGCAGCCCAGCTTGTCGGTGATAAATTGGGCGGTATTGGGTGAAACGGGTATCAGGAAGTAATTCGTATCTGATCCAACCGCTAGATAATCAGGTGTGACAAAGAAGGTTGCGGTATTGGTGCTTGCGCGAGTCGTGTTTGTGACGGAGACCGTACAAAATTGCCGTTCGAATGCGGGTATATTGCCGGACAAGATTTCGGTGGTGACTGCTTGTTCGCGCTGGGCAAAATCCAGGGTGGAAATTTTCTGGCTGAATTCACTGCCGCTGAGCGCATCGGTGGCGCGGGGCGGCAGTGGTAACGATTGGGCGAAGGTGCTGGCGGCTAACAGAATCAGGCCAATTTGCAGCCGCACCTTCATCCTTTAAACATCCTTGCGCGGAAATAGTGGCGCGGGATCGCCAGTTTGATGTCCTGGTGGCAATCCACCCCAAGTGGCGTCAGCCAGTTTATCCGGCGAACCGGGAAGGCCGAGTTGGGCATAAATTTTTGCCGAGGTTCCGGGTAAAAATGGATTCAACAAAATTGCCAGTACGCGGCAGGATTCAGCCAGGTTATAAAGCACCTCATCCAAACGCTGCGCTTGTGCCGGATCTTTCGCCAGTTTAAATGGCGCAGTCTCATCTACATATTTATTGGCGCGATTCACCAGGCCCCAGATGCTTTGCAAGGCGGCTTGCAATTGACCTTGTTTCAACAAAGCTCGGGTTTCGTCCGCTGCTTTCGCCGCATCCGCCGCGAGCTCGTTGGATTTCGCAGGCACGACGCCGTTGCGATAACGCTTCAGCATCGAGAGGGAACGGTTCACCAGGTTGCCAAGGCCGTTCGCGAGTTCAGACTGATAACGTGAGCGAAAACCGTCGTCTGTCCAGTTGCCGTCCGGGCCGATGTCGAGTTCGCGCAGGACGTAAAAACGAAATGCGTCCAAGCCCCATTCATTGATGACCGCAATCGGATCAACGACGTTGCCGGTACTCTTGGAAATTTTTGCGCCGTCCTTTTGCCACCAGCCGTGGACCAGGATCTGTTTCGGCAGCGGCAGCCCCATCGCCTTGAGCATGATCGGCCAATAGACCGCGTGAAACTTCACGATGTCTTTACCGATGACGTGGATATCTGCCGGCCAGAGCGAAAGGTCTGAGGAATGAGAGACCAAGGATGGGTCGCCTAGCGCAGCGGGGACGGAAAGATAATTGACCAGTGCATCGAACCAGACATAGGTGACGAAGTTGGTGTCGAAGGGAATGGGAATGCCCCAGTTCAACCGTGCCACCGGACGCGAGATGCACAAATCCTCCAGCGTGTTGTTTTTAAGGAAGCCGAGCACTTCATTGCGGCGATAGGACGGCGCGATGAAATTAGGGTTGGCTTCGATGTAATCAATAAGCCATTGCTGATGGGCGCCGAGCTTGAAGTAGTAATTATCTTCCTTCAACTCGACCACCTCACCGTAGCTCGGGTCAAAGGTGCCGTCGGGCAGGCGATCTTTTTCGGTGAGAAAGGTTTCTTCTTTCGTCGAATAAAATCCCGTGTAGGTGGCTTTGTAAAAGTGTCCGGCGGTATTGAGTTTATTCAGCGTCGCCTGCACGAATTCCTTGTGGCGGGGCTGCGTAGTGCGGACAAAATCGTCGTTGGTCAGTTCCAGTTTTTCTACGAACGCCTGCCAGTCGGCAGCCAGTGCATCGCAATATTCCTGAGGGTTTTTCTTCTCCGCCAGCGCAGCTTGCTGGACTTTCTGGCCGTGCTCATCCAGGCCGGTCAGGAAAAAAACCTCTTCGCCCAGGCTGCGCCGCGACCGCGCAATGACGTCGGCAATAATCTTCTCATAGGCGTGACCGAGGTGCGGCTGCCCGTTGACGTAATCAATCGCAGTGGTGATGTAAAACCGTTTGCTCATTTATCGAATGAACAGTGTGGCGCACAAAGGCGGCAAAGGCAATCACGCTTGCAGCGCAGGTGTTCCATGTTATTATCACCGTCGGCTGTCGCGGAAAACCAGCCTCGAACAAACACCGCATGAACACAGAACTTTTTAATTTTGCTGCCCGGTTGCGCCAATGGATTGGCCAACATCAATTTCGTGCCGGTGAACAACCGCCCTCTCCGGAATTTAATTCGCTCGCACTAGCCTTGTTTTCACTGCAATTCCAAGGCAATGCCGCCTACCGGAAAATATGTGAGGCGCGCGCGCTCACGCCGCAATCCGTCACGCACTGGACCCAGATCCCCGCCGTGCCCACGAGCGCATTCAAGGAACTGGAATTGACTTCGCTGGCGCCGGGCGAACGCCCGGCTGTCTTTCATTCCAGCGGTACGACGGAGCAAAAGCCCAGCCGTCATTTTCATTCCGCCGAGTCGCTGGCGCTTTATGAAGCATCATTGTGGCCATGGTTCGTACAAAATTGCGGATTGCCAATTGCGGATTGCAAGTTGATTTGCCTTACCCCGCCGCCGGAACAAGTGCCGCACTCGTCGCTTGTCCATATGTTTGAAACGATCTGGCAAAAAAGCAGCTGTGCCGGCACACTTGCAGATCGTTCACCTTTTTTTGGTAAAATTGATAAGGATGGCACCTGGACGTTGGACTTCGAGGCAGTATTGGCAGCTTTGGCGGAAAATCCGCAATCCGCAATTGGCAATCCGCAATTGTTGGTCGGTACGGCCTTTTCCTTCGTGCACCTGCTGGATTTTCTGGCAGAAAAAAATCTGCTGTTAAAACTCCCGCCCGGTTCACGGGTGATGGAAACTGGCGGCTACAAAAATCGTTCGCGCACGATGCCCAAGGCGGAATTGCATGTGCTCATCGAAAAATTTCTCGGCGTGCCGCGCGAAAATATCCTCTGTGAATATGGCATGAGCGAGTTGAGCTCCCAGGCTTATTCAGTGACGGAAGACCAGGGCAGGGGGGCAGGAAGTTCCGCTGCGACTCATTACTTCCATTTCCCGCCGTGGGCGCGCGTGCAGATCATCTCGCCGGAAACGGGCAATGAAGTTGGCGAGGGTGAAACTGGACTCATCCGTATCTTTGACCTCGCCAATGTTTGGTCCGTCGCCGCCATCCAGACGGAAGATTTAGGCGTCCGGCGTGGTGGCGGCTTTGAACTCATTGGTCGGGCGGCACTGGCTGAGTCACGAGGCTGCTCATTGAACAACGCGGAGAATTGATTATGGAATTACCAGGCTATTTTCTTGCTGATCTGCCGCCGGAAGCAGAATTGTCGCCCGCGATGATCGCGGAAGCGTGTCAGGCCTTGAAGCGGAATCGTGAGAAACACCTGGCGTCACGCTCGACGACGGACATCGTGAAAATCCTTGCCGAAATCGCGGTTGAGTGGAGGCAGCCGGAAAATAAATTCCGCAAGCTGGCACTCGAATTTGGCCCGGCCGCAACAGGGTTTTCCCGAGCGGTTTTGGAACGTGGTTTGGACAAGTTTTTTGCGCAGCTGACGCCGGAAAATTTTCAAGCATTGCTCACTCAAGAATTCGGTGAAACCCAACGATTGGACGCATTCGCCGCCAACCCCTTGGAAGGGAATCCGGAACGGCAGGCGATGGCAGTTGGGCCGGAATTTCTCGTCCACATTGCTGCCGGCAATCTTCCTAACCCGGCTTTGATGAGCCTGACGCTGGGGTTACTGACACGTTCGGCGCAATTCATGAAGTGCGCCAGTGGGGCATCGTTTATTCCGCGATTGTTTGCGCATTCAATTTATGAGGCGGATCGTAAATTAGGCGCTTGTTTGGAACTGGCCGAATGGCGCGGTGGCAATACGGCTTTAGAAGATGCCCTCTTTGCCGACGCAAATTGTCTGACAGCGACGGGCAGCGACGAAACTTTGACCGCGATCCGGTCCCGGTTGCCGCCCAAGGCGCGTTTTTTAGGCTACGGGCAGCGCGTGAGTTTCGGATATGTGGCGCGCGAGGTTTTACGTAACGACGGGATTGCCGAAGTTGTTTCCCGCGTGGCTGATGACGTGGTGGCCTGGGATCAGAACGGCTGTCTTTCCCCGCACTGTTTCTATGTCGAGGAACGGGGAGAAGTGGAATCAGATCAATTTGCCGTGCTTCTCGCCGCCGAATTGATGCGGCGGGAACAGGCGGAACCGCGCGGGCAGATTTCCGTGGAGGCATCAGCAGCCATCGCCTCTCGCCGGAACATTTATGAAGCGCTATTGGCGCATCGAGGTGACATCAAGATTTGGTCAAGTCAGGCCTCAACGGCTTGGACGGTGGTATTTGAACATCAAGTTCGTTTTCATTTTTCGCCGTTGAATCGTTTTGTTTTTACAAAACCAGTGCCGGATCTGACGGCAGTATTTGCCGGCATCGATGATTTGCACGGAAAAGTTTCCACAGTTGGTATCGCTGCGCCGCCGGAAAAAATGAAAATTTTGGCGGGACAATTCGCCCGTTGGGGCGCAACGCGGATTTGCCCGCTGGGCCAGATGCAAAACCCGCCATTGACCTGGCGGCATGACGGCCGTCCAGCATTGGGCGATCTTATAACGTGGGCGGATATGGAGGCTTGAGGCTGTGGGCATGGGGCACGAGGAGCGAAGACACATAGATAAAAATTATGACCGAATATGGATATCGAAGTTTGATGGTTTGGCAGAAAGCGAAAACTCTCGCGGTGGAGATTTATCGGCTAACCAGGGCGGAATCCATCTGTCATGATTTTTCCTTGATCGCTCAATGTCTTGAACTTGGGAAGATGCTCGGCGCATTGATTCGTGCCCGGAATAATCCTTCACCTCGCGCCCAGAGCCTAGAGCCTCAAGCCTAATTTTTTATGAAAATGGAACTACGAAAATCATTTCAATTTGAAGCGGCGCACTTGTTGCCGCATTTGCCCAAGGCGCATAAATGTCGCCGGTTACATGGTCATAGTTTCCGCGTGGAACTGGCCGTGGCGGGAGAATGTGATCCGAAACTCGGCTGGCTAATGGATTACGCTGATATCAAAGCCGCCTTCAAACCGCTCTGGGAAAAATTGGACCATTATTATCTCAATGAGATTCCCGGCCTCGAAAATCCGACGAGCGAGATCATCGCAATCTGGATCTGGAAAAAGTTGAAGCCGAAATTGCCCCTGCTGACGGAAGTGGTGGTGGCCGAAACCTGTACCGCCCGCGCCGTTTATCGCGGTGATTGAACGGGGTTCGTCACTGAATTGGGCGAGATCAAGGAAACCGGTGTCGGCTTGATGATTTCAGAAATCAAAAAGCCGGCAAAAATCAAGATCGGCAGGGCGACGATGAGCAGGACCAGCAACCGGTTGCGATTTTTCTGAGACATTTTTTTAAATCCCGATCACGCGCTGGCTTTGGCCAAACGATCAGCGGCAAAATCCCAATCCACGACATTCCACCAGGCGCTGATGTAGTCCGCGCGCTTGTTTTGATATTTGAGATAATAGGCATGCTCCCAGATATCAATGCCCAGCAAGGGAGTTTTACCCAAACTCAGTGGTGTGTCTTGATTCGGCGTCGGCATGATCTTTAAAGTTTTGCCGTCGAGAACCAGCCACGCCCAACCGCTACCAAACTGGCCAAGCGCGGCTTTGCTGAAATTATCCTTGAAGGTGGAAAAACTACCGAAAGCGGAATCAATCGCCTTTGCCAGATCGCCTGACGGTGCGCCGCCGCCATTCGGCTTCATCATTTTCCAAAAGAGCGAGTGATTGTAATGGCCGCCGCCGTTATTGCGGATCGCGGGATTTTCGGAAAGGAACTTTTCGTTTTTCAGCCAGTTGTTTTCGAGATAGTCAAACGTCGGCAATGCTCCACCCCAAGCCATCTGACTCCAGGCCTTATTCAGATTCGCCACGTACGCCGCATGATGTTTGTCGTGATGGATGTGCATTGTTTCCGCATCAATGTGCGGCTCAAGTGCATCATAGGCATACGGCAGGGCCGGGAGCGTGAACGGCGTAGGCAACGAAGCAGCAGGCGCGGTCGGTTGGGCCTGTGCCATCGCCGGAGCAACAGCGAGAGCAGCCCCCGCGAGGGCAGTGGTCTTGATAGCTTGGCGGCGGGTCATCATAATTTTGAAATTTGGTTCTTGCTCTCACAACCCTAGCTTTGACACCTGCGATGCGCAAGGATTCAAGTCTTTGTGTCATATTTCGAATGAACAAATTTATCTTCATGGACAGCCTTTGTCCTTGGCAGTTGGATAAATTCAAGGCATGAAACGATCAGATTCAAGAAAAATTCAGTCCGTAAAGAATTTGACCAAAGTTGAAGAAAACGAGTTAAGCGGCTACCTCAGATTGGGAATGGGCAAACAGTCACTGGCCTTAGCCCGCAGAATTCTTCAGAGACCAAAGCTTTCAGGGAAAGTTTTTGAAGATTGCTATAACGCAATTGATAAATTTGCCCGGCGTCCGCGCGAATGGCGGGAATTATTGGGAACCGCTTATGAACCTCTTAATGCGGGTGAGCGGAAAAAGGCGCGATTCAACATGTTGGTTTTCTTTGACAGATACGTTAAAGAGCCAAACGCGACTTTGTATTATGCGCCAAAGCAAATTACCCGAAGCACAGGGATTGTCGAAATCTTGCTGGTTTGGAATTGTTGGCTTCGCTTGAAGAAAATGAACAAACTGGCGGCAGCAATCCCATTGATGTCAGATGCCATTAGAACGGCAGCATATCCAAGTATGAGAAGTTTTCTCGCCAACGCGTATGCGCGGTATTGGGCGTTGCGGGTTGAAATTGAAAGTGTGCAGGAAGAGAAGTTGTTGGTAAAAATGTTAAAGAAAAATGCCGTTTGAAGCCGAAACATTTTAATCGTCTTTGATGGTTATCCCGTCAAAAATTTCAAAAAATTAAATTTATGGCCAACGAACCAGCATTTTCATATTTGTACCGTCGGGGAAAACATTCGCCCTTGGACGGAGACGGTAACGAGCAAAAAGAACTTTTTGCCGTATCAGCAGTGGCCTTTGCCATGAAATACGATACGGATTTCAAAGTTCATTTTCTAAAGCAAATTTGTGACGTCAACGACGTGGAAAAAGCCAAAGGCTATAAAATTCATATTCAGCCATATGGATGTGCTGACTTGGCTTTGGAAGGCGAATCAGAAGTAATTATTTTAGAATTCAAAGTGGGAGCGCCATTGGAAAATCACCAGAATTATTCTAAAGCCGAATTTTTTAAAGAGCGGACTGGCTACGGCTATCAAATCGAAAAGAAATATGCTCAAAGCAGCACAAAGAAATATGTGATTTTGGAACAGTCTCCAAATAGCGAAAATCGGACATTGTTAACTTCAAACTTAAACATCAAATGTTCGTCGAAGGTTTGGAAGAATTTATTGGATGATTTATTGTTGGAATCACCCATGGTTAAGGATTTGTTGGATTGCCTCGCCATGACTTTGGAAATTAACGAATTAAAAGGACGAATGTTTATGAAAAAAGATTTGGCTAAATACGCTACGAACGTATTTGAAATGAAGGGTGTTTTGGATTCGTTGCAAACCGACAGCGAGCTTGATCTTGGAACACACACTGCCGACCTCAAAATAAGCAGCCAGGCGTTTGGGGTTGAAGTCAGAAAATCTGTGGATCGTTTTAAATGGCTTAATGCGTACACCGAAGATCGTCTTATTTGGTTTGGATACGAGCCAAGTCGTATTTCTGTTTGGATTTGTGGTTTGAATTTTGCAGGAAAGAAAGATGAACTTAAAAAAGTGCTTGATCCATTGATGGGCAGATTTCAAAACACAGAAATCTCCGAAAAAGAAGATTTAGGCTCACTAATTATTTTTAGCTCTGCCAAGCGTGCAAGCGACCAAGAATGGCAAGGTGACCAAGAATGGTTCCGTGAAATTTTGAAAACTTTAAAAAACTTATCTAACACCTAAATAGTATTTCAATCTTTACCCTTTGTGCTGCATTTCGGCATGGATTTTTTCCAATCCCACGAGCAAAGTTTCCCAGTCGGCTTCGGTTGTCTCCCAACCGGCACTGAAACGCACGGCGCGCACGGCTTGCGCCGCCTTATAACCCATGGCGGATAAAACATGCGACGGCGCTTCTTTGCCCGTGGTACAGGCGGAACCGGTCGAAACGGCAAATCCAGCCTTATCGAGGCGGATGACCCATTCCAACTTACGGTCACCATCCGGCATCAAGGCCGAAACGGTATTCCATAAGCGCGGTTGGTTCTGGCCGAGGATGCTGGCGCCGGGCAACAGGCGCAGGAAGCGCGTTTCAAAATTATCGCGCCACAATTTGCGCAGCAAATGTTCGTTGCGGGAAATCTGTTTTTCACGCACGGCCAGCGCGGCCATCATCGCGGCGATGATGGCGACGTTTTCGGTTCCGGCGCGGCGGCCGTTTTCCTGTTTGCCGCCATGGAGCAGGGGCGTGATCTGACTGCGATGTGGGATCTTCAAAAAACCCACTCCCCGCGGACCACCGAACTTATGCGCGGCACCCGTGACATAATCGCAATCGCCCAAACCATCGCAGGGCATTTTACCGATGAACTGCACCGCATCGGTGAAGAAAGGCACTTCGTAAGCCTGGCACATCGCGAGAATTTCCCGCCATGGCTGGATGACGCCGGTTTCATTATTGGCGGCCATCACGGCCACCAATCCGGGACGTTTGTCGGCAAGCTCAGCGGTGAGCCAGTCGATATCCACCACACCGTCGGTCAATACCGGAATGGTTTTCACCCGTTTGCCAAAATAATGTTTCGATGAATCATCAATGCACGGATGTTCAATCGCCGAGACAAAGATTTGTTCGGTTGGCGGCAATTTTTTGGCGAAATGATGCATCACCATGTTGTTCGCCTCGGTCGCGCCGCTGGTCCAGACGATGTCGGCCGGTTGGCAGCCAAGATAGGCAGCGAGTTGTTCGCGCGCCTCGGCGAGCAAATTGGCGGCGCGGGTGCCGGCCTGGTGCATGGATGACGGATTGCCACCGGTTTTTTCGGTGACGTCCAACCAAGCCTCGCGCGCCTCGCGCATGACCGGCGCGGTGGCGTTGTAATCGAAGTAGATCATCGGTCGGACAAGATACTATTGATGGCGGCGCCCGCCAGTTTTTTGTGCGCGCTGGAAAAGGCCAGCGCATCCAATTCGGTTGCCGAAACCCAGACTCCCGGCGCGGAAGCCATGGCCGCTTTTGCCGAAGCCCCAGGTTGAACCAGGAAGGCTTCCAGTGTGATCCGATAACGGGTAATAGAATGCTTTACCGTGAGCAGCGGTGAAATCTTCCCGGGCGCAAATCCAAAGCGCGATTTGAAAACCTTCTCCGGGGTGGATATTTCGTTAGTGACTTCCACGTTGGGAAATTCCCACAGATGCGCGTTCACGATGCCTTCCGGGCGTTGTTGCACCAGAAATTTCCCATCACGGTGGATGATAAATGCGGTAAATTTTCGCGTGGTGGCGGCATCGCGTTTGCCAAGGTTCGGCAACGTATCCGTACGGTTTTCCTTGAACGCGATGCAGAGCTTTTTAACCGGACAAATCAGGCACTGCGGCTGGCGCGGCGTGCAGATCAACGCGCCGAGTTCCATCAACGATTGATTGAGGTGAGAGCACGCATAGGTTCCGGGCGCTGAGCGTGCAGCCGATGAAACAGAGTTTTTCTCCGTTTCTTTGGCGCGAATGACTAAATCCTCAGCCAGCTGCCATAAGCGTGCGTTTGTGGCTTTCTCCTTGGGATTTTCGGCGATGCCAAAAATCCGTGTCAGCACGCGGATGACATTGCCATCCAGGAGGGGCGTTGGTTGATTGAAAGCGATGCTGCCAATGGCGCCGGCGGTGTAACGGCCAATACCCGGCAACGCCAGGATATCGTCATGCGCTTCGGGAAATTTACCGCCATGTTTTTCTAAAATGACCTGTGCCGCTTTTTGCAAATTACGGACGCGGGTGTAATAACCAAGCCCTTCCCAAAGCTTATGCAATTTGTCTGAACGCACATGGGCGGCCGCTTCAATGGTCGGCAATTCACGCATCCAACGTTCCCAAAAAGGAATCACCGTCTTCACCTGTGTCTGCTGCAGCATGATTTCGGAGATCCATATTGCATAGGGATCATGAGTCCGTCGCCACGGTAGATCACGCGCGCTCGCGGCAAACCAATCCAGCAACGCAGCCACCAATTTCAAATTTTTAGTTTTTGGGTTTGAGTTCAAATTATCGAAGGGCGAAATACCCGAAATCCACGGAAGATTAAATGAAGAAAACTGGCCATTGCTGATGCCAATAGCGCCGACTATTGCGGCGCCAAACGGTAGAACCGGGTCGTGCTGGTAGGATTTTCGTTCAAATAAGTACAAACGCTTCCATCGTTGGTGATTGTGAAAAGATTTACCCAGCTGGCGAGATCGGTTGAGGTTTGCAGAGAGAATTGGCTGCCCGCGGCGCCGGTGGCAGTCCAGGTAAAGTCCCTTGGAGTTTTTCCGGCAAACGAAAGCCACATCCGGATGATAGTGGTGGGATTCACTCCCGTTTGGGTAATAGGATAGGTCACGGGCACATTTGTCGAGTCATCGAATGAACCCCAGAACTGCGATTGCTCATTAACCTGTTCGTCAGAAACGTCGGCCAAGCTAACAAATTGACGGCCGAGTTTATTGAAAACAATCTGAACGTGCGGTTGGATCACGCCCGGGCCGGCGCCGTTTGTGTTCCCATTGGCGACGGCATTGTCCGACCAGTTGGTCGTGCCGGTCCGTGTGAAAAATATGACGTCGGAAGCGCTGGATCCTACATCGTTGGCGGAAAACACGAAATCCGGTTGGGAAATGACGCGGGCAACTTGTTGCTGCTGCCAGACGCCATTGGTCAGGTAATGATCGGTGAAAGTATTTGTCAGTGCGAGAAATGTGCCTTCTGAGTCTGTGGGTTGTGGACTGAAAGTGATTTTATCCACGCCCGGACGCCACGCACCATTCACGATCGAACCCGAGTTTGTGCCCACGCCATAGATCCCAGGCAATAAATTTTCGTAGTTGATGTTGTTGGTTGAAAGCAAGTAAGCCAGTCCGCCGACGTCATCGTAAGTTAAACCGCTGTAAAATCCGCCGATGGATAAATTGAAGTCGGCGACAGAAGGGTTGTCGTTCAAAGGATTTTGGGCCGATATTAAAATATTCTGTTGATCGCCTTGAACCGAAATGAGGCCGGTGTAAGAAGCGTGATTGACGTAATTGGTGGCGCCGAGGGTTTGCGGGTCAAAATTTCTTTGAACGATGTAATTTGGAATAGTCCCTTCCGGCCATTGATCCATACTCGGCGTGGTCGCCAAGATCGGATCCCATTGTTTTAAAACGAAGACGTATCGCGTTGGCTTGGTCAGCCCCATTTGTTCCAGCAGCAAAGAGAGGGTTTCCGATTTCAAATCATTGAGATTCGCCCCTTGCGCGGCGTAATTTACCTGTTGCGTTTTAAATGGATAATTCATCAACGTGATGTGTGAAGCTGGTGGCAGATCATTCAGGATTTGAATGGCGCTTTCCACGGCTGCCACACCATTGGTGCCAAAGAAATCCAGAAAAGATTTGTCGAAGCCATAAGTCACGGCCGGCACATTCCAGCGATATTCGTTGCTGAGGCACATGGGGCCACCGATGTCGCCGGCAACAATCACCCCGTTGGAAGCTTGCATCCACGGTTGAACTGGCCCGAGCAGCGCAAAAGCATCGGATTTGACGGTCGAACCAAGCACGAATGCCAAACTCAAGCCGAGGGCAAAACTTTTAAAGTGGGATTTCATATCGCGATGCTGCTGATTTTGGCCGGATGATTTGTAACCGGTGCCCGTTTCGGCGTCAAAAGATATGATAGTGTCATTTTGGCATCGGTGCGGCCGATGATTTTTTGATAGGGCTTGTATACTTAACAAACGCATTGTTCCGCCTATGTGTGGGAAAGCTTCACATGGATTGCTGATAATGCTGGAGTTTTGAGCCAAAACTAGCTTCGAAGAGCCAAAACAAATGGCGGGAGCTCAAACGCACGCAAAACGCTAATTCCAACCAATCAAACATTAGGTTTTCAACCAATCTGCCTTTGTTAAGTATACAAGCCCTTTTTTTGATTGTGGCCGATTTATGCCATTGGCGGCAGGCCCCACTCGTGTTACGTTGGGTCATTCACCTGAATTTTCGGCCTCGTGGCTGTGTGCACTGGGCCGGTGGTAAACATGATCAAACCAAGAGTGTTGTCTTTTGTGGGGGCGTTATTTCTAGCGCTCCAGTTTTTCTATTTCGTTCCCCGGGCTTCGGCGACGACGGCGATGATTTTCTGTGACGGCACCATGGGCAGTGCTGCCGGGTTGACGACCTCGCAGATCAACGGCCTGCGCGCCTCCGGTTTCACCACGATGATCCTGTTTACCATGAGTGTTTCGACGAACGGCGATTTCACTTACAACGGCGGCGTGTTGATCTGCAGCAATGGCGTCTATGTCGGGCCAAGCAATTGGGGAACGTTGCTGAACCAATGCCGCACTACGCCGACCACCATCAAGCGGATTGAGATGTGCATCGGCGGTTGGGGGGATGTCAGTTGGACGAACCTCAAAAATTTGATCGCCGCCAATGGTACAAACTCCACCACGGTGATTGCGAGAAATCTGGTGGCATTGAAAACTGCCTTGGGCGTGGACGCGATTGATAGTGACGACGAGTCCGCTTACGACTCTGCTTCGGCCATCAAGTTTGGCCGGATGTGCGGTGCCGCTGGATTGAAACTCACTCTGTGCCCTTATACCAATCCCAGTTACTGGCAGGCGGTTTACAACGGGGTCGGCACCAATTGCGATCAGATTTACCTTCAATGTTACGATGGCGGCGGGGGTAATGATCCGGGGAGTTGGAATAGTTATTTTTCGGGTTTGAAAGTCATTGCCGGATATTGGGATTCCGAACGGACGTCCGTGTTTTATACAAACATGGTGAATTGGAGCAGTGCGGGTGGGGACGGGGGTTTTCTCTGGCCTTCCTGCTCCGGCTGCACGCCGCCGGCGAATGCCAGTGAGATGTCGCAATATGCCGGTTGGATTTTATCGGCGTTTTACCGGTTTCAGCCATTGGTCATGCCGACGAATGGGTTTGCGGCGGTGGCGGCGTTCAATTCTCTCGCGTTGCCGATGAGCACGACGTTCACCTTGAGTAATGGCACGGCTAGTACATTCATTTGGAGCCTGAGTAATACCTCCACCTGGTTGAGCGTTTCAAGCAGCGTAGGCGCCTTGGTCGCCGGCGCAACGGCGACGGTCACGGCGAGTTTGAAAACGGATGTGGCGACTAATCTGGCGGCGGGATTTTATACGGCCAACCTCGTTTTCACGAATCAAACCACCGGCGGAGTAGCACTCACCCGCACCTTCACTTTGAATACGGCCATTGCGAATTGGCCATTGAAATTATCCGGCTGGAATGCGGGCATCATCGCCAGTAACAATGCGACCAGCGGGGCTCCCGGCGCGACCGGTTTTGACCTGCCGAATAATTATAGTCTTTACCAGCAAGGTTTGAGCAGCAGCACGCGCGGATTGCCGTTGAGCGGCACATTCACCAGCTTGAGCGATAATCTCACGGCCTTCAGTTTTGCACCGTATGGGGCAATGAACGCGTTGATGCTGGGTGATACGTATTCCAAGTCCGGCACCCTCACGTTTAGTTCGCCGCAACCGCTCAATTCCATTGCGATTCTGGCGGCTTCGGCCAACGGCGGCGGGCAGGGAACATTTTATTTAACGTTCAGCAACGGCACAAAAAGCCCGGTCTATGCGTTTAATTGCCAGGATTGGTTTTATGTCGTGACCAATGTCGCCATCCAGGGCTTTGGTCGTTTGAAATTAGGCTCAAGCCTCACGGCAGAAGATAATGGCAGTTCGAATCCGAACCTCTATCAGACATCCATTAACCTTGCCGCCCAAGGGCTCTCATTACCGATTTCTACCATCACGTTTTCCAATCCGACGGGAGCGGGCGGCACACAAACTACCGCAATTTTGGCGGTGAGCGGCATGCCGGCCACGGCGCCATTGTCGCCACCTGCCGGTATGGCGGCGGTCGCTGGAACCAATGCCACGGTGCGTTTGAGTTGGAACCCTTCTCCGGGGGCGACGAATTACAACATCCATCAGGCATCGGTCAGCAATGGCAGTTACTCGCTGGTGGGCAGCACGGCGGGAACCAATTTTATCGTCACGCAACTGGCGAATGGCAGTATTTATTATTTTGCCGTTTCCGCGCAAGGCACGTTGAATGAAAGCACCAATTCCAATCCGGTGAGCGTCATGCCCGGTTCATATTTCGGCTGGGCGTTCAACTTGAGTCCGGTGGCCTATTGGCCGCTGAATGAAACGGCCGGCCCGGTTGCTTATGATTTGGTCAGCGGCAATAATGGGACTTACGGTGGCAGCTTTCTGCTAACGACAGGTGGCGCCATTGGCGCGGGTTTTGGCACGCCGCACCGGATCGTGCTTTACAACGGAGCCACCGGTTATACCCAGATTCCCCGGGTCATTGGCGATACCGATTTTTCCATCATGTTCTGGGTTCGCACCGGCGCCACCGGGGGGACTCCGAATTGGTATAACGGCGAAGGCTTGGTGGATGGCGAGGTGAGCGGGACGCAAAACGATTTTGGCGTGGCCCTGGTTGGCAGCAAAATCGGCTTTGGCGTGGGCAATCCTGATACGACTTTGACTTCGATAAAACTCATTAATAACAACTTGTGGCATCAGGTGATTGTGACCCGCAATGCCGGTTCGGGGTTGATGAGCATATTTATTGACGGCGCTTTTGACAGCAGTACGACGGGGCCGGCTGGTGCGCGGACTGCTCCTCCCAGTTTAAGGATTGGTTCAATCCAGACGGGCAATAATTTTTTTAGCGGCAGCGTGTCCGATGTGGCGATGTTTGCCCAAGCGTTGACAGCGAATCAGGTGGCCACACTTTATAGCGCAGCCACCGGTATTTTCTACGACATCACGCTGACGAATCGGATGAGCAGTGGCAGCCTTATTTTCAGTTGGCCGGGCAACGGAAAACTGCTGGAAGCGACGAATCTCGCCGGTCCGTGGACCACCAACACCACGCTGTCACCGGTGACGGTCGTTCCGAATCAACCGCAGAAATTCTACCGGGTGCAGACCCAGTAATTATTGGCTTGGCTGGTCCGCTCCATTCAATTTAAAACCGCTGCCAAGCTTGAGGGTAAAGTTCTTTCAAGTTGGTGGCTTTGGTTGCGCTGCGACCAAAGTCGTCACCGAGCGCAGCGTCAGGTGACGAATCGTTGCGCGCCCAATCATCGCAGATCCCCGCAAAGCGCTGGCGTTGCCGGCATAATGGGTTGCAATGCAACCCATTCCACCCGGCTATATTACGCCTCCAAGTGGTTATCCTTAATTGGGCTATTCAAATAGAAAACGCTCTAAGCAATTGGTTCATTCGCGTCAAAAACTTTGTGCCTGGATGCCTTTGTGGTTAGAGTTTCCGGCGTGAAACCGCTCACCATCTATACCGGCAAACTCACCGACGATCAGGCGTCGGCGTTGCAGGCTGCACTGGTGGCGCGGGATTGGAAGCCGCGCGCGGTGCCCTATGCGCGTTTCGCCTTTGAGTCGCTTAAGTGCAATGTCGTGTTTTACGAGAGCGGCAAACTGGTGGTGCAAGGCAAAGGCACGCAGGAGTTTGTCGAATTTCTCCTGGAACCGGAAATCCTCAAGCAGGTCAAACTCGGCTATGAAACAGTGCTGAATCCCGAGCTGCTGCTGCCGAGGTTCGGGGTGGATGAAAGCGGCAAGGGCGATTTCTTCGGGCCGTTGTGCATCGCGGGCGTGTATGTGAACGAAGCCGTGATCAATGCCTGGAAAGATTTGGGTGTGCGCGATTCCAAGAATATTTCCAGCGACAAAAGAATTTCTGAACTCGCCGAAAAAATCCGCCACACCCCCGGTTGCGTAGTGGACACGGTGGTTATGGGTAACGAAGCCTACAACCGGCTTTATACGAAGATGCGGTCGGTCAATGCGATGCTGGCCTGGGGCCACGCGCGCGTGATCGAAAATCTGATGGGCAAGCGGTATCAGATGAATCCTCTGCCGGTGCGGGCCATCAGCGACCAGTTTGCCGCCAGCAAAAGCGTGATCGAAAAAGCGTTGATGACGGCGGGCCGCGAAATTGAATTGGTCCAGCGGCACAAGGCGGAAGAGGATGTCGCGGTCGCCGCTGCCTCCATTTTGGCGCGGGACGAATTTGTGAAGGGCCTGGCCAAACTGGAGCAGCAATTTCAGATGAAATTTCCGAAAGGCGCGAGCGCTGCGGTGGACGCGGCAGCGAAGGAATTTGTGGCGACGCGCGGGGCCGAAGAATTGGCCAAGGTTTCCAAGCTGCATTTCCGGACGGCCTTGCGGGCGCAAGGTTTACCAGAGCCCCCGAAAATGGCTTGGAAACGATCCTGAGGTTTTAAGGGACTCGCGAAGCTTGTCCCTACCATTCATTCATTATTATGAAACCCAAATTTATCGAACTGCCGGGCTGCGATCCGATTTCCATCATTTATGAGGATCGGGCGGTGCTGGCAATTGACAAGCCGCGCGGCTGGATGCTCGTGCCGCATACGTGGCGCCAGACGAATTGGAATTTGCAGGCGGCGATTGATTCATCCATGCGCGCCGATGATTTCTGGGCCAGATCACGCAACCTGACCTATCTGCGCCATGTTCACCGGCTGGATGCGGATACGAGCGGCGTGATGTTGTTTGCCAAAAGCGAAGGCGCGATGCGGGCGATGGGTGACATGTTTGAATCGCGGCGCATGGAAAAGACGTATCTTGCCGTGATCGAAGGCCAGCCGCGCGAGCCGGAATGGACCTGCAACTTGCCCTTGGGACCCGACCCGAAAAATTTTGGCCGGATGCGGGTGGATTTATCGGAGGAAGGCAAGGAATCGGAAACCCATTTTCGCGTGCTGCAAAGCAATGAACGCTTCACCTTGATTGAGGCGAGTCCATTGACCGGACGGACGCATCAAATCCGCGTGCATCTGGCGCAATCCGGCAGCCCGATCATCTGTGATGAACTTTACGGTCGCGTGGAAAAAGGTTTTCGCCTGGGGCTGCGCGCCATACGGCTGGCTTACAAGGACACTTTTACGCGGCGGCCAATAACCATTTCAGCACCAACCGATTGGTTTTTGAAAGAATTTGGTTTTGCCCCCTTGGAAAAACCCAAGCCGAAGCCGGAACTGAATAAACCGGAGGCACCGAATAAGCCGGGGACCAAATAAGCATTGAGCTTCCATAAAAGCTGTAACTGCTCTTTGCGATGACCTATTTCTGTGATGGGTGGAATGGGTTGCGCTGCGACCCATTATGCCGGCAACGCTGGCACTTTGTGGCGTGGGGTTGGCAGTTAGGCGCGCAACCGTTCGTCGCCTGACGCTGCGCTCGGCGACGACTTTGGCCGCAGCGCAGCCAAAGCCACCATTGATGCCAATGCTATTGTGTTTGCTATAGGCGGATTTTCTGGAGTGCTTAACTGCTTTCAGTCTGCGTAATGAACCGCGCAACCGTAGGGTTTGGTCTGCGCTACCGTAACGGGTTTGCCGGCGAGTAATTCATCCAAGGCAGCGCGGACATAATTCTTCGCCTTACGCGGATCGCCGAAGGGTTGCGGATGATCATCCATGGCGCCTTCATAAGCGAGCGTGCCATCTTTATTGATCACGAACATATGCGGCGTGGTTTTCATTTCGTAAAGGTGGCCGATGACGCCGGTATGATCGTCGAGCCACGCCGCGGCATTCATCTTCTTCTGGGACCATTCAGTGCGCGCTTGCTCCGGTGAACGATAGCTAAAATTATTTGTGTTTACCGAATCTACCAGCAACCACACGACGCCTTGGGCGGTGAATTCTTTTTGCAATTCCTGGACGGCGCCGCTGGCGTATTGATTATGGCAAAACGGACAATCAGAATTATAAGATTCCAAGACCACAATCTTGCCTTTGTAATCGCTTAAATGAATCGCGTGGCCATTGATGTCGGTGCCGGTGAAATCGGGAGCAGGTTTGCCGATCTCCACCGCAAAGGCGGACACAGTCAGGGTCAAAGCAGCAAACAGGGCGAAGATTTTTTTCATGGCATCAATATTAATTTCAATTGCTTCAATTTAGATGGATGCTGCTGGTTTTGGTTCAAACAGAATTTATTTTGCCGCTTGATCAAGCGCGTCGAGGACAATGCCGGGGGTCAAAATTTCCGGTAAAACAATCGGCTGAGCGTCAGAGTTCTTCGGATAAACCAGAACCAGCGGCACGCCGGCGCGTTGAAAGCGTTGCAACTCTTGCGCGATACTGGCAGGAGAATGGGTATTGTCACCGATCAACGTAACGGCATTCAAATCTTTCA
The DNA here is from genome assembly GCA_036498725.1 of Verrucomicrobiia bacterium. GTDB lineage: Bacteria > Verrucomicrobiota > Verrucomicrobiia > Limisphaerales > UBA11358 > UBA11358. Next base: position 11,587 of record DASYEY010000069.1, on the reverse strand, counting down.
ATTTTTTACGGACGGACGGAATTTCAATGCTGGTTTTTTTATTCACCTGGCAGGTCAGACACCAGTCGGCGGTAAAATCCACCAGCACCAGATGACCGGCGGCGCGCGCTTGCGTAACGGCTTCCGGCGACCAGGGTTGCCAGTCAATGCCGTCCGGAGATGCTTTCGTCGCCCCTCCGGTTTTGGTTTCAATTTGTGGCGCACGCCAATTCAGTTCTTTTTCCAGAATGAAAACATAACCGCCGACGAGCAGGAGCAGGGCGATGATGGTGGCCAGAGTTTTACGGCTGCGGCCACGTTGGACAAATTCACCGAAAATCCACGCGGCCAGCGCCACGACGACCAAAAAGCCGCCGAGCCATGCGATGTCCTGGCCGAAGCTGCTGCCGGCGATGAAGAACAGCCACATGACCGTGGCCAGCATCGGAAACCCCATGGCGATCTTGAATTTCTCCATCCAGGCACCCGGTTTGGGAAGGAATTTTAACCATGCTGGATGCCAACTCAACAAAACATACGGCGAAGCCAGGCCGAAACCGATGGCGAGGAAAAATGCGACGATAACGCCGTAGTTTTGCGCAAAAGCAAAACCGAGCGCCGGTGCGAGAAAAGGCGCGGTGCAGGGTGTGGCGAGGGTGGTGGCGAGTACGCCATTAAAAAATGCGCCGGCGGCACCTGGCCGGGAGGCCAGGCCGCTGGCCTGATCGAGTGCCCGCCCGCTAAGGGTGACCTCAAAAACACCAAATAGATTCAGGGCAACTAGCGTGATCAGCGTGGTCAGGCACACCAGGAAAACCGGACTGCCAAATTGCATGCCCCACGTCGGGATCAGGCCGCTGGCCTTGACTCCGATAACGATCGCAGCGAGTACCATGAGCGAGACGATGACGCCAAGCGCGTAAACTAGTCCGAGTTTTCGGACATGGCGTGGCTCACTTTTCGCTTCGTTGACGAACCCAAAAATCTTCAACGCAATCACCGGCAACACGCAGGGCATGATGTTAAGGATCAGGCCGCCGATAAAGGCGTAGAGCAGCATCAACCAAAGAGATTTCGTCGGCAGTGCGGGTACTTGGCCAGCCGAAGCCGGAGTAACTCCAGACGGTTTGGTGACGGGTGCGGGAATAATCGCTGGTTTTGTCGCCGGTTCAGCAATGGGTGTATTGATCGCATAACCGATGCGTTGGGAGCCTGAGCCAAGCACCATCACACCGGAAATGTTTGTTGGCCAGTCGCCGGAATACTTTTTGACCAGCTTGCGGATGCGGATGTCCGCTGACATGGCGGAAATGATTTCCGTTGGCGAGGCTACGGCATAATTGTCGCTGGCGTCGGGGAAGAAATCCACTGCATCCAGCTTGATGTTTTTATCGGCGTTGCCATCACCATTTCTAAACACCAAGGGACGGGTATCGCCGTTGGTTGTTTGTTCCCATTGCGCATGAAACGCATAATGTGCGTTGGTTTGTGGCACTTTATGCTGCCATGCTTCAATGGCGGTTGCCGCCGCTGAAGTTTTGGTCGCGCTGCCGATGGTCAATTTGGCTTGGACGGATTGATTGGCTGGCACGCAACTTTCATTGCATTCGAGCCACGCAACCTTGGCTGACAATTCCCGGGTGCCCGGATCTAGATTGGTGGCGATCGTGAGTGGTACGAGCAGCATCACTTCGTCTTCGTAGCCATAAGTGGTGATTTCGGCCGGGGGAAGTTTTTTCGGCAGTGGCCATTGGATATCACCAGCCGTGATACCGGCCGGCAAATCCCATTTGATCGTGGTGGCAATGCCCGAGTCGCCGGCGTTCTTCCAATAGGTATGCCAACCCGGATCCATTTTCAGGTCCACGCCCGCCCAAATCGTATCGCCGGGCCGCGCGGTATCGGCGGATAATGACAATTCAACCTGCGTATGCGCGGCGGTGGCGAATGCTGGCAGCAATAAAAAACTGGCCGTGACCAGACTGTATAAACGGCTAAAAATAACTCGCACATAAGTTAGATGCCACAGCCGGGCATTTATTTGAAACTATTTCTTTGCCATAAGAGAGCGGGTTGGAGTCGGGAAGTTGAAAGAATAAACACCTGAAAATGGGTGGTTTTTGGATAAATCGTCGGATCGATGAAAAAAACTTAAAAAAAGTATTGCATGTGATTGCCACTTTGATAATCTACGCGCTCCTCGACGTCCGAAAGGCCGCAGGACAGCATGTTTGCTGGACCGATAACTGATTCCCTCACCGGGACAGGATTGATGGCCCTGCTTACTTCAAAGTTGCTGATAAAAAACTTTTTTGCATTATGCCAGTTAAAACATTTAGACCGCTGACGCCGTCCACGCGATACATCACAATCGCGGACTTCAGCGATATTACCAAGACGAAGCCGGAGAAGTCCCTCGTCGAAATCCGCAAGAAAACCGGTGGACGCAACGCTTATGGCCGCGTCACGGCTCGCGGTATCGGCGGTGGTCACAAGCAAAAGATTCGTATCGTTGATTTCAAGCGCAACAAGCATGGTGTCGAAGCCGTGGTTGAAGCGATTGAATATGATCCGATGCGTTCTGCGCGTCTGGCGTTGCTGAACTACATCGACGGTGAAAAGCGTTATATCATCGCTCCCGTTGGTATTCAGGTTGGCAAGAAAATTTCCAGCGGCCCGGCTGCGGCGCCTGAAGTTGGCAATGCGCTTCCGCTCAAGGCGATCCCGGTCAGCACGGCGATCCATAATCTTGAATTGATTCCCGGCAAGGGCGGCCAGATGGTCCGTTCGGCGGGCGGTTCGGCGACGTTAATGTCGCGTGACGAAGGTTACGCGCAGATTCGTTTGCCCTCCGGCGAAATCCGCAAGATCAACGAAGAATGCTACGCGACGATCGGCCAGGTTGGTAACACGGAACACGAAAACGTGGTTCTCGGCAAGGCGGGTCGTTCCCGTCATCGCGGTATCCGTGGGATCACCCGCGGTATGGCGCGTAACCCGGTTGACCATCCGAACGGCGGCGGTCAGGGTAAATCCAAGGGTGGTGGCGGTTGGCAACAACTTATGTCGCCTTGGGGCAAGGTGGCCAAGGGTGGTAAAACCCGCGCCAAATATAAACAATCCAACCGTTTCATCGTGGTCCGTCGCAACGGATTGCCGGTCAAGACCAAATAATTTTTTATGGGACGTTCGATTAAAAAAGGTCCATTTGTAGAGGACAGCTTGTTGGCTAAAGTCCACAAGGCAAAAGCGGCGAACCAAAAGACGCCGATTAAAACATGGTCGCGCCGTTCGACGATCACGCCGGAATTCGTTGGTCTGACGTTCACGGTCCACAACGGAAAAGTTTTTAACCCGGTGTTCGTGACCGAAAACATGGTGGGTCACAAGCTCGGTGAATTTTCACTTACGCGCACGTTCAAGAAGCACGGCGCCCACACCGCGAAGGCGGAAGCCAAATAGTTTTTATGGAAGTTTTCGCCATCACCAAAAATATCCCGATGTCCGCGCAGAAAATGCGCGAAGTCGTGCGGCAAATCCAAGGTTTGCCTGCGTTGGAAGCCGAGTCGATTCTGGCCATCGTGCCGCGCAAAGGTGCGCGTTTCGTCGCCAAGACCTTGCACTCCGCCATCGCCAATGCGGAAAACAACAACAAGATGCGCCCGGAAACCTTGCGCATCAAGGAAGCGGTTGCCGGCACCGCGACCAGTCTGAAGCGGTTCACGCCGAAAGCGCGTGGTTCTGCCGGTCCGATCATCAAACGCCGTTGCCACATCAAAATCACTTTGTCCGACGAATAAGTTATGGGCCAAAAAGCTAATCCAATCGGTCTGCGCGTTGCGGTCAATAAAGACTGGCGCTCAAAGTGGTATGCCAATAAGAAAGAATTTGGCGCGCTGTTGAATGAGGACCGCGAAATCCGGACCTTGCTCAAGAAGAAATTAGAAACGGCTTCCGTGCCGCGCATTTTGATTGAACGCGCGACGAACCGTTGCCGCGTGACCATCATGACGGCTCGTCCTGGTGTGGTCATTGGCCGCAAAGGCTCGGAGATTGACAAGCTCAAGGAAGAATTGAGCAAAAAGACCGGCAAAGAAGTTTACGTTGACATCGTCGAAGTCAAGCAGCCCGATCTTGATGCGCAGTTGGTTGCGGAAAACATCGCATTGCAGCTTGAGCGCCGTGTCTCCTTCCGTCGCGCGATGAAGAAGGCGTTGCAGATGGCAAAAGATTCGGGTGCGGAAGGCATCAAGATTCGTTGCGCCGGCCGTTTGGGCGGAGCTGAACTGGCCCGTACCGAAATGTATCACTGGGGTCGCGTGCCGTTGCATACGCTCCGGGCGAACATTGATTACGGCTTCGCTGAAGCCTTGACGGTTTACGGCAAACTCGGCGTGAAGTGCTGGATTTGCAAGGGCGAAAACAAACCGCAGAAGAAGGAAGTGGCGGCTGACAACAAAGCGGCCTGATTTTTTAGAAAGAATTTTTTATGGCAATGCAACCGGCAAGAGTAAAGTTTCGCAAGATGCACCGCGGTTCCCGCAAGGGCACGGCCATCCGCGGCAGCACGGTCGCTTTCGGCGAATACGGTTTGATGGCGTTGGAACGTTGCTGGATGGACTCCAAGCAGCTTGAATCCGCGCGCGTGGCGATCACCCGTAACATGAAGCGCAAAGGCAAGATGTGGATCCGGGTTTTCCCGCAGAAATCGTTCACGAAAAAGCCGTTGGAAACACGGATGGGTAAGGGCAAAGCTCCACTCGAAGGCTGGGTGGCAGTTATCCGTCCGGCGAACATTCTGTTCGAAGTGGACGGGATCACGGAAGCGGAAGCGCGTGAATCCATGCGCCTGGCGGCAACCAAGATGCCGATTAAAACGAAATTTGTTTCGCGCCATCGCATGGCTTGAGGAATTTGTTATGAAATTTGCAGAACTAAAGGATTTGACGCTGGTGGAATTGTCGGCCAAGGGCCGTGATCTCCGGCAGGAAATGTTCACGCTGCGTTTGCAGCAGGCGAGCGCGCAATTGGAAAAACCGGCGCGCCTGCGCACCCTGCGCAAAGATATCGCCCGGGTGGAAACACGCATTTCCGAATTGGGCAACAAGGCGAAAGTGGCGGCGACAAAATAATTTCGTATGGCTGAAGAAATCAAAAATACAACCGCGCGCGGCGTCCGCAAGGAACGCGTCGGCGAAGTCGTCTCGAACAAGATGGCGAAGACCATCGTGGTGCGCGTGGAACGCCGTTTCCCGCATCCGCAATACAAAAAGATTGTCACCGCCTACAAGAAATTTTACGCGCATGATGAAAAGGCGGAAGCCAAGATTGGCGATACCGTGCGCATTGAAGAAACCCGTCCGCTTTCGAAACTGAAGCGTTGGAAGCTCGTCGAAGTCGTCGAGCGCAATGCGGAAGACCTCGTCGCGGCTTAATTATAAGATTATGTTGCAAGTTCGTTCCAGTCTGGATGTCGCGGACAACACCGGTGCCAAGGTCGCTTGGAACATCGGCGTCTTGGGCCGCAATCAAACTTATGCCGGCATCGGTGATGTCATCAAGGTGCACATCAAGGAAGCTGCGCCCGATGGTTCGGTGAAAAAAGGCGAAGTGCATGACGCGGTCGTCGTCCGCACCCGGCACATCATCCGCCGCGAAGATGGTTCCTATCTGCGCTTTGACCGCAATGCCTGCGTGATCATTGACAAGGAATTGAACCCCAAGGGCACGCGTATCTTTGGTCCGATCGCTCGCGAATTGCGTGAGAAGAAGTTCATGAAGATCATTTCGCTCGCGCCGGAAGTTATTTGAAAGTTATGTCAAAATTGCATGTTAAAAAGGGCGATCAAGTCGTCGTGCTGGCCGGCAAGGAAAAAGGCAAGCAGGGCAAGATCATCAACGTGTTGCCGAAAAAATCGCGCGTGGTGGTCGAAGGCCTGCAGTTAATCAAACGCCATACGGCGAAGAGCCGGGAAAATCCGCAAGGCGCGATCGTTACCCGTGAAGGCACGATCCATATTTCCAATGTGAAAAAAGCCGTTGCCGCCGCCGCCTAAATTATTAATTGACCAATTTTGTCACGGCCAAATCCGTGACCCAAGAAAATGAAATCCAGACTTTTTGAAAAATATAACAGCGAAGTCGTGCCGGCGCTGAAGGCGAAGCACAACTACACGAATGTCCATCAGATTCCGAAGTTCGTTAAGATCGTCGTGAACATGGGCATCAGCGCGTCACTGGAAAAGGGCGCGATGGAAGACGCCTCGAAAGATTTGACGCTGATCACTGGTCGCAAGCCGGTCATCAGCAAGTCCCGCAAGGCGATCGCCCAGTTCAAGTTGCGTGAAAACCAGCCGATCGGCTGCCGCGTGACCTTGCGCGGCGATACGATGTTTGAATTTTTTGACCGCCTGGTGGCGACGGCTTTGCCGCGGATTCGCGATTTCCGCGGATTGTCACCGCGCAAGTTTGACGGCCGGGGCAATTACACCTTTGGTGTCAACGACCAGTCAATTTTTCCTGAAATCGAATTGGAAAAAGTCAAGCGCACCCAGGGGATGGATATTACCATCGTGACCACGGCGGGTGACAATGGGCACGCGCATGACCTGTTGAAACTGATGGGTTTTCCTTTCGCGGAAAAATAAATAGATTTTTATGGCCAAAAAAGCATGGTTGGAGCGCAATAAGCGCAAAGCGGAAACGGTGAAAAAATACGCCGCGATCCGCGCTGAACTGAAGGCGAAAAAAGATTACGCCGGCCTGACGAAATTGCCGCGCGATGCGAGCCCAACTCGTTTGGTGAACCGCTGCGCGATGAGTGGTCGCCGCCGTGGTTACTGGCGCAAGTTTGGTGTGTCCCGTTTGACATTCCGTGAAGCTGCGCTGAACGGTCTGATTCCTGGTGTGACGAAGGCAAGTTGGTAAAAATTGATGCGTGCTGGCTGTCGGTCTCCGTTGAGGCCGAAACGCAGGACGAAAGAATAAAATATGAGCGATCCGATTTCTGATATGTTGACCCGCATCCGCAATGGCGGACGTGCGCTGTTGCCGGTGATAGTCCTGCCGCATTCGCGGATCAAGGAAAGTGTGGCCAAGATTTTGAAGAGCGAAGGTTATGTTTCTGAAGTGGCGGTCGAAGGCGATGCCAAGAAGAAGCAGATCAAGATTCACCTGAAATATCAGGGTAAAAAAAGCGTCATTGAAGGCCTCAAGCGCGTCAGCAAGCCGGGTTTGCGCAAGTATGTTGGTGCGACGGAAATTCCCCGTGTCCTCGGCGGCCTGGGCGTGGCGATCGTCTCAACCTCGGAAGGTCTGCTGACGGATACACAGGCGCGCAAGAAAAACCTCGGCGGTGAATTGCTCTGCCACATCTGGTAATAAATTTTATGTCACGTATTGGAAAACAGCCGATTGCCATCCCCGCCAAGGTCAAGGTGGAAATCAAAGGCCAGCAAGTTTCAGTGGAAGGTCCGAAGGGCAAATTGAACTGGGCTTTGCCGCAGCGCACCAGCTTGAAAGTTGACGGCACCAATGTGGTCGTCAGCCGCGCTGGTGAAGATGCACAGTCGAAGGCGTTGCACGGCTTGAGCCGCGCGCTGGTCAATAACATGATCAAAGGCGTCTCCGAAGGTTTCGTCAAAAAACTTGAAATTCAGGGCGTCGGTTTCAAAGCCGCCGTCACGGGTAAAATCGTGAACCTGACCCTGGGTTATTCACATCCGATCAATTATAACATTCCTGACCAGATCAAAGTGACGGTCGAGGAAAACACGAAATTGACGATTGAAGGTCCGGACAAGATGATTGTCGGCAAAGTGGCTTCGGAAATCCGCAGCTTCTATCCGCCGGAACCGTATAAAGGCAAGGGTGTCCGTTACGCCGGCGAACACGTCCAGCGTAAAGAAGGCAAAACAGTCCAATAACAATTAGATTTTTTGCCACGGCCAAACCCGTGGCGCATTGAAATGAGAACGGAAAAAAAACAAAAACTGGAGCAATTGCGTCGCTGGCGCATTCGCAAGAAAGTCGTCGGCACCAAAGATCGTCCGCGCATGGCGGTCTGCTTCAGCAGCGAAAACATCCACGTCCAATTTATTGATGACGAGGCTGGCTTGACGCTCGCGGCTGCTTCCACGGTCAGCAAGACCGAAGCAAATAAACTGTCGGCCAATGTTGACGGCGCCAAGAAGATTGGCGCGATTGCGGCCAAGAATGCGTTGGACAAAGGCATCACTGCCGTGGTGTTCGACCGTGGTGGCAAACGCTATCATGGCAAAGTCAAGGCGCTGGCGGATGCCGCGCGCGAAGGCGGATTGAAATTTTAACCAGTAACCAAAGAAATACTGTGGCTGAACTTAATACAACTGGACAAGGCGGCGGCGAGCAACGTGGCCCACGCGGACGCGGTGGCCAAGGTGGTCGCGGCGGTCATGGCGGTGGCCGTCGCAGGTCCCCGGGTGACGCGCCGGAAAACGCTTTTGCCAATGGCGGCGAAGAATTGGTTGAAAAGGTCGTATTCATCAACCGTTCCTCCAAAGTCGTCAAGGGCGGACGTCGTTTCAACTTTAGCGCGCTGGTCGTCGTCGGCGACAAAAAAGGCCGCGTTGGTTATGCGCTCGGCAAGGCCGCGGAAGTTGCGGATGCGATTCGCCGTGGCGGTGAACTCGCCCGCAATCAAATGCTGGCCGTCTCGTTGAAAGACGTGACCATTCCGCACGAAGTTTACTCCACCTACGGCGGCGCGAAAATTTTGCTCCGCCCGGCATCTCCGGGTACGGGTATTATTGCCGGCAAAACGGTTCGTGCCGTTTTGGAATCTGCCGGGGTGAAAGATATTTTGACGAAATCGCTCGGTTCCAAGAACGCAGCGAACGTTGTGAAAGCCACGCTCCATGCGTTGCTCAGCCTCCGCACGCGTGAAACAATTTACACGGGCCGCGGCAAGGAAATCAAAAAGGTCGTGACGCCTGAAGCGCCGACTGCAACTCCGGCTACAGCTTAATTTTTATGCGTTTGCACAATCTTAAACCCCGTCCCGGCGCGAAACATCGCACCAAACGTCTTGGCCAGGGCGAATCCAGTGGTCGTGGTAAAACGGCTGGCCGCGGTGGCAAAGGCCAGACCGCACGTTCCGGCAGCTCCATCCGCATCGGTTTCGAAGGCGGTCAGATGCCGCTCATCCGCCGTATTCCGAAACGTGGTTTCAACAACACGCAATTCGCCACCCGTTATATCGGTGTCAACGTTGCCGATTTGAATCAGTTCGATGATGGCGCGAAAGTGGATGAAACAGCCTTGCGTTCCATCGGTCTGGCCAAGGGTCCCGGCGATGGTGTCAAGATTCTCGGAACCGGTGATTTGACCAAAAAACTTACGGTGAGCGCGAGTGCTTTCAGTGCCTCGGCCAAAGCCAAGATCGAAGCCAAAGGCGGCTCGGTTGAAGTTGTCAGTCGTAAAAAAACGGCTGCCCCGGCCAAAGCTTGAACGCGGGATTTTGATCCATGCTTCGCAATTTTTATAATACGTTTCTGAACTGCTTCAAGATTCCCGAGCTGAGCTCGCGGATCTGGTTCACGCTTGGCCTGCTGGCGATTTGCCAAGTGTTATCGTTTATTATTTTGCCGGGTATTGACAGGACCGTATTGGCATCGCACTTCCAGCAGGAACAAGGTTCCGGCGGGATGCTCGCCTTGTATAATGCCTTTGCTGGCGGTGCCTTTGATCGCTGCGCTCTGACCTCGCTGAGCATCATGCCGTACATCAGCGCCACGATCATTATCCAATTGCTGACGGCAGTCTGGCCACGTTTGAGTAAACTGGCGCGGGAAGAAGGCGGTCGCACTCAAATCATCCAATATGGCCGTTACCTTACGGTTTTGATCTGCTTGGGACAGGGGTTCTATTTTGCCAACAGCTGGTTGCGGCCGCAAAACGGTGCTTCCCTGGTGTTTGCTGATTCCAACCATGCATGGTTTTTGGCGCAAACGGTGATTCTCCTGACGGCTGGCACGATGTTGATGGTTTGGTTGGGTGAACAGATTACTGAGCGGGGCATCGGCAACGGGGTTTCCCTGATTATTGCCGCAAACATCCTGACGCGCCTGCCGAATGCGTTTACAGCTTTAGGCGGCATGTTTGGTGGCGACAGCCCGACACACAGCTTGATGGGCACGGGTATTTTACTGGTGGTTCTTTTGATCCTGGTCATTGCCGGAGTCATCGCGATCACCCAGGCGCAACGGAAAATTCCGGTGCAATATGCCAGCCGCATGGTCGGCCAAAAAATGTATCAAGGCGGAAATAGCTTCATGCCGTTGAAAGTGAACTATGCCGGCGTGATGCCGATCATTTTTGCCTCATCCATCCTGATGTTCCCGCCCTTTGTCCTGACTTGGCTGGCGAACGTTTCAGCCACCCGGGCACCGTATTTCAAGGATGTTTTTAGCTCGATGTCCATTGCGATGGCCTATGGTTCATGGCTTTATCTGTTGATCTATTCGTTGATGATCTTGTTCTTCTCCTATTTCTGGGTGGCGACGCAATTCAATGAAATCCAGATTGCTGATGACATGAAGAAAAACGGCGGCTACATCCCGGGCGTGCGTCCTGGTCAGGCCACCAGTGATTATCTGCATAACGCCATGAATCGGATCACTTTGGCCGGGGCCTTTTTCCTGACGATCATCGCCATCCTGCCGATTATTTTGCAGAAGCAGTTGAGCATTGACCAAAACGTCTCCCAATTTTTTGGTGGCACGAGCATGTTGATCGCCGTGGGCGTTTTGCTTGACACGATGCGGCAGGTTGAATCGCACTTGATGATGCGCCATTACGATGGTTTCCTCAAAAAGGGCAAGCTTCGCGGCCGTTTTTGAGGTTTTGTGGCGGAAATAAAGCTCAAAACTGAGGACGACTTGAAGTTGATGCGTCCGGCGTGTGTCATCGCTGGAAAAGTTTTGGAAGAGATTGCCGCGTTTATCCGGCCCGGTGTGACCACCCGGCAGATTGATGATTTTGCGGCGGCACAGATTAAAGCGCACGGTGCTAAAAGCGCCTTTTTAGGTTATCGCAAATATCCGTGTCATACCTGTCTTTCGGTGAACGAAGAAGTGGTTCACGGAATGGCGACGGAACGCGAACTACGGTTCGGCGATATCATCAGCATTGATGTGGGTGTCGTGCATAAAGGTTTTATTGGTGATAACGCCCGGACGGTGGCGGTGGGCGGTTGCGGAGTGCAGGCGCAGCGCTTGATGGAAGTGACAGAAGCAGCACTCTATCGCGGCATCGCCGCAGCGGTGAATGGCAATCGGGTGACCGATATTTCACGTGCGGTACAGGAATTTGTCGAAGGCAATGGTTTTAGCGTGGTACGGGAATTTGTCGGTCATGGCGTCGGCCGGGCGATGCATGAAGAACCACAGGTGCCGAACTTTGTGGATCGGAAAATGAACGATAAACTGCGCCCGGGCATGACCATTGCGATCGAACCGATGGTGAACGCCGGTCGGCCGGAAGTAAAAATATTAAAAGACGGCTGGACAGTAGTGACGCAAGATGGTTCACTATCTGCTCATTTTGAGCATACTGTCCTGATTACCGGTGG
>DASYEY010000068.1:0-1682 GCA_036498725.1 Verrucomicrobiia bacterium | reverse complement strand
GCTGACTCGCTGGCTCGGCGGACGGGAATCCCGGCGTCCTCTGGCAATCGTCGGCACAGCGGAAGTATTGGCCGGGATCGCGATTTTCATTTTTTTCCCGGATCAAAAAGCAACCGGTGGATTTCTCACCGGCATCGGTGGCGTGATTTTACTCGCGGCGCTCGTGTGGTTCCGAAACAAAAAATCGGCGGCGCCACTTTCCACGCTTGGCTGGCTGGCGCTCATGCTAGTGCAAGTTCAAGGCTTATTGGGCGGTTTACGCGTCGTACTGTTCAAGGATCAAATCGGAATTTTCCATGCAACCCTGGCGCAACTTTTCTTTGTGTTGCTCTGCGCGATTGCGCTATTCACAAGCAAATGGTGGCTTCAGTTGAGGAACATCGAACATCGAACGTCGAACTCTGAACATCGAATGGATCTTCCGGGTTCGGGACTGCGGACGGTATTTCTTTGCACGACAGCTTTGATATTCTTCCAACTTATTCTCGGTGCGACCATGCGGCATCAGCACGCCGGACTGTCGATTCGCGATTTTCCGCTGGCTTACGGAAAGCTTTGGCCTGCCACGGATGCCGCTTCCGTGGCGCAATATAACGAGCATCGGATCGAGATTACCAATTTCAACCCCATCACCGCGTTTCAAATTGAGTTGCAGATGGTGCACCGGATTATCGCGGTACTGATACTCTGCGCAGTTGCATTTTGCGCGTGGCAAGCCGTGCGGAAGTTTTCCTGGCGCGATCCGATCACGAAGCTGGCGTCGTTTTGGTTGGGGCTGATTTTTTGCCAGGTCGCCCTTGGAGCGGCTACGGTTTTGTCAGATAAAGCGGCGGATATCGCCACTCTTCATGTGTTGGTCGGTGCACTTTCGCTAGCCACGGGCGCGTTGATCAGTATAATCGCGTTTCATTTTTCGCAACCTGTGGCCGGCGTCTCGCCGGCAACCACCGTTTCGAAGCAGCAATCATTGGTGAATTTGAACGGGGTTACAGATATCGGCACTGCCGGCAAGATGTCGGCGACGCGTTAGAACATGAAAGAAGCAATCGCAGAATCAGCAGACACGGTTATCACGCCTGAAAAAGGCTGGATGGCCGTTTATGCTGATTTGACCAAGGCGCGCCTCACGTTCCTTGTGGTGCTGACCACGCTCGTCGGGTTTTATCTCGGGTCACCCAGTCCGGTCCATTATTTCCTGATGATCCATGCGGTGCTCGGCACGGCCATGGTCGCGAGCGGCGCTGCGGCGTTGAATCAACTTCTCGAACGTGAACACGATGCGAAAATGCGCCGCACCAAAAATCGTCCGTTGCCTTCCGGCCGATTGCAGCCCTCCACGGTCATGGTTTTCGGTGGTGTATGCGCGTGCGCGGGCTTGTTGTATCTCGCCTTGGCGGTGAATCTCACCACCAGCGTCATCGGAGCTATTTCGCTGGTCAGCTACCTGTTCATTTACACTCCATTGAAACGCATGACCTGGTTAAACACCGCTATTGGCGCGGTTCCGGGCGCATTGCCGCCATTGATGGGTTGGACCGCTGCTCGAGGTGAATTGAGTCTCGAAGGCTGGGCGTTATTTGCGATTCTCGCCTTCTGGCAATTGCCGCACTTCCTAGCCATCGCCTGGATGTATCGCGAAGAATACGAAAAAGCCGGTTTCAAAATGCTGCCCGTTATTGATC
>DASYEY010000067.1:0-8157 GCA_036498725.1 Verrucomicrobiia bacterium | reverse complement strand
TCATTCCAAACGCCATCACTGTTGCACGCACGGACTTGAAACGTGTAATTCCCCGGCGGCAGGTAGCTGTATTCTGCAAAACGCCGTTTGCCGACGTCATCCACCCAGTCATTTTCCCAACCGACGAGCCGGTATTGAAACTGCATTTTTTCCGGCGCGACAAAACTTAATCCCGTGTAATGAAATTCAAACCGTTGATCGCCCGGACGGATTTTTAACCGGATTTGCGGGTCCGGGTTATCGGCCAGCGTCCGGCCGCTGGCAATGATTTTCTCGATGACCACCGGGGGCGGCAGACGGCTGAGCTTGATGTCTGCCGGGTCCACAATCACGACACCTTTGCTGGTCGGAAACAGCATGCGGCCATCCGTCAGCTGGGCCGAAGCCGGTTGCAAGCCGCCCGAACATTCCAGCGAGGGCATGCCATCGCCCCGACCGTAACTCAGGCAGGAGACTTGATTGGTGCGGCCATCCGCGCAGGCATCCAACGCGGATTTGTCGACGCGAAAAATGCCCGCATGCGAACTGACCCAAAAATTCGTGGCCGCATCAATCTCCAATCCGCAGATAAAATTATTCGGCAAGCCGTCCGCCACCGTGATTTTGGCAAAATGCCCGTTCTGGTAGCGTACCAGGCCATTGCCGTAAGTGCCGATCCACAACGTGCCGTCGCTCGTGATTTTCAGGCATTGGAGATAATCACCCGGCAAACCATCGGCGCGCAAAAATTGTTTTAGTTGGCCGTTCTGCAATCGGCCCAACCCGCCGCCCAACATGCCAAACCAAATCGTTCCATCCGGACCTTTGGCGATGGCTCGTACGTCCGGTACTTTCAAACCTTCATTTTCTCCAAACCACTTCACCGTACCATTTTCATAGCGCACCAGTCCGCTGACCGTCCCCAGCCACGTCACCCCATCCGGCGCATGAAAAATTGCCGTCAACGGTGCCTGCATGGTTTCCAATCCTGGCGGTCGCACAAAACGATTTCCCATCTGCACCGTGACGCCCCCGCCCCAGGTGCCAGCCCAGATGCGGCCTTGTTTGTCTTCCGCCACCGACCAGACAAACAGGTTGGAAAATCCTTCGTTGATGCCGAACTGTTTCCAATCACCATTTAAAAACCGGTAAAGTCCGCCGCCTTCCGTGCCAACCCAGATCGCGCCGTCGTGCGCCACCGTGCTGGAAAGGGCCACGTGATTCTGCCAGTTATCCGGTGGACTTAATGATTCAACCTTGCTCGGGCGCAATGCGACGATGCCGCCGCTGCCCGCACCGACCCACAATGTCCCTTCACGATCTTCACAGAGGCAACGGATCCAATCATGCAAAAACCCGGTGAGATGATTAAATTTCAAGAGTGTCCGGTTGGGAAATAACAGGATCAAGCCGTCGTCCACGGTGCCCATCGCCAGGCAACCGGATTTGGTTTCAATCATCGCCGTCACGGCGGAACTGCACGGATTGGGGCCCCGATCTTCCCCCCATTTTTCGCCATCCCATTTTCGTACGCGGCCATCACTGATGACCCAGACATTGCCATCCCGGCTCGCGCCCATGCCCATGACATAGTTGCCGATGGCATTGGTGGCCGGGATCAACTGGCCCGATTCCAGGGAAGCAACCTTGCCGCCGCTCGCGATCCAGATCCGGCCCGCCGAATTACGCCCCATGAGCACCACCCCATCATGATTGGGCAGCGCGCAGGTAGCCCCGTCGCGCACGCGAACCAGCGTGCCTTCTTCATTCAACATCCAGATATCCCCCTGCTCGTCCGCATTGATGGCTGATATTTTCCGGCGTACCCCGGACTCATGGGCTGGCCACGCGGTAAATTTTCCATTTTGATACGAAGTCAGATCGCCGCGTTCATGGCCGATCCACAAGACCCCGGTGCCATCTTGAAACAAACTGGTGATGCGGTCACTGGGCAATTCCGGAGTATTGGCACTGTTGAAAACCGTGAAAGTCGAACCGTCAAACCGCACCAATCCGCCATAGGTACCAAGCCAAAGATAACCATCCCTCGCCTGCACCACCGCCGTCACCGCATTGTCGGGCAGGCCGTTTTCGGTATTCCATGAACGCGCAAAGTAATTCGGCACGTCCGAGGCAGCGGCAAAGGCGGCCATTTGCAGGCAAAGCAATAATGCCGTCAAAAAGCCTAAGGCGGGCCGCCGGGTGGACATGCGCGCATTTTGAAGGTGGAAAAAAATCCGCGCAAGTATTCTTAAATGAGGTCTTTGGATAATTCGCGAAAATTAGATCGTATCCCATTAAACATCCGCAAATTGGTTTAGGTTATGGCAGCGGACGGGAATCCACTCTTATTTTTAAGGCTGAGGACTGACCACAAATTACCATGAAGCATGCTCATATTTGTGGTTAAGTTATCGTTTTTTGGCAAATCTTCCATTGGCCATCGAATTTAATGTTCAATGCTGCTTCATCGCGCCCGAACGCCTTCCAAGCTGCGCAGAACGCCGCAACCTCGACGGCATCTTTTCTCGTATCCACTTCCGTTCCCAGCACATTGATCACTTCCAATCCAATTTTGCCTCCGCCAAGGTTAACATGAGCTTGCAGCGCCTTTTCTCCTCCCAAGCGAGCGGCCTCCAGCCAGTCTAAATTGAAAGGAGGAATTTGGGCTCCAGCATTTTCAGCGATTTTAACTCCATTGATTCGTGAGTTTGAAGAAACGGCTACCCGGGCAAAATAGGTTTTGCCTTCTTTGACTCGTAAAAAATTAAATCGAGCTTCCATATTTATTTAAATGATTGAAAGATACCGTAAGAACTTCCCGGAAGTGTCATAGCTTATCGTTTTCATTGGCCATTAAATCTCAGCGACTAGTTTTCCCGGTCTGGTGGGTTGCATATGCAACTATGATGTTTTGCTTTCATATTTATTCCTTAAAAAATTTCATTGGCACCGATGTGCGATCGAACACCAAGTCTTGAAGCCGATCACCCCCCGAAGGCAGAATATTTTTTGATGCCGCGCCGCCACATGAAACGGGCCAGCACATAGGCAAACATCACCCAGCCAACCTGCATCGCCAGGCCGAACCACAACCCCGAACCAACCGTTTTACCCATGTAAACGCTGATGGGGAAATACAACAGGTACGGAAACGGCGTGAACATCAGCACGTGAAATAGTGTCGGCGATAGCAACGCCAGCGGGAACAGATGGCCGCTCGCCAGATATTCAAAGGCGAACAGGATGAAAATCAGCGTGGAGATTTCCAGCAGCCAGAAAGCCAGCATCGCCATCGTGTACGAAATGAAAAACTGCAAGAGTGCTGTCAGCAACAGTGAGATGGGGAAAATCACGAGTGCCAGGCCATTGGCGGGGGCGACGAAATAAGTGCGGAAGCAAAAAATGAACAACAACAGCGGTACGATGGCCATCATGATGAAGGCCAGCCGGCCGGAAAAAAACAGGGAAAGCCGATACCACAGATAATCCACCGGTTTGAGGAGGAATTGGCTGATGTTGCCTTCGCGGATATCGGCGGCAATCTGCCAGTCATCTTCATTGACCGCTGTAAAAACATCCACCACTGCCACCAGCATGTAGTAAAAAATCATCTGCGCCTGTGAAAACCCGTTGTCCACGGTGCCTGAATTATGCGAGTAGATCGTGCGCCATAGCGACAGCATGGCGAAGAGCGGAATAAAGCTGAACAACGTCCGCGTCAAATAATTGAAGCGGTAGGTCAAGTTGCTCTGAAGGCCGATGCCGATGACGTGCCAATACTTTTTCATCCGGGCAAAAAATCTTAACGGCGACGCGTGAGATGCAAAGATAAATCGCGTTCGATTGTGCCGTTGGCCACCGCAGGTTGCTTTTTCATCCTCATCGTCGTCCTCGTGCTCATCCTCGTTTCAAGATTCAAGGGTTCAGGTTTAAGGCTCTTGGTTTATACCTGCGTGGTTAAATCCGTAAAATCTGCTTTCATCGGCGTAATCTGCGGGCAAAATCTGTGTTTCATCTGTATCTAAAAATCTTCGCATCTTTGTGTGCGATAGTTTTCTGTGTTCAATCCGTGTTTCATCCATGGCTAAAATTAATTCGGGCTCCCTCCTACCTTCATCACGATGCTGCTTTATTTAAAGCACTTTTCGGGTTAACCTTGCCGTGCGCAATGAAACCAGACCGCAAAATCAATCTGCCACAGTTCCTGACGCCGCTCGCGGAAACGTTCGGCTTTAGTCCGCTGTTTGTGTTCATCATTGTTTCCCTGCTGGCCGTGCTCATGGCATTTGCCGTTTTCTGGTTCTTCCATTCCGCCCCGCCGACCACCATCACCATTACGAGCGGGCCGGAAGGTAGTTCTTTCCAGAACTATGCCGAACAATACCGCCGCAATCTGCTGGCGAAGGGCATCAAACTTAAAATCATTCCGTCCCAAGGCTCGCTGGAAAACCTGCAACGCCTGAACGATTCTAAATATAGCGTAGATGTCGGCTTCGTCCAAGTCGGCGTCTCGGACGGCACAAACAGCAGCAAGTTGATGTCGCTTGGCAGCATCGCCTATCAACCCGTGCTGATCTTTTATCGCAGCGCGACCAACCTCAATTTTCTTTCAGATCTGCTGGGCAAACGCCTGGCCATTGGCCCGATCGGCAGCGGCACACGTTCCTTCGCCTTGACGCTGTTGCATACAAACGGCATCACCGGCGGCAACGCCACGCTGTTTGAGTTGGACGCCGCGCCCGCCGCCGAGGCACTGTTGGCCGGAAAAATGGACGCTATTTTTCTCATGGGCGATTCCGCTTCGCCCAAGATCATGCGCCAACTGATGTTGAACCCGGAAATTCGGATTTTCAGCTTCGCGCAGGCGGACGCGTATGTGCGCCGCATTACCTATCTTAACAAACTGGAATTGCCGATGGGCACCATTGACCTGGGGAAAAACATTCCCGCCCACGATATCACGTTGATTGCGCCCACGGTGGAAATCCTGGCCCGTCCCGGTTTACACCCGGCCTTGTCGGACTTGTTGCTGGAAGCCGCCCAGGAAGTCAACGGTACCCCTAAAATTTTCCAGGGCAAAAATGATTTTCCCGCCGCCCTGGAATACAACGTACCATTAAGCCCGGATGCCACCCGCTTTTATAAAAACGGTAAAAAATTCCTCTACGGCGCCCTTAACAACTTTTGGCTGGCCAGCCTGCTAACCCGCATCATGGTTTCCTTCGTGCCGCTGGTGTTGATTCTCGTCCCCACGTTGCGGGCGATTCCCGCGCTTTATCGCTGGCGCGTACGGATGGTGCTGAACCGGCGTTATCGCCTGCTGCTGGCAGTGGAAAAGGAAGCCCGGAAACAATTGACGACAGAACAGTTCGCCGAATTGAGCGTCCGGCTTGATGGCATCGAACAGACTGTCAACAAGACCAAGGTGCCAGCTTCCTTCGCCGATCAATTCTACAATCTCCGCGGCCATATCCAATTCGTCCGGGCCAAACTGCTGACCTCTCCCGCTGCCAAATAAAGTGAAAAAAGAAACTGCCAAACCCGCGGCCGAACTGGCTGCGCAATTGAAAACTGCCGTCGAAATTTTGGAGCAGGTCGTGGCCAACCGCGCCGTGCTGGCGCAGATTCCCGTCGAGGAACGCACGCGTCTGCTAAAGGTGGCCGGCGAAGTGTTCTGCCCCGAAGTGGATGAACGCCGCCGTCTCGTGAAGGCCAAAGTCCGCCAGCGCAAACAGGAAAAGATTTTGCGCGACCAATCGCGATTGAATGAAACTGGCATCCGTAAATTGCGGCGCGAAAAAGTCTTCACCACGCCTAACGTATTTCCGCCGAAAGATTTTGTGCAGGCGGAAGTGAAGGAGCCTGATTTCCACGAAGTGGTTGAGCCGCAGAATTGTTACATCTGCAAAAAGGATTATTCAACCATCCACCATTTTTACGACCAGCTTTGCCCGGCGTGCGCCGAATTGAATTTTTTTAAGCGCACTGAGACCGCTGATTTACGCGGACGGGTGGCGTTGCTCACCGGTGGACGCGTAAAGATCGGCTATCAGGCTGGCATCAAGCTGTTGCGCGCCGGGGCGCAACTCATCGTCTGTACACGCTTTCCGCGTGACTCTGCCATGCGTTACGCGCAAGAGCCGGATTTTAAGGAATGGGGACATCGGTTGGAAATCTTCGGATTGGACCTGCGCCATACGCCAAGTGTGGAGGCCTTTTGCCGCCACTTGCTGGCGACGCGGGAACGATTGGATTTCATCATCAACAATGCCTGCCAGACGGTACGCCGGCCGCCTGATTTTTACCGGCACATGATGGAACGTGAAAACGGGCCGTTGCATGATCTGCCGTCCGATGCCCAAAAGCTACTCGGTGCCTATGAAGGTTTGCGTGGCTACCACATTTTGCCGGAAGCTGAAGCTGTTGAGGTTGGCAGGGCTGACCTGCCGGTCAGCCACGCAACGTCGCAGCGTACCCCGGCCAATTTAGTTACCGAGTCGCTCGCCGGTCTCACGCACGCGGCGGCGTTATCGCAAGTGCCATTGTTGCCTGAGGAACTGGCTGCGCAACAAGGTTTGTTTCCCGAAGGCAAACTGGACCAGGATTTGCAACAGGTGGATTTGCGTGACCGCAATTCCTGGCGCCTGCTCATGGCCGAAGTTTCCTCCGTCGAACTGCTCGAGGTGCAACTCGTAAATGCCGTCGCCCCGTTTATCCTCAACGCCCGGCTCAAACCGTTGATGCTGCGGACACCGGAAGCTGACAAGCACATCGTCAATGTCTCCGCGGTGGAAGGACAATTCTATCGCAAATTTAAAACGATCCGGCATCCCCATACGAACATGGCCAAGGCCGCGCTCAACATGATGACCCGCACCGCTGCGGCAGATTATCAAGCGGACGGCATCCACATGAATGCCGTGGATACCGGCTGGGTGACGGATGAAGATCCGGCGCACATCGCCGAGCGCAAAACGCAGGAGCATCGTTTTCATCCGCCACTCGACATCGTGGATGGCGCCGCCCGCATCGTGGACCCGATCATCGCCGGGTTCAACGCCGGCACCCACATCTGGGGGAAATTTCTGAAGGATTACAAAGAAACGGATTGGTGAAACGGACCGGATGGAAATGGTTTATTGATGCCCGCCATGATCACGCAACCATTCTGCCAACTTTCGATGATCGTTTGCCATCGCTGAATCCAAGGGTGTCCGCCCTCGGTTATCTTTGGCGTTAATATCTGCCTGATTAGCCAGCAATAGTTCAGCCACGGCTTTCGAATCGCAAAGCGCTGCTATGTGCAAAGGGGTTTCACCAGAATTGTTGGTCGCATTGACTGCGGCATGGTTATTTATCAACAACTGTGCCGTATCACTATAGCTATAAGCCGCCAGCTGGTGCAGTGGCGTTGCCCCTTCATTATTCCGGATATTGACCTCAGCTCCATGGGCCAATAAGAATTTGGCATAATCCGGGTTGGGCGTATGCATGGCTTCAAACAACGTTGTTTCGCCTTGTTTATCTTTGGAATTAATATCAGCGCCATGAGCTAGAAGTACTTCCGCCACTGCGAGTGAAGCGAAACGTAGAGGCGTCTCCCCGTCATTATTCCTGGCCTCCACTTTAGCTCCATGGGCTAGTAATGATTCGGCAATTTCCGTCGAGCCGTGCGCCGCCGTTTCGTGCAAAGGTGTCGTCCCTAAATAATCCTTAGCATTTACGTCAGCCCCGTGAGCGATGAGCATTTCGACGATTTTCGCCGTGTCTTTGTTATAAATTAGAAGCGCCATGTGCAAAGGGGTCTCACCCATTTTATTTTTGATTCTGGCTTCAGCCCCATGAGCGAGCAGTGCGGCGACAACGTCATTTTTTCCATCAAACACTGCGCTCAGCAAGGGTGTGTTTCCATTTCCATCTCTTACGTTGGCATCTGCGTTGTTGTTGAGCAGCAATTCAACCACGTCCTTATTGCCCGCGAATGCTGCAGCGAATAATAACGGGCGATTGCGATGATCTTTGAGTGAAACCCAATCGGGGTGTGATTTGAGCAGAGTTTTGATTTTCACCAAGTCGCCATTATCCACCGCCTCGAGCATTTCGTTCTTTTTACTGCATCCGGAAAAACTAGTTATCACCAGGAAAACCAATAATACAAAATGGCGGTAGCGGGAA
>DASYEY010000066.1:0-2450 GCA_036498725.1 Verrucomicrobiia bacterium | reverse complement strand
GTATCAGGTGCGATCTGGAATTGCCTGGCCACTAATATCATGGGATTCCGCGCCGTCACCGCAATCTGCGTTACAGTCCGTTGCGGGCTTTCATTTAATTTAAGGTAGTTACCGCTCCAACATGATGTTAGCGACCGGGCGGCCGATTTTTGCGGCGGGAAATGATGCTTTGAAAGATTTAGCCGTTTCAAATTTATTATTAAGCTGAAAGATATCTCTTTGACAATTCAATTTTAATAATTAGCCTCTGAAATCCCCCTGTTACTATGCAAATAGAACAGCAATTAAGAGCTTCGCTCAAAGAAGTCGGTGATTTAAAAGCCGCCCTCGACGAACACGCCATCGTCGCCATCACCGACCCGCAGGGAAAGATTACGTACGTCAACGATAAATTCTGTGCGATTTCCCAATACTCACGCGAAGAACTGCTTGGCCAGGATCATCGCCTCATCAACTCCGGCCATCATTCCAGGGAATTCATCCGGGATCTCTGGCTGACCATTGCGCGTGGCCTGGTCTGGCACGGTGAGATTAGGAATAAAGCCAGGGATGGTTCCTTTTATTGGGTGGACACCACCATCGTCCCATTTCTGAACGAAGACGGAAAACCACGTCAATATGTTGCCATTCGTGCTGATATTACTGAACGAAAACGTGCTGAGGAGAAAGCTGAGTGGCTGGCTACGTTTCCCGAATGCAATCCAAACCCGATTGTCGAATTGGATCTGGTTAGTGGCATAATTCATTATATCAATCCGTCCGCCCGCCGGATGTTTCCTGATTTGCCCGGCCAGGGGCTGCGCCATCCCTTGCTAACTGGACTGGGCGAAGCCGCCCAATCATTGCGTGACGGAAAAAATACCGCAGAGTCTCGCGAGGTTGCCGCCGGCGACTTTGTCTTTTCGCAGACCATCAACTATGTTCCGGAAATCCAACGCTTGCGCATTTATAGCACCGACATCACCGAGCGCAAGCAGGCGGAAGAAGCTCAGGCCAGACTTGCGGCCATCGTCAATTCATCCGGCGACGCCATCATTGGCAAGACGTTGGACGGAATCATCAACAGTTGGAATTCGGGTGCGGAAAAAGTGTTCGGTTATTCTGCGAAAGAAGCCATTGGCAAACCGATACTGATATTGATTCCGCCGGAGCGCCGGGATGAAGAGCCGGAAATCCTGGCGCGGCTTGCCCGGGGCGAACGCGTGGAGCATTTTGAAACCATTCGTGTCCGGAAAGACGGCCAGCGTATAAATATTTCGGCAACGATTTCCACCATCAGGGATCGCACCGGCAAGATTGTGGGCGCGTCAAAAATTGCCCGTGATATCACGGAACGCAAACAGATCGAAGATGAAATCCACCGGTTGAATGCCGAACTGGAACAACGCGTTGCCCAGCGAACCGCCGAACTCGAAGCTGCCAATAAGGAACTGGAAGCATTTTCGTATTCGGTTTCCCATGATTTACGCGCTCCGCTGCGCGCGGTGAATGGTTTTGCCGGTATTGTGCTGGAAGATTTCGGGTCTCAATTGCCCGCCGAAGGCCGGAACTACCTGGAACGGATTCGCAATGGTGGTCAGCGAATGGGAGAACTAATTGACGATTTGCTCGGCTTCTCGCGCTTGAGCCGGCAACCCGTGAACCGGCAGGCCATTGATACGTTCAAACTTGTGCAAACCGTGCTTGATGAGTTGAAACCACAGCGGGAAGGCCGTCCGTTTGAGATCCGGGTCGGAAATCTGCCGCCATGCAAGGGCGACTGGGCTTTATTAAAACAAATCTGGGTCAATTTGATTGCCAACGCGATTAAATACACGCGCGGGCGTGAGCCGGCTGCTATTGAAATCGACTGCATGGCTGAAAAGGATGAGCGCGTTTATTTCATTCGCGACAATGGCGCAGGCTTCGACATGCAGTATGCGAATAAATTATTTGGGGTTTTCCAGCGATTACACCGGGCCGATGAATTTGAAGGCACCGGCGTCGGGCTGGCGATTGTTCAGCGCATCGTCCACCGCCATAACGGCCGCATCTGGGCGCAGGCTGAAGTGAATCGCGGGGCGACTTTTTATTTCACCCTCGGAGCGGTAAACCTTACGTCAATCATATGAACGAAAATAAAGAAATTGAGATCTTATTGGTCGAGGACAACCAAGATGACCTGGATATGACGCTGCGCTCATTGCGCAAGGCTAATCTGGCCAACCACATTCATGTCGCGCGCGACGGGGTGGAAGCGTTGGAATTCATTTTTTGCCAGGGAGCCTACGAGGCGCGCAAGATTGAGAACCGGCCCAAGGTGGTGTTGTTGGACTTGAAACTTCCGAAGATTGACGGCATGGAAGTTTTGAAACGTGTCAAAGGTGATCCGCGCACAAAAATGATCCCGATCGTCATGCTGACCTCATCCAAGGAGCAGCGAGACCTGATTGAAAGCTACGACTTAGGTG
>DASYEY010000065.1:0-5542 GCA_036498725.1 Verrucomicrobiia bacterium | reverse complement strand
CGCCGCCTTTTTATCCGCCTTGTTCAAAACGCGCATATCGAGGCCGTCATAAATCACCAGGGAATTCGGCGCCACGCTGGCCATGATGAACACATTGCCGCCAATGGTACTGTGGGCACCAATGATGGTCTCGCCACCCAGGATTGTGGCGCCAGGATAAATCGTGACGTGATCTTCAATCGTCGGGTGCCGCCGCACACCGCGTAATTGCTGGCCGCCCGCCGTGGATTTCGCCCCCAGCGTGACCCCGTGGTACATCTTCACATGATTACCGATGACAGCCGTTTCGCCCACGACCGTGCCGGTGCAATGATCCACAAAAAAATGCGAACCAATTTTCGCGCCGGGGTGCAAATCCATGCCGGTGCGCGCGTGCGCCCACTCCGTCATGATGCGCGGAATCAAGGCGATACCTTTCAGGTATAATTCGTGCGCCAGCCGTTGTACGGCGATCGCCTCGATGAACGGATAGGAAACGATGATCTCCTCCTTGCTGGCCGCCGCCGGGTCGCCCCGAAACGCCGCATCCACATCCGTCTGCAATAATTCCCGGATGCGCGGCAAACCGCCCAAAAATTCCACGGTCAAGTCATGGGCCGCTGTCGTGACATCCTTTTTATCGAGACCCGGTGGCGGATTATATTCGAGGCTTTTGCGGATTTCATCTTCCAACGTTCCCATGATGGCGTCCAACAAGGCGGCTGTTTCAACCTTGATCTCAGATGAATGGATCAGTTTTTCGTCAAAAAAACCGGGAAATAACAGCCGTAATAAATCACAGGTCAACGCCGTGACCACGCGTTTGGACGGCAGGTTTTTGCCATCCATGTGATTGATGCCGCCAGCCTTCGCATAGGATGCGACCAATTGGTTGGCAAGTTTCGTGATGATTTCCACGACCGGATTATCATGCAGCCACGCCACAAAAAAAAGCCTCAAAACAGCCGTGTGCCAGCCAAATTGAACTCCGCCCAGCCAAAATAATTTTATTTGCGATTGACGCCATCCACCGGTTGCGGGATTTTGTCGCGCTATGGCAAAAATGCAACGCGCACTCATTTCTGTTTCCGACAAGACCGGGCTGCTTCCTTTCGCTCAAACCCTGGCCCAGGCCAGCATCGAAATCATTTCCACCGGCGGCACGGCCAAAGCGTTGCGCGACGCCGGGTTGACTGTGAAGGACATCAGTGAACACACAGGTTTTCCAGAAATGCTCGATGGCCGCGTGAAGACATTGCACCCCAAGGTTCACGGTGGATTGCTCTACATCCGCGGCAACGAAACCCATGAAGCGGCGGTGAAAAACCATGACATCACGCCGATTGACCTGGTAGTGGTAAATTTATATCCCTTTGAGCAAACCGTCGCCAAGCCCGGGGTGAGCCTGCACGATGCCATTGAAAACATTGATATCGGCGGGCCTTCCATGTTGCGAAGCGCGGCCAAAAATCATGACAGCGTCACGGTGGTGGTGGATCCGCTGGATTACGCGGAAGTCGCAAGGCAAATTTCTGAAAATGGCGACACGACCTTGGAATTACGCCGCCAGCTCTGCCAGAAAGTTTATGCCCGTACCGCCGCTTATGATGCCGCCATCGCCGCCCATTTATTGAAAGAATTTTCCGGAGGAAAAACGTTATTGCCACCAACCTTGACCATTTCGGCACCACTGGTTCAGCCCCTGCGTTACGGCGAAAATCCGCATCAAGCCGCTGCCCTTTATGGTAAATTTAACGAATTCTTCCAGCAGTTGCATGGCAAGGAACTCTCCTACAATAACATTCTGGACCTGACGGCCGCAGCCAGCCTGATCGAAGAATTCAAAGGCAATGAACCCACGCTGGCGATCCTAAAACATACCAACCCGTGTGGCGTCGGCCAGGGCGCAAGCCTGCGGGCAGCATGGGATATTGCGTTCGCGACCGATAAGCAGGCTCCCTTCGGCGGCATCATCGCGGTGAACCAAACGCTTGATGCTGGCTGCGCCGAGGCGATCGCCGAAATTTTCAGCGAAGTCATCATCGCCCCGGATTTTTCTCCGGAAGCTCTGGTAATTTTGCAGAAGAAGAAAAATCTGCGCCTCCTCAAAGTCTTGAAAGATTCCACGACGGCCCGGCCCTTCGACCTGCGCAGCGTCGGGGCTAATTCATTCCTATTGCAACAACGCGATGGGAAAACTGCAACCCGTGCCGATTTGAAAATCGTCACGAAACGTCAGCCGACGGAAGCGGAATTGAATGCCATGTTGTTCGGCTGGCGCGTGGTAAAGCATGTGAAATCAAACGCCATCGTTTATGCCGGACCGGACCGGACCCTTGGTGTGGGTGCCGGCCAGATGAGCCGGGTGGATTCCAGCCGGATTGCCGTTTGGAAAGCAGGCGAAGCCAAACTCTCGCTCAAGGGCAGCGTGGTTTGCAGTGATGCCTTCTTCCCATTTCCCGATGGTTTGATTGCCGCTTCCGAAGCCGGTGCCACGGCCGCCATTCAACCCGGTGGCTCCGTTAAGGATGCTGAAGTCATCGCTACCGCCGATGAACGCGGCATGGCGATGGCCTTCACTGGCGCCCGGCATTTCCGCCATTGAGTCGCAGGTAAGCCGGATGGAATACTGTTCTGCCCGGCGTGAGTGTTCGGGAATTTTGATTCAGCGTACCAGCCAATAGATCAGTGATAGCTGAATCGCGGTAACGGCTGCCAGCAATGCCCAGACAAAGGCTTCACGCAGCCGCAAGCCACGCAATTTGGGCGGTGCGAGCCAGAATTGGATTTTGGCCGAACCAAAGGAAATGGTATCGCCATTGCTTAAACGTGTGGATTTTTTGGATTCACCATTAACCGTGGCCCAAGCTTCTCCCGCCGTATCCAATATGAACCCTTCTTTTTTTTGAAAACCCAGCGTGAGGTGACTATCCCAAACCCCCGCGTCATCCAAGCACAAATGGTTGCCGCTGGCACGTCCGATACAGAAAGGAAAACGGCGGACGATTTTGACATCGCCCGCCATTTTGCCTGAGAGAATGTTAAGTTGAACCATTAAATAGACCGGCGCTGAACCTGAATTTGGTCGCCGGGATAGACCGCCGGATCCGGAATCTTGCCATTACGAACATCGTCGCAATTAATGATCACACGCTCACCGGTTACACGCGTCAAGACCACCACATGGCTGGCAAAATCTGTGAAATCACCGGCCGTGGTAATGGCCCGCGAAACCGTCGTTGCTTCACGATAAAGTTGCGGACCAGGCCCTTTGACTTCGCCACTCACATAATAAACCCGATCACTGCTGAATTTGACCGTGACTGTCAAATGGGTATAGACCGCCGGCACGTAGGCATTATGAATATCACGTTGTAATTGTCCGAGCGTCTTTCCCGCAGCGACAATAGCACCAATATCCGGCAACGTGATCGTTTGATCTTCCTTGATGGATTCTTCGTGCGGCGTCGTATTCATGTCCGGAGGCCCGTCCAAAATTACCGTAATGGTATCACCGATATGCAAATGGGAAACGCTTGGAGGTGTGGTCGGATGAAGTTGTTGTGGCGGCGTTTCACACCCAGCCAACAATAAACCGAACACCGGAAGCAAACATAACCAACCGCTCCGAATCCACTTAGAAATTCTCAAATTCATGGGCATCAATTCTTGGGTCACAGCTATCAATACTTTTGTTTAATCTTCGCATCACCTTGATCACCGACGGCAGCAGGTTTGGCCTTGGTTTCAGCCTCCTGCTCATCCGGGTTGCGGGAATAATAGTAATCGTGATAGTAACCGCTATAGTAATAGTAGCCTTCGTCCTGTGACATGTTGATGTTGTTCAGAACAATGCCGACGAAATTGCCACCGACTTTTTCAATCATCTGCTTGGCGCGGATGGTCATCGGTTGCGGATAACGACGATACTGAATGACTTGCATCACCAAGTCCACTTCGCTGGCCAGAACGGAAGCGTCACTGACACCCAAAATTGGCGGTGAATCAAAGAAGATAAAATCATAGCGCTGTTTCAGCTCATTGATCATTTCCTTCATCTGTTCTGACCCCAGAATCCCGATGGAACTGTTCGGCAACTTGCCGCTCGGCATAAAATCAAGGTTCGGAACCGGCGTCGTCTGCACCACTTCAGCCACCGAGTTTTGTTTTAACAGATAATTAGTAAGACCGAGGTTGTTCGGAACTTTGAACAATTTGTGCAAGGTCGGACGGCGCAAGTCAGAATCCACAATCAAAACGCGATTGCCCGCCTGGGCGAATACCGTTGAAAGGTTGAGCGTGGTGGTGGATTTACCCTCACCCGCACCGGCACTGACGATGACAATGGTGTTAAACTTCTCATTGCGCCGCGTGAACAACAAGTTCGTGCGCAATACCCGGTAAGCTTCGGCATTTTTGCTCTCCGGTCCTTCTTCCAAAAGGTAGCCGATGTTTTGCGGAATAACCCCCAGCACCGGGGCTTGGAAAATACGTTCGACATCGTCAATTGTCTTCACGCTCGTATCAAGATATTCAATGAAGAACGCCAGGCCAACGCCCATGATCAGACCAAAAACCAAACCCAAAATGATGTTGAGCGGCTTGTTTGGTTTGACCGGGATCTTGCTTGCCGTGGCGATGTCCACCGTCTGAACCATTGAAGTTTTTGGTATTGTCGAATCAATGCGGTCGCTTTCCATTTTAGCGTAGAACAAGCGGTGCTGATCCATTAATTCAGTCAATTTGAATTTCGCGTCATAGTAAGGCTGGTTCCGGGTCGCATTCGCCAGATCCTTGGCCTTGGCATCATCAAGCGTTTCAGTCATCGCATCAATCCCATCCTTTTTGGCTTTTACCTTGGCATCAAAGCCAGCCATTGCCCCATCCACCCGGTCGTCAATCTGACGGTTCAACGTATCAAGCAATGACTGAACACGAACCACCACGAGATTAGTCGGATTATAGTCAATCAATAACCTGGCTTTTTCTTGTTCTGATTCATTTAATTTGCTCAAAAGACCAGATAATTCACTATCTTCAGTGATGGATGGCAACACGACCCGCAACTTATGTTTGTCGTATGTCTTGAGCTGATTAACCTCACCCAACAGCTGGTTATAGTCGCGTGTGTCGTCCGTCACCTGCCGGGACAAATCGCGCATCTGCTCTTCAGGCAGCGTGGTCGTTACTTGCTGGGCGCTGGCAATGTCGCTGATGCCTAATGCTTTGCGGAGATTGTCCACATTGGTCTGCATCGC
Organism: Verrucomicrobiia bacterium; assembly: GCA_036498725.1. Classification (GTDB taxonomy): domain Bacteria; phylum Verrucomicrobiota; class Verrucomicrobiia; order Limisphaerales; family UBA11358; genus UBA11358. Next base: position 305 of record DASYEY010000065.1, on the reverse strand, counting down.
TTGAATCTGCTGTGATTGGTCATCATATTGTTGCTGCAAGACTGCCAACCCTTTTTCCGTCACCTGTTTCCGGGATTGCAAACGATATTCAGAATAGGCATCAACAATGGCATTCGCCAATTGAGACGCTTCATTGGCATCATCGCTATAAACTGTAATCGCAATAATTTTAGTATTACGCACGGGAGCCAATTGCATGCGCCCCTTCAAAATGTCCATTGTCTCAGTCGTTTTGAAGGTCTGCCCGCTAAAGAATTTTTTCCCCCAAACAACGTTCAGATTTAACTTGGCAACCACATTACTCA
>DASYEY010000064.1:0-2969 GCA_036498725.1 Verrucomicrobiia bacterium | reverse complement strand
AAAATTCGTGAGGTATGGGCCGGAGAAATTCACCACACCGCTTCGGATGTTCATGATCGCAGCAGCCGGGCTAACCGGTTCCAAAGCCCCTGTAATGTTCAGTGTTCCGGCATTTACCGTGGTCGCACCGTTATAAACATTCGTGCCGGTGAGCGTCAGTTTTGCATTGCCCTGTTTGATCAGGCTCAAAGTGCCGGTCGTATTGGTGATCAGCCCATCGAATGTGATGTCGGAAGTGGCGTTCACCACCAAAGCCGGGGTTCCCGCTGCCAGCGTGGTATCCACCGTGCCGCTGCCGGTCAATCCAGCGATCGTGGGCGTGGATCCATTCAAGTCAAGTTTCGCGCCCGCTGCCAGGGAAACTGAAGTCGTGACGGGCAGAGCGGATGCTATGGACGTTGGTCCACTGGAACTCCCCATAAGTGCTGACACTTCGGCCGGACTCAAGGCGCGATTATACATGTAAACTTCGTCGATCAGACCATTCAGTCCGATGTTGCTGTCAGCCGCGCTGGCAGCTCCGCCAATTCGAAACTGATTACCAGCACCAGCTCCGCCCCATGAGCCGGCACCGGAAAGAGTGGCATCCAGCACTCCGTCAAAATACATGGTCCGCACGGCATTCGTGCAGGTCATCACCAGAAAGTGCCAGGTGCCATCGTTGACATTTGCCGTTCCCGAAACCCAGGCTTGAGAGTTCCGAACGCCGCCCTGGTGTGAGCCGGCACCATCCCCTTGAGTACCGTTTTCCAAATAAAACTCAGTATTTGCGGTCACCCAGCCACCGCTGCCCTGATAGGCATAGACGCCACCTGCCGTGGTTGTATTTACCCACATCGCCACCGTCCAATTATTGCCTGCGGTACCGTTGAGCGGAACCACGGCATTGTTGATCAAAACATAACTCGTAAACGCATTGCCGGCTGGGATACTCAATGCATTGCCATAGCGACCGCCGGGAACAACTGCTGCGCCACCCGTAAGAATGCCGTTCATAGCCGCTCCGCCAGTGCCTTGATTGATCACGGCGCCGCCGTTTACGTTATCAAACGACATATATAAAACTGGGTCCGTGGTGGAAATTCCCGTCAATGTATTCGTGAGCTTCAGCGTTCCGGCACTCACCGTGGTGTTGCCGCTATAACCATTCGTTCCCGCCAAAGTGAGCGTGCCGTCGCCAATTTTCGTCAAGCCAGATGCCCCGGCGATCGGGAGCGCCGCCACCGCAATATTGGTCGCCACGCCGTTACTAACCGCGATGGTCGGCGTGCCGCCGGCCAGGGTCAAAATGCTGCCGCCGCTCGCGTTCAGAATCCATTGGTTGGTGCCGGCGCTGGCGTTGTTGCCAAACTGCAAGGCTCCCAATGTGCGCGATGAATCCAGCGTCACTGTGTCCGCGTTGGTATTGTTCAAGGTGAAATCGGCTGTGTTGCCACTGCCGTCGGCCACCACTCCACCCGACCAATTGGTGCCGGCACTCCAAACGCTGCTGCCGTCATTAATCCAGACTCCGCTGGCCGCCCGGGAGTCAGTTCCATACAAAAACATGAGTGCCAGAAAAATTCCGGCGGGCAGCTTGAACAACTCGCGCAGTGCGCGTGCGGGCTGGATTTGGGTGTCTTGTTTCATAACGTATCGAGTGTTTGGATTGTGCTGTTGAATCGAAAATCTATCTCACAAAAATGACGGCAGGCTTCGGAAAAAGGTTTGAAATGAACCGCGCTTCTGCGACGACTATCAGGCTCGCCGTGACTAAACAAAAAACTCCCAACGCGGAGACAACGCTCCCGCTGAAGTAAATGCTAAAGACAGACATATATGGGCTACATCTCAACAAACGATTTTTCTGCCTCAAATAAGCCAAATAAATTAAAAATCTTTCGCCTCCGACGTAACAAGTTAATTACAAGCGCTTTGAAGTAGCCCCTCCAAACGTCATCGAAAGGAATCCGGGGAAGAATTTTGGCCTTCTATAAGCTCTTCGGCCTCTTTTTGGAGAATCCGGTTCACCATCCAGTCAAACCAATACCCCTGCTTGCCATCGCCAAAACCAATGCCACTTATACCATTCTTGAATTTGTTGCCGACGGCCTCGCGGTTTTTATCCAACTCCATTTGCGCTTCATCCGGCTGGCCGCAGTGATAATAGGACATCGCGAGAATGGCGTGCAGCATGGCCTCACGGGAACTGTTCTTGTCGCCAAAACTCATACTTCGCTGCGACCATTCTATCGCTTCATTCCAGTGACCACGTCGAAATTCAATAATCGCCACCGACGAACCGCGCCAGGAGTCACTCATCGCTGTCGACGGCCGCCCCTTGATTGATTTCGCGGCAATTTCCGCGAAGGGCGCCAATCGCGCAAGCGTGGCTTCATCCGCCGGCAACAGCAGGCAATTTTTAACCGCACGTTCGGCGCTCAACGGATCGGGAGTTCCATCGAATCGCTTGATGATGTCGTGCCGAAATTGTTCGTAACCTTGTCCATCACCCAATTCAATCAGCACCACGGCACAGCGTGTGCAATCCAAACTCGAATTATCCTTGGTCTCCATTTGATCCGCGCGCCAGAGCAAATTGAAGCGGTCCGCAGCCCGTTTCCACTGTCCTTGTGTGGCAGCCTGCTCTCCCAGTAACCGGAATACTGAAGCGCCATCAAAAACGCTTTCCGAATCCGAAATTTCCGAGACGAGATGATCTGCCTGATCAAATTGATTTTGCGCAATCATCGCCGTCGCTTGCGCGATCTTTTCCCGAGTCTGGGCGTGCTGCCGCAACTTTATTTCATTCGCCCGCCCCCGCTCGGCTTCGAGGCGGGACTTTCGTTCCTGGATAAATAACCACGTTGAAGAGCCCAACCCTAATAGCAGCGCGACCATTACTGCTGCCGCGGAAATGAAAACAATCTTGTTCCGCCGCACCATTTTTTGCAGCCGATAAAACTGACTCGGCGGGCGCGCCATCACGG
>DASYEY010000063.1:0-9796 GCA_036498725.1 Verrucomicrobiia bacterium | reverse complement strand
TAATTCGACAGTCCCGGATGTTTGCTGAAATACATCACGGTGCCATCGGCGGTCGCCATCACCGGATCGGTCGGCTCGCCATGCCGGTCGGTCTGCAGATGCACGATATCGAGGCCCTCGTGCATCCGCTGGCTGTTGTCGCGTACGCAACCGAAGCTGCCGCTGGTCCAGGGACGATCCGGTGTGGTGGGGGCGAAGAATTTTAATTCCTGCCCCGGTTCATACAGCGCGTGGTTCGCCGTTGGAAAACGGAAGGGAGTCTGCGCCAGCAGGGTTACGCCTGAAAACAAGCCGGCTGCCAGTACCGCGTGGTGAAAGAGGGAGCGAATCATTCTCCGTTTTGAGCTTTCTTGGCGGAACGATTCAAGGCCTTGACGTATTTGACCGCCTCTTCATGTGACATGTCCGGCGTGAACATCAGGATGCCGTCGGCGATCCGTCCGGTGATGAGCGGCGCGGCCAGCCAGCGGCTGTCGGCGGAATTGTCGGTCCATTGGCCGAAGATCGCAAAATGTTCGTTGGGATTGGCGGCGGAAAACTGTTCCAACGTCCAACTCCCGGGCGTATCGAATTGTATCCGGATGAGAAATCCGCCCGGCGATTCCTGCAACACCGCCTTGATGATGCTGGCTTCGGTCAAAATCGGTTCGTTGGCGATGCTGATGGCCACCGGCTTCGCGCGCAAAACGGAGATGACCTGGCCGCCGTTGGCGGAATTTGCCGTGCTCTCGATGTGCACGCGCAACCGGCCGAGGGACTTGTCCTCCTTCTTTTTTTCCGATGAAGCGCAACCGCAAGCCAGCGCCAGCGCCAGCCCGGCCAGTAAATAAAGATTGAATCGTCCCGCGTAAAAATTCATAGTGCACACACAAAAAATCGCAACCCGCGAACAATGTAAAGACACTTATGGGCAAACAACACAATAAAGACGAACATAAAAAACGCCGCAAGGCCTACATCAAGCGCAAAAAAGCCACGGTGAAAACCAAAAAAACCGACGGCAAGAAAAAGTAAACGCGCGCCAAAGACATTGAAGCCGTCCCTTGGGGGACGGCTTTTTTGTTTTTAACCGCAGGGCTAAATCAGATGGAAACATTCAACATTTAACGTCGAAGGAACGGGGGTAAGGTTTCCTTGAATGTTTCCTTTAGCCTTGTTTCAAGGTTTTCGGCTTCGCAAGGCGCCATCCGCATCCAGTTCGGCGACGACATCGGAAATATCGCGTTGCAGGCAAAAGGCCACGTCCGCGTGTAATTCGGGAATAGCCAGTAACCGGCGTGCATTTTGCGAACGGCTGAATACCGCTGGCAGATCCGCCTCTGCGGATAAAAAAGTCCGGCGGGCGGTTTCCGTGGCGTCCGAAACCACCGCAGGAACGTCCGCGCCGGCCGCCAATATTTTTACCAACGCGCCGGCCGCCAAAACATCTTCCAACGCCACACCTTCGCCGGTGCCGGCACAGATTAGCAGCACGGCGGTGAAATGCTTTCGCCGGAGAAAATCCGCCGTCACGGCCAGGTTCAAAAAGGATGCGGCCAAAACGGATTTCGCCCCCGCACAAGCGCGTAACGCCCGGGTGCCGTTCGTGGTCGTGCTCGCGATGGTTTTCCCGCCGATCTTTTCCGGGATGAACTCACGCGGCGAATTGCCGAAATCAAAATCAAGGCCGCCCGATTGCGCGGCCCGGATCTTTACCCCGTCACGTTCACCGGCCAGCAGGAGGTCCGGTCGTCGTTGACGCAGTGCGCTGGCCTCGGAAATTTCACTGACCGGAATGACCGCCTGGGCGCCGTTTTGCAAGGCGGTGACAAACGTGCTGGTGGCGCGCAGGATGTCAAATACGACGCAGGCGGTGGCGCTCAGGTCGCGTTGTGCCAGCGCGGGCAACTCTGCCGGCGACAGGATGGTTTCAATTTTCATCGAACGCGACCCCTTCCCGCGCGAGCAGGTCACGTTTCCGATCCAAACCGCTGGAGAAGCCGCCGAGCTTGTTATTGGCAGCCAGCACGCGATGGCAGGGCACCAGGACGGGAATCGGGTTGGCGCCACAGGCGCCGCCGACGGCACGGACGGCTTTCGGATTGCCGATGGCCATGGCGATGTCCCCGTAGCTTTTGGTTTTGCCGGTGGAAATTTTCAGCATCGCTTTCCAGACGTTTTTTTGGAAATCCGTTTTGCCGGACCAATCCAGCGGTGGCAATGGTCCGGGCTTAAGGCCAGCCAGCATTTTCTTCAAGGCGGCGGTCGTGAGGCGATGCCATTGGAGAACTTTCAAAGGCACCTGCCGGGCGCTGACGGCACGGCCAGATTTGGGCGTGAGCAAGCCGTCGGCGTTGGGGAAATCCAATTCCGCGAGGCCTTTTTCAGAATAATGCGCGATATACTCGCCTTCGCGCGTGCTGATGGGCAGTTCAAATCGGGATATATTCATGGGCAATTGTTAACGGTGTGGCAACAGCATCAGACCCAAACCGAGCAGGATGATCGTGACGATGATGACGAGCAGGATGAACCGGTTGCGCGCCACGCGTTTTTCATAACGCAGCGGGCGCAGGCCGTGGACACCGCCGGCAGCCAGATAGTTCACCAGGCGCGGATTGCTGGTGGTCGGGCCGCGAAAATGATTTCGCAAACGGTTCCATAGCGCCGGCAGGTCATATTTGCGCACGCCAAGCTCATTAAAGATTTCCGGCACCTCATTTTCGGCGTTTGGGGCAGCCGGGTTGCGCTTGAGCTCTTCAAAAACCGGTTCGGCTTTGGGTGGCGGTGGCGCGGGTTTTTCCACCGGTCGTAGAATGGTCTCGCCTTGTGGCGTAGCCGTGGAACGAAATTTAGGCGCGGTGGGTGTCTGCAATTGCGAATCGAGCTTTTTGATTTCAGCTTCGAGCGCGGCAATTTCTGCGTTCAAGGCGCGGGCCTTGTCGGAGATCAGATCCGGCTTTTTTTTCGACAACCCCATGTCACCTCACTTTCGCGCCAGAATCGCGATGAAAATGATTAAGGCGGTGACGGCGACGACCAATAATGGCCAGGTCAGCGCCAGCCCGATTTTGCAAAGTTGACCGAAACTTAATTCGGCGAGCGACGGCGCGGCGACGGGCCGGGAATCGGGTTCCGCAACCGTTGCCGGTTTGTTTTCGCCAGCCAGCACGGGTAGTTTGAGCCGGGCAGAGTTCCATTCCATGCGGGCATTTTCGATGATGGTCAGCGCCCGGGTGAGTTCGACCTGGAAATTTTCCTTCGTCCAGGCTGCGTCGTTGATGGTCTGAACCTTGTTAAGAGCGGCGCGAAAATCGCCCACGGTCTTGACCATTTGTTCGGCATCGCGGCGGGCAGTGAACTCGGCTTCTTCCAGCAAACCAAGGCCGCGCGTGAGGTTTTGGGCGATCTCCTGGCGGCCGGTTTGAAATTCGTTCTGGCGGCGGCGCACTTCTTCAAGTCCGGCACGTTCCCGTTCCAATTCCTCCTGCGCCCGCTTGAGCTCGACCAGCTTTTGCTGAGCTTCTACGACCTTGCGGTCCACGTCATCGCGCGAAGGTGCATGAGCGCCGGTCGCCGGTTTATTCGTCGTAAAATCGGTGTCAATAAATTCAGTCGCGTCGTATTCGCCAGCCATGCGGCGACTCTAATGCCGCCGCGTAAAAGTGTAAAGCGGGTTTACGCTTGTCATCGCGGTGGTCTTGGCGCAGAAATGGAGTATGATTGAACTATTTCAATTTCCGTGGAGCCCGTTTTGCCTGCCCCAGCAACGCATCCTGGAATTTTCCGGCGCACCGTTCAAACTCGTCGCCGTTCCACCGCAGGAACGTTCGCTCGTCTGGAAATTAACCCGGCAACAATACTACGGCGTGCCGATCGTGCGCGATGGCAAAAAGGTGGTGTTCGAGACGGGGGAGGATTCGCAGGTGGTCGCCAAATATCTCACCGCCCGGTTGAAATTAAATCTGTTCCCGGCCGGACGGGAAGGCGTGCAATCTCTGCTCTGGCGGCATATCGAAAATGACGTTGAAGGCGCGACGTTCCGGTTGAATGACATCTATTACCGGGAAAATCATCGCGCCGCCAAAATATCCGCCGCCGATGAATTGCAATACGTGCGTTTCAAAGAACGGAAGTTCGGGCGCGGCTGTATCGACCAATGGCGCGAGCAAAAGGCGGATTGGCTGAAAAAACTCGAAGCCAGCCTCGTACCATTTGAGCAGATGCTCGCGCACCAGCCGTTTCTGCTGGGAGAAGCTCCGCTGTTTGTGGATTTTGATCTGTTGGGGATGCTGGACAACTTCCTGTATTCTGGCCATTACCAATTGTCGAAGTCGCAGCCTAATATCCGTCGCTGGCATCGTCAATTGCGGGCACTTTGTCTTAAGGTGTAATTGTTTTGCCACCGAGTCAGAGAGGGCACAGAGAAAATTTTTATGGCTGATGCCCGGATTGAAAATCTCTGTGGTCTCTGTGACTCTGTGGCGATTTAAAAATATGGGATTGAAATTTATTTTTCACCGGCCCGACTTTCGTTAGACTTCCTGCATGAATTTATTGCCGTTCGGAAAACTGGCTCCCGCCAAACCGCGCACCTTCGTCCCGCAAATAAGCGACTTTGGTGACTGGCAACAGATTGCGCCCCTGTTCGAACAACTGAAAACCCGCGCGGCTGCGGTCCAATCCGCTGTCGAACTGGAACAGTGGCTGCTCGATTGGAGCGAACTGACCGCCGCCCTGGACGAGGAAGCTTCCCGTCGCAATATCGCGATGACCTGCCACACGGACAATACCGATGCGGAGCAGGCGTATCTGTATTTTGTCGAGCACATCGAGCCGCAACTCAAGCCGCACCAGTTCGATTTGGAGAAGCTCTATGTGGCGCATCCTGCGCGTGCTGGCTTGCTGGCGTCGGCGGGCCGGCGTTATGAAGTCTTTGATCGCGAAGTGAAGAACCACGTTGAATTGTTCCGCCCGGAAAATATCGCATTGGAGACCGAAGAGGCGAAGCTCGGCCAGCAATATCAAAAATTGATCGGCGCGCAGACCGTCAGTTTTCGCGGTGAAGAAAAAACCCTGGTGCAGATGGGCCGTTATCTGGAAGAACCCGACCGCGTATTGCGGCAGGAAGCGTGGGAGAGTGTCGCGCAACGCCGCTTGCAGGACGTGGAGAAGTGCGAGGATATCTTCAACCAGCTCGTGAAGCTGCGGACGCAGATCGCGCGCAATGCGGGTTTTAAAAATTATCGTGACTACATCTTTCACTTGAAAAGCCGGTTTGATTACACGCCGCAGGATTGCGAACAATTTCATGATGCGATCGCCCATGAAATCGTCCCCGCTGTCCGCGAGATCCAAAATGATCGCAAACGCCGGCTGCAGTTGGAAAAATTACGGCCGTGGGATCTGGCCGTGGACCCGCAAAATCGTCCGCCTTTGAAGCCTTTCAGTAATGTCGGCGAGATGGTCAGCCGCACGCAGAAAATATTTGACCGGCTCGATAGTGGTTTGGCGGCTGGTTTTCAGCAGATGCAAGATTTGAAATTGCTCGATCTTGACAACCGCAAAGGCAAGGCGCCCGGCGGTTATCAATCCACCTTGTCCGAAGCCCGCGTGCCTTTCATCTTCATGAACGCCGTTGGCGTGCAGCGCGATGTGGAAACCATCCTGCACGAGGCTGGCCATGCGTTCCATGCCCAGGCGACGCGGGATGAAGACCTGTACCCGTATCGCAGCGCCCCGATTGAATTTTGCGAAGTGGCTTCCATGGCGATGGAATTGCTGGCCAATGAATATCTCGAAGAATTTTACGCGACGCCTGAGGCCAACCGTGCGCGCAAAACGCATCTGGAAGGTATCATCGGATTTTTCCCATGGATGGCCATCGTGGATGCGTTCCAGCACTGGATCTACACGCACCCGGAACACACGCCGGACGAACGCAAAGTAGCTTATCTGCATCTGATGGACCGGTTTGGCGGCGACACCGATTGGACCGGGCACGAAGCCGCCCGGGCCTATTCCTGGCATAAGCAACTGCATATCTTTCTCTACCCATTTTACTACGTCGAATACGGCATCGCACAGCTTGGTGCCTTGCAAGTCTGGGCTAATTCCAAACGTGATGCCGCCAAAGCATTGGCCGATTATAAAAAAGGACTGGCGCTTGGAGGGTCACGTCCGTTGCCGGAACTGTTTGCCGCCGCCGGCTGTAAATTTCAATTCGATGCCGCGACCATCAAACCCTTGATCCAGCTTGCCGGTACGGAATTAAAAAAACTTTGAACGCATTGGAGGCAGGATGAACCACACAATAATTGATAAATCTAAAACGGCATTGGTGGTTATTGACTTGCAGAAAGGTATCGTGGGACGTCCAGCCATGCCGCATACGGCGGAAATGGTGGTAAAAAATTCTGCGGCCCTGGCCGCTGCTGCCCGGCGCGCAGGCATGCCGGTTTTTCTGGTGCATGTGGCTTTTTCGCCGGATAACAAAGACGTGTTGAATCCGCAGATTGATCAACCGACGCCGATACCTGTCCGGCCGGCGGATTGGACTGACATTGTCCCGGCCATGGAACAGCAACCCGACGATCATCTGATCACCAAACACCAGTGGGGCGCATTTCATGGAACGGAATTGGAGCTGCAATTGCGGCGGCGGGGGATCACAACGATCATCCTGTGCGGCATTTCAACCAACATCGGAGTGGAAAGCACCGCGCGGTTTGCTTTCGAATACGGTTTTCAGCAAATCTTTGTGGAAGATGCCATGTCAGCTTTTTCAACCGAAGAACACGCGATGACAGTCACAAAAATATTTCCTCGTATCGGCCGGGTGCGAGCGACGGCGGAAGTTCTGGCTGGTCTGTCTGCCGCGTGATTTTTTTACTGCAGTTTACCACTACCTTCGATCGGCCAGACGTCCACGACTTTTCCACCGCGATGAACGATGAATTCGCGATAAAGATTGCTCGTTGTGCAGCCGTGGGAAGGGATGATTTCCAGGCGATCACCGATTTTCACTGCCGTTGTTTCCGGCAACTGTAAGGTCATGTGTTCCTCCGAGCTGTACCCGGTGACTTGGGCTTCAGGAAAACCTTTAATTCGCGGCGGCCCCCACTCGGCGCCCATGCCTTTGCGGCCGACATCAATGGTGGATACCCCGGGGCAGGGCTGGCTGATGACCGTGGCCAGCAGGCTCATGGCCTGTCGAAATTCCGGGCGGATGTCGCTATACCACCAATCCATCGCTGCGTAGGAACCGGCCTGTACTTCATCCACGCCAGGGTAGTCCGCGTTGATGGTGTAAGTTCCGGTGCCACCGCCGCTGACAATTTCCACTTTGATACCCGAGCGTTCGATCAAGCGGCGCGTTTCAACGAGCAGATTCAGTGACGCGAGCGTTTTCTCCGCGCGTTCTTGCGCGTCCCGCAGGTCAACGCAATGGCCTTCATAACCTTGCAAGCCAAGAAATTTTAGTCCCGTGCTGGCTTGAATCTGTTGGGCCAGTTTCAATGCCGGTTCGCCCGGTGTCACGCCGCAACGTTTCATGCCCACGTCCACTTCCACCAGCACACCGAGGCTGACCCCGGCGGCTTGGGCATGATTGGAAAGCATTCGTACATTTTCAGCGGAATCCACGGCGACGATCGGGCTGGCGCGGCGGCACAATTCAATCAGGCGGCGGATTTTAAGCGGCCCCACGATCTGATTCGCGATGAGAATATTGCGGATGCCGGCATCGGCCAGGACTTCTGCTTCCCCCAGTTTGGCGCAGGTGATGCCCACGGCGCCGGCGGCGATTTGCAATTGGGCGATGCGGGTGCACTTGTGACTTTTGAAATGCGGCCGCAAGCGGCTGGTCCGGCTTTTGAAAAAAGTGGATAACGAGCTGATGTTTGCTTCCAGTGCGTCCAGGTCCAGCAGCAGCGCAGGGGTATCGATCGAGGAAAAATCTGCGCCGATCAGCGGGTAGGGCACCGGTTTGATTTGTTGGGCAGGCGCGCTATTCATGATCGATTCGGCAGCGGGTCAGTGTTCGTTGAAAAACCGGATTTCCCGCGCAAAACTTTGTTCGGAATCCGAGGCGTGGACCAGATTGAACAGAAACTTATCGTCGCCCGGTTGTTGGAATTTGACGCGGTGGGCGGCATTGGCCTCTTCCGCACCCGCCCAAAAATCGCCGCGGATCGTGCCCGGATCTGCCTGCCATGGGCGCGTGGCACCCACGGCTTTGCGTACTTTCTGAACGGCATCAACCCCCGTTAGATGGATTACTTTCACCGGGCCATGCGCCATGTATTTGGCCGTGCCCTTGAGGATGGAAGGCTTATCGCCGATGGCGGGGAAATAAAATTCCTGCCATTTTTCTTCCGGATGATTTTCGCTGGTGGACAGTTTATATTCGGCAACGACATCCAGACCGAGGGATTTGATGCGGGATTCGACCTGGCCGTCCAAGTTGCGCCAGAAGGAATCGGGTTTGATGATGACCAAGGTGTTCTCGATTTTATGGTCCATCGTAATTCTTGCTGGCAGATTTGGCCGGTGGTTCTGGGAGCGTAAGCGGCACCACGTTGATGGGCCGTCTAAGCGTCAATTCCGTAACTTTTAATCTTGTTATAAAGGGTCTGCCGACCGATGCCGAGGCGTTTGGCGGTCTCCAATTTGTTACCGTTAGTCTCCTTGAGCATCTGGATGATGGCATTGCGTTCCACGCCTTCCAGCAACGTGAATCCAGTATCGTGGCCGTCGGTCGGGATGAATTTGATGTCGCTGATGGACAAATCCGTGACGTTCACTTCCGGGCCTTCAGAGAGCAGGACGGCACGTTGGATCTCGTTCTGCAACTGGCGGACGTTGCCCGGCCATTCAAAGGTCGTCAGGCGCTCCACGGCTTGGGTGGTAAAACCGCGGAGAACGCGATTAGCCTGCGCGGCATAGCGTTTCAAAAAGGAATTGGCGAGCGGCATGATGTCGTCGCGGCGCTCGCGCAGGGGCGGCAGATAAACGGAAATCGCGCTGATGCGGTAAAACAGGTCTTCGCGCAACTTGCCTTCCTTGATGGCTTCTTCCGGCTTGCGATTGGTCGCGGCGATGATGCGGCAGTTGGTCTTGTAACTGGTCGTGCCGCCAACCGGCCGGACTTCCTGGTCTTGCAATACCCGGAGCAATTTGCTCTGCGTATCAATCGGCATCTCGGAAATCTCGTCGAGAAACAGCGTGCCACCTTCGGCCTGGCGGAACAGCCCTTCACGGTCGCTGTTGGCGCCGGTGAACGCGCCTTTTTTGGAGCCGAATAATTCGCTCTCGATCAATTCGCGGGGCAGGGCGGCGCAGTTGACCTTAATGATCCGGTTTTTGGCGCGCGTGCTCAAGCTGTGGATGAGATCGGCGATAACTTCCTTGCCGGAACCGCTTTCGCCCGTGATCAAAATCGTCACGTCGCTGGGGGCCACGCGTTCAATGGTACGGACCACGCCTTGAAAAGCCGGGCTCTGGAAGACAGGCGCGGAACCGCCGCTCATGGTCGAGAGGGCGCGGCGCAGGGAATTGTTTTCTTCCTTCTGTTGGCGATTTTCCAACGCGCGATCCACGGTGACTTGCAGTACCTGCGGGTCGAACGGTTTGTTGATGAAATGATACGCGCCGCGTTTGGTGGTCTGTACGGCGGCTTCAAACGTCGCTTCGCCGGTCAGGACGATGACTTCGGTGTCGGGCCAGGTTTTTTTGATCTGGGGCAGGAGGTCGAGGCCGTTGGCGTCAGGTAATTTGAGATCAAGGAGGACAACGTCTGGAGCTGGTTGCGTAAAAG
>DASYEY010000062.1:0-6799 GCA_036498725.1 Verrucomicrobiia bacterium | reverse complement strand
ATTCGATCGCCTGGTCGGTCGTGGCAATCTGCGCTGATTTCCAACTGCCGATCTTATTGTGATCCACCCCCGTGCCCAGTGTGGCTTTACGATAATTCACGCCCATACCGTCCAACCGTTGTTCGTTGATTTTGACCCGTTGCACGAAGCCGTCATAGTCCCGCGCGGTCTTGGGTGACCAGGTGACTTCGGCCAGGGCGCATAAACGCGGAAACATCATGTATTCCACATGCGCAAAACCGGCGATGTATTCCGTCCACAGATTCGCCTGCCCGCCAAGAACGAACGAGGCGTATTGGGGCGGGAGGCTGGCGGGGATCGGTTCAAAATCATAAACCTGTTCCAACGGTAAAAAGCCGCCGATGGCATGGGGTTCCGTGGTGTGATCCTTGGATTGATAATGGTCAAAATAACAATAGCCCGTCGGGGTCATCACCACGTCATGGCCGGCGCTCGCCGCTTCCTTGCCGCCGCCGATCCAATCCATCACCACCGCGCTGCTTGCCAGGCCGCCGTGGGTGATTTCGCTCCAGCCGATAAGTGTCTTGTGGTTCGCCGTGAGAAATTTCTCGATGCGCAGGTTGAACCAGCTTTGCAATTGATCCTCGTTCTTCAATCCTTCGCGCTTCATCAACGCCTGGCAAGCCGCATTGTGCCGCCACGGGCCGTGCGGAACTTCATCACCGCCGATGTGCACATACTTGCTTGGAAACAACGGCAACACTTCCGACAAAATATTTTCGACAAATTGAAACGTTTCCGGATTGGCCGGATTATAAACGCCATCGTTCACGCCCGCTTTGAGTGGAACCGTCCGGAGCGTTTCATTCGTCACGCTGGCATATTGCGGATACGCCACCAACGCCGCCGTGGAGTGGCCCGGCATTTCGATTTCTGGAACGACTGTGATATGCCGCGCCGCCGCGTAGGCCACAACTTCCCGGATATCGTCCTGCGTGTAGTAGCCACCGTAACGTCCATCGGGGCCGTAAGCGGTGGTGGAATTGGATTCCAGACCGAAACCCACGCCGGCGCGCCACGCGCCGATCGCCGTGAGCTTCGGATACTTTTTGATCTCGATGCGCCAGCCCTGGTCATCCACCAGATGCCAATGGAATGTGTTCAGTTTATAGACTGCCATGGCGTCGAGCACTTTTTCCACTTCGCTTTTCGTGTAAAAATGGCGGCTCACATCCAGCATGAAGCCGCGCCACGGAAACCGGGGTGAATCGCTGATGTCAACCGCCGGGACCGGCCAAGTCGCCCCGGCCACGCGGTTCGAGGAAAAAATCTGCGGCGGCAGCAATTGCAGCAACGTTTGCACGCCATAAAAAAGACCGGCCTGGGTCGGCGCGCGAATGACCACGCTGTTCGTTGTCACGGTCAATTCGTAACCTTCGGCGCCGAGTTTGGGATCGGCCTTTTTGGTGGTCAAAAAGATCGCACTATATACCGGTGAACTCGCAAACCATTTTGTCTCCGGCGTTAACCGGTAGCCCGTGGCCGGATTCAACCGGTCGGCGAGAAATTGGGCCGTGGCCTCTGAACCCCGATCGGTCAGGATGCGCGTGGCCGTCGTCAGTTGAAACGCGCCGTCAAGTTGTTGAACTTTTTGCGGCTGCGGAATGACTGGCAACAGGGTGTCAGCGCCCGCAGGCGTGACGGTCAGGACACTGGCCGTCAATCCAGCCAGCCAAAGTTTTTTGATTGATGTGGTCATTGGATAAATCTTTTTATTTTTTTCCGGCTTCAAAATATTCCTCGATCTCTTCCAGCGTTTTACCCTTGGTTTCCGGCAGGAGAAAGAATGCGATGATGAAATAAAACACCGAGCAGCCGGCAAAAATAAAGAACATTGTGGAATAGCCATGCGCGCCCACCGTCGGCAAAAACACCGCCGCGATCGTGGTGGAAACCGTTTGATTGATGAGCAACGCGAAGCTCATGCCGTTGGAACGGATCCGCGTCGGCATGAGTTCGGACAACGCCAGCCAGACGCAGACGCCGGGGCCGACAGCAAAGAAACTCACAAACACGAACAACACCACCGCCGTGAGCCAGCCGTTATGTTCGCTGGGTACGGGTGTGATGAGTGCATGGTCAATCTTCAGCGGGGCCGTTTGAGCCGCATCGAGATTGGCAAAGGGATTTTTGAAGAATGAAATGACCTTATTGGCCGGCAGGCAACCTTCGCGGGTAACTTCCACCGGCTTAGCCGTGGCGTCGTCGGAACGGGTGGCGAGGGTGGCGCCGTGATAATCACCATAGGAATAAACCACGACCAAAGTGGACGGCTGGCTGCCCAAATTATTCCCGGCAAGCAACTGGCCAGACGTCGTTGCATCAAAAGCCAGCGAGAGGGTTTGATTCGTGCTGACCATTGCCTGCATGGCGTCTTTCACATCCACCCGTGATTTTTCCGTTTTCTGAAACAACAACGCGGCACATAACATGGAGAGGACGATGCCCGCCGTGCCCAGCGACAGCAGAAATTTCCGGCCTTTGCGGTCCACCAGGATCACAGCCCCAATCGTCGCGAGAAAGTTGATCAACGTGAACAGGAAGTTGCAGAAATGCGCATTTTTATCACCGAGGCCGGCCTGGATAAGGATCGTTGAACAATAGCCGATAACGGAATTGATACCAGTCGCCTGATTACAGGTAAGCACCGCACAGGCCAGCAGGAAGGGAATGACATATTTGCGACGCAGCAAGGATTCCTTGACCTTTTCGCCCACGCTTTTAGCGGCAGCAGCGGTTACCGCCATTTCTTTCAACTCAATTTCCGCCTGCTCGCTGGTGCGGGAACATAAAAGGGCTGCCCGCGCAGCTTCAGTTTTTCCACGCCGAAACAGCCAACGCGGTGATTCCGCGACAAAAAATGCGCCCAACACAAACAAGATACCCGGCGGCAAGGAGACCCAAAAAATGCTGCGCCAGGCGACGTCTTTGAACGCAAATAATTGTTGGGCGTCACCGTGGGCAGCAACGGCGTCAACTTTCGCGCTAAAAATCAATCCAATCAACGCCGCGGCGCAGATGCCCAACGTCAACAGCCACTGAAAAATGCCAGTACCCTTGCCGCGATCTGATGCCCCGAGACATTCGGCAAGATACAGCGGGATGACCACGCCGATGAAGCCACCGCTGATGCCTTGCAACAAACGACCACCTAACAGGACGTCATAACTATGCGCGAGCGAAATGATCGGGATGCTCACAACAAAAAGCAGGCCGCTGAGGATCATGATTTTTTTGCGGCCAAACCAGTCAGCCAGCAAACCAGCAAACAAAGTGGAGATGACCGTTCCCAACAGAACAGCAGCGACGATCAGAGAGAGTTGGTCAGAACGGAGGGTTTGCCCCGTGGCGGCATCCTTGAAGGTCGCTTCAAGATACGGCAACGCGCCGGAAATGATGCCGACGTCCACGCCGTAAAGCAGTCCGCCCAAACCTGCCACCAGCAACAAAAAACGATTGTAGCCGACTTTGCCACGGGCAACGCCGGAAGTGTTGTTATTCATGCAATCTGATCCTTTGCTCGAAAATATATTTTTCCACGGCGCTTTGCCAATGCCAAATCATCGGTATTTTTTAATCTGCGTGCTTAAACATTGGCTTCCCGGCACAAGATTAAGACTCAACTGTAACCAAACTAGGGCATAAGTATGCCCCCATAAATTGGGGGTTGCCATTAACCGCCCGTCGGCAAAGAAATTTAGAACTCAGCATTATTAATACCTGGAAAAACTGTCGTTTTAACCGTTTATGACCCTGGCTGGATAAACGATTGCACCGTCGCTTTTAGTCCGTCGGTCAGATTGCCCCGGGTCGCAAATCCGGCCAATTTAAGTTTTTCGATGGCGGCCATGGAATGTTTCACATCGCCCGCCCGCTCCGGCGCGTGTTTGATTTCCGAGGTTGAGCCGGTCAAATGACAAATCGTGGCGCACAGATCCTTGATCGTGATTTTATTACCGTAAGCCACATTAAAGACGCCCGTGGCGTCAGATTGAGTGGCGAAATACGCATTCGCCGCCGCGATGTCCTTCACGAAAATAAAATCCCGCGTCTGTTCGCCGTCGCCGTAAATCGTGATCGGTTCATGCTTCAGCGCCCGCTGGATGAAAATCGGCACCGCCGCCGCGTATTGGCTTTGCGGGTCCTGACGCGGGCCGAACACGTTGAAATAGCGCAGGCATGCAGTGGCGAGGCGCTGCGTGTCGGCGAACATTTTACAGTAATATTCGCCGTCGAGCTTCGTGATGGCGTAGGGACTTTTGGGTTCCGGGAACATCGTCTCCACTTTGGGCACCACCGGATTGTCGCCGTAAATCGCCGCGGACGAACTCAGGACAAGTTTTTTCACGCCCGCTTGTGCCGCTTCCTCCAGCACTACGAGCGTGCCGCGGGTGTTGATTTCATCGCACTCAATGGGTTTGGCCATGGACTCCGGCACGCTGATCATCGCGGCGAGGTGAAAGATGTAATCCACGCCCTGAACCGCCCGACGCACCGCCTCGCGATCCAGGATTGAGGCTTCGACGAATTCATGCTGGAAACCAGCCAGATTATGCCGGAAGCCGGAGCGCAGATTGTCCAGCACGCGCACTTCAGCGTGGCCTTGAAAATGTTCAACGATGTGGCTGCCGATAAAGCCGGCGCCACCCGTGACGAGAATCCTCATTGAACGGCCTCCACCAGTTGGTTCATTTGTTCTTCATGTTGCGCGATGGATTCAACCAGTTTGAACTGCGTACGGCAACGGTCCAGATTATGACCGTTGCGATGTACCTTAAAGTATTGGTCCCCCATCAGAAAATCCGTCAAAAAGCGAAGGCCAATTTCAAAGGTGATGAGTTTGCCGGAGAACGGCAGGAATTTCTTCTCCGCCGGCGTCAGAAATTCTCCCGCCGAACTCAAATAGCCGCGCACCAGCGCCTCGAACATCGGAAATTGCATCGCCACCTTCGTCAGATCCAGTTCGTCCTCCTTCGCCGGACTTGTAGTCGTCCGCACCATGTCGCCAAAATCGTAAAGTGCCAGGCCGGGCATGACCGTATCCAAATCAATCACGCAGATGCCTTCCCCGGTCGCATCATCCAACATCACATTGTTGAATTTGGTGTCGTTGTGCGTGACGCGCTCCGGCAATTTGGCGTCCAGCAGGACGCGGCAAATTGCCCGATGTCGTAAAGCGAAATCAATTTCCGCTTTCGCCAGCACCGCACGATTCGCCACGTCGGCCTGGATCGCCTGCTCCAGAGCAGCGAAGCGTTTCGGTGTGTGATGAAAATCAGGAATGGTGTCATGCAGCCGGGGCGCGGGCAGATCGGCCAGCAGCTTTTGAAATTGTCCGAACGCCTGCGCCGCTTGAAATGCCTGGGCCACGGATTCCACCGCGTCAAACGTCCGCGCCTGCTCGATGAAAAGATAAACGCGCCAGAGGTTGCCTTCGCCGTCGCGATGATACGCCGCGCCGTCGCGCGCGGGAATCAGTGTCAGCAACCGGCGGCTGGCATCCGGCTGGCCAGCAGATTTTTTTTCAAGATGAGTGGTAACCCGCTGGACGTTCTCCATCAATGCCACCGGATTCTTGAAAATATTATGATTGATGCGCTGAAAAATGTAGCGCACGCGCGTACCGGCCTGGTTAAAAACCACGCAATAGGTGTCGTTGATATGCCCGCTGCCATAGGGAGCGGCTTCCAGAAATTCACCGTGAATCTGGAACTGTCGCGCCACAGCGCGAACATCATGTTTCAGTTTTTCGTTCATGTCAGATTTTTGCCCGCCCGGATAGTTGTCGAAAACTCACTTGTAATTATTGGTTAGCCACCCGCTCTGGAGATGCGATTTTTTTGGACGATTACTCAGATCCGCAGAAATATTTTCTGCCGATAGAGCCACCAGAGAATCAGCCATTCCATCAGCATGACGCCCGTCCCCAGCAGCAATGGTTCATAAGTCCGGCCCAGCATGTCAAAAATACGATGCCCTAGATGCCGCAGCAGGGCGTCAGCGATGAAGCCGACGAACAACCATGACATCAGGTAGGCAGCGATGGAGTTCATGCCCACGACCATGAAAGGAAAGGCCCAGGAACGCCGGTTCCAGATGTCCATGATCAGGTAAAGTCCCGCCAGAATGAGACAGCACCAACCGCCGCTAAACAGTACCCAGCTTGGCGTCCAGATGCGTTTCACCACCGGACAGATGCCGAGCGCGCCCAGCAACCAGCCGCCCGCGAGGCCGATGATTCCGGCAACGACGAGCCAGCGCACCTTATCGAGCGGCGGGCGTTCACTGCGCAGCACACCGCCGACCAGCAAGCCGAGGATCATGGTGCCCAACGTCGGAATGAAACTGAGCGTGGCATAGCCACCATCGGAAGCGTAGGCAAACGGTTGGGCCTGCGGAAACAGATTTAAAAACCAGACATCGAACGCCCAGGCTGGATTGGTATTGAGACTCCAGTGTCCCGCAAAACCCCGCAGCAACTGAGCCGGGCTAGTGCCAGCATGACTCCAGCCAAAGCCCGGACCGGGCAACGGATACAACGCAAACAGAAGCCAATACGAAACCAAAATGGCCGCCAAGGTTATCCATTGGACGCGGATGGAACGTGCTGCAAGCAGATACAGAAAGCCATAGCCCAGACCGATTTGCGAAAGCGTATCCTTGAAAGTCCAAAAAGTTTGTGGCTGGTCCAATGACCGCAGAAATACACCCAAAAAAATCAGCACCAACGCCCGTCCGAAGGCGTGAAGGGTTCGCTGCCATTGGGGTTGGCCGACAA
>DASYEY010000061.1:0-23536 GCA_036498725.1 Verrucomicrobiia bacterium | reverse complement strand
AGTCGACCAAAGACACTTTCAAACCCATTGGATGTAGTCCAAACACCTTATTCACCGACCCGATATGTCGTTCATTACACCAGCTGGGAAGCTAATGATCCGCTTGTTCACTATCTAGCCAGTGATCTAAACCGCGTGGTGACGAACAACGGAGTATTCAACGTGCCAACCCAAATTCCTTCGCTATCGAATCTTGATCTGACCACATTGAATAAAAATTATAATCCTTGGGGCGGTAATCCGTATCAATATAATAGCGGTCACTCTGATGGCACTACTGGAGCAGGAAATGATACCAATCGATATGCTTATTGGTTGAAGGATCCAGGCGTGACTAATTCGGATGCTTGGAATTTTTCTGCTAGCCCATCCTCAGATTTCAACTGGTTGGGCGGGGTACATCGTGGCACGCCATGGCAGACGGTTTATCTGAAATCATTCGACGTGCTGAATGGTTTCATCAATGGTCAGGGCCAATTGATCTGGCAACAATGGTCCGAAAATCCCAATCGGTATGACGCCAATAATTCTGCACCACTGCAGGATTGGTATTTGGCCGGTTTGCTCACTTCATTGTTCAGTACAAATCCAATCGAACAGACTATTTCCGTAAATGACACGAACATTGATGCTTGGCGCAGCATATTGGATGGTCTGGTGGCTTTGACAAACTCACAAACGGGAACCCTTGACGCCATAATTGTTTCTTCAAATTTGGATCAGGCAATGTTCATCGCCAACAGCATCCAGTCAACACGCGCCAGCCGATCCCAAGGTTTATTCGATAACGTAGGGGCTATTCTTTCCGTGCCGGCAATTAGCGTACAATCGCCATTCCTCAACTTCTCAACAGCAAAAAATGTTCCCAGCGATGACGCATACGAAACAATCCCCAGCCAACTGCTGCCGCTATTGCGATTGGATGCACACGGAACCATGGCCTTGGCCAACAAGCAGCCATCCGTCCAATTCACCGGCTGGAGCGGGCATACCTACGTGATTCAAACCTCCTCCAATCTGGTTGATTGGGTCAATGTCAGCACCAATTATCTTTTAGGGGGAAATTTTAGCTATACCAATCCTCCAAACGCCGTCCGTGGCTCGCAATTCTACCGTACGCAACTGCAACCTTGACGAAAACTAGAGGGTCCAGCAGCATCGACGACATTAGACGCATCTTGGCCCTCGGCGTCCACGGACCCCAAAAATGACTAACTGATATTTTTGACATGGTTTTTTCTAAATGAAAATCTGTGATTGTTGCGGTCATCAATATCCAAATGAAGCCGTTAACTGTTCTCATTGTGGAACTGAACTGCAAACTCCCCTTACCGTTGTAAAATTGACAAAAGCCGGATTTTGGCTGCGCGTGCTTGCCCGGATAATTGATATCAGCTTTATAGTCATTGTTGCAATTATCGTTGGCGTTTTTTGCGGAATGGTTTTTTATTCATTAAGTGCCTCGGGCCTCATCGCCGCCGATTGGGAGCACAGAATTCGTGAATTTAGTTTTGCGTCCATCGGCCTCGGTTTATTGGGCAAGATCCTTTATGAATTTTTTTGCGAAGGCATCCATGGCGCGACCTTGGGCAAACTTTGTTGCAAAATCCGGGTCGTGCGCGAGGATGGCACCCCCAGCAACCTAAAAGGCGCGTTAATCCGATCCTTGGCCTATTATTTGGATAGCCAATTTTTTGGCGCAGTCGGTTATACTCTAATGAGCAAATCTCCGCTCAATCAACGTTATGGCGATAAATGGGGGAAAACTATCGTGATAAAAACCAATGAAATTGCCCCTGAATCGCAAAGAACCCTGCGCAGATTCTTACTGGGATTATCACTTGGCACCGGATGCTCTGCCATCACGGTTGCGATTGGATTAGTATTGAAAGTTTTATATCCCGGTTTTTTGTAATTTGATCTTCGTCCATTTCTGAATTTGAACCTGTCGTCTGGCCCACTAAAATAATCGGTGTGGAAAGCAAAATGGTTGCCAGCTTTGCAGAAAAAATCATGGCCCCTGGCGAATGCGATAAAAGCGTTGCGTATCTGGACCAACGGTGACGCTTGTTGAAGCAGAATTGTTGGTCGCAGTGACCGGATTGCCCAGATCAACCCAAATGGGGTCGGCGAGACTGGCAGCCGATTGCAATTGATAGGTCAAATTGGACACTGCGTTCCAGGTGAATGAGCACATACTATTACTGGACGTGAAAACCGGCACGGCGGTGATGGGTGGCAATTGCACATTTAATGTGACTACACTGCTGGTGACACTGCCAGATGAACTGGTGATGATCACACGATAATCACCAGCGTTAGTGATGCTTGCATTACTGAGTGTGATCGTGGGCGAGCCAGCAAGTTGAACCTCGCGAATACGATTATTATACCAGTCAGCGATGAATAAATTGCCAGCCGGATCCAAAGCGACGCAGGCGGGCTGAGACAAGGTGGCGTTGGTGGCGGCGCCCTCATCACCAGAATAACCACCGAAAGGAAGCTTGCCAGCGACAGTAGAAATAATGCCATTGGTATCCACTTTGTGAACAAGGTTATATACAGTGTCAGCAAAATATAGATTCCCGGCGTGATCCAAAATCACACTCCAAAGCCGGCCTAAAAGAGCATTGGTCGCCATAATGCCGGTAGCCGAACGGTTATTACCACCGCCAGCTATCGTGGTTATGATGCCATTGGTATTTATTTGGCGGATACGCGCATTAAGAGTGTCAGCGATATATATAGTGCCAAGGGAATCCAAAGCGACCCCTTGGGGAGTATTTAAGTAAGCGTTGGTTGCCATTCCGCCATCGCCGAGATTATTATTTGTAGGATAATTCCCTGCAATCGTGCTGATGATACCGTTCGTATCCACTTTACGGATAGTACCAGAATGGGCAAAAAATAAATCCGCCACATAAATTTCCCCCTGGGTATTCACCGCCACACTGGCTGGCAAAGCCAGCCCGGCATTGGTTGCTTGATTGCCATTACCCGAATCAATTTCCGTTCCATTTCCAGCTACAGTAGTAATGATGCCATTGGTATCCACTTTGCGGATACGATCATTGAAAATATCGGCAATATACATATTGCCAGCGATATCGAAGGCCAAATTATTGGGGCGATACAATCCCGCATTGGTCGCCGCGCCGCCATCGCCCGAAAAACTTCCGCCATTAGTGATCGCACCCGCCCCATTGCCCGCTACCGTGGTAATGATCCCATTGGTATCCACCTTGCGAACCCGATCATGATTATTATCAGCTATATACAAATTGCCCATGGCGTCAAAAGCCACCCCTTGGGGATAATAGAGGCTGGCGTTGATCGCGAGGCCACCGTCTCCTGAAAAATTTGTGTCGCCATTCCCAGCTACCGTGGTGATGACATTGTTCAACAAGTTTGTGCCGTTTAGTTGCCATTGGTAGTTGAACGGACCAGTTTCAGCAACTTTCACACTAAACGTTGCCATATCGCCCCAGAGTACTGTCTGGTTGACAGGCTGGTTGACAATGACCGGTTGCGCACAAAGATGCAAACTGAACCCGAGCAGGAACAATCCACTCAAAAACAACCGGTTCAGAAAATTCATGGCAAAAAACTATCGTTTGCCAAAAGAAAGAACAAGGCGTTGATTTTATGTTCTTAACTTAAAATTCCGAATTTGAATCCGCAGCAAACCTCGCTAAAATACCCGGAGTGAAAAGCAACGTATTACTGCCAGCCATCCTGATCGTGATCTTCGCCTTGTCACGGATCCCGGGGTTGATGCCGTTGAATTTCAGCGTCGCTTACGCGTTTGCCTTCTGTGCCGGCGTCTATTTTCGTGGCGCGATGAAATGGTGGTTGCCGTTGGCCATCATCGTCGTAACGGATCTGAGTTTGAATTTTTATTATCAACACAAAGGGTTCACCGTTTGGGATTTGCCCGACCTCGCTAATCTCTTTTTCAACTACGTTGCTTATGCCGTGCTGATCTTTCTCGGCAGCCGGTTTAAGCCCAAGTCGTCTTTGTGGAAACTGGTCGGTGGCGGCATGCTCGGCTCCATTCTTTTTTATATTATCACCAATACGGCATCATGGTTCTTTAACCCTTTTCATAATGTCGAATATGCCAAGACGCTCGCCGGCTGGTTTCTCGCGCTGACCAAGGGCATCGGCGGTTATCCCTCCACCTGGGAATTTTTCCGTAATACGCTGTTGAGCGGCGCATTGTTCACCGCGCTCTTTGCCATCGCTGAAAAGACAGTGACCGCTGCCGAATCACCCGCCGACAAAACCGCCGGCGCGCGCGAACCGGCAGCTGAAGCCGAACCAGAAGAAGCCAAAGCATGAAAATCGGCGTTATCTCGGACACCCACGGATTCCTTGATCCTCGCGTGGAAAAGATCTTCGCCGGTGTGGATCACATCTTGCACGCAGGCGATATCGGCTATGCCATCATCATTTTGGAATTGGAATTCGTCGCACCGGTGACGGCGGTGAATGGCAATAATGATCCGGATTTGCCTTATAAAGAGACGGAAGCTATCAAACTCGGCACCAAAAAAATGCTCATTCACCACATCGTCGATCCCCGTGCCCCATCAGAAACATTACAAAATCGAATCAATCGTGAGCGTCCTGATGTAGTTGTTTTTGGCCACACCCATAAGCAATTTGCCCAAACGGTGGATGGCATTCTCTTCTTCAATCCCGGCTATGCGGGCAAGCCAAAATTCGGCTCTGAACGCAGCGTGGCCATTTTGCATCTCGACGGCAAAAACATCCGGCACGAATTCATTCCGTTGTGATTTAGCCGCTGATTGTCACGGATGAAACGCAGAAAATTGGCGTCGCGCGAAGAACGCGAAGTCAGCGAAGGGGAAGCAAACCTAATTCGGGCGAATTTGCGAAATTCGCGTCAAAACTCCCCTTCAGAAACCGGCTTCGCTCATTCGTGTCCTTCGGTGGCTGATAATTTCAGTGCCATTTCTTTCACGCCACGCAAATCCAACTTACCGGTACCGAGCATCGGGAAAGCGTCCACGCGATAAAAATCACCGGCTTTGGGTTTCCAAAGGTTTGGCAGATCGCACGCCGAAAAACTTTCAAGGCAGGATTTCAAACTATCGTCCGCGAGTTTATGCAACACAATCAGACGTTCACCTTTCTTTTCATCCGGCACACTTGCCACGACAAAGGTCTGTTCCGCCGCAGTGATGAATTCGTGCAATTTTTCTTCAATCTTGAGGTGCGGCACCATTTCCCCACCGATCTTGCTGAAACGGCTCAGGCGGCCAGTAATCTGTAAAAAACCATCTTCATCCAGAAACGCCATGTCCCCGGTGCAATACCAGCCGCCCCGCAATACTTCCGCCGTTTTCGCCGGCTGGCCAAGATAACCTTGCATGATGTTGGGCCCGCGCACGAGGAGCATGCCCGGTTCGCCAGGAGAAAGAGTCCTATCGCTCCATGGATCCTCAGCGTCCGCAATACGCGCTTCCATACCCAGCAGCGGACGTCCGATTTTTCCACGTTTGCCGCCGATCTGATGGAACCCAGCCGCGCGAAAATTCATCATATTGACGGAAACAGCCGGGCCGCACTCGGTTGTGCCATACCCTTCCAACGGGCGGATGCCAAAATGTTCTTCAAACGCTGTCGCCAGGCGTTCCGGCAACTTTTCCGCGCCGGTGATGACGAATTGCAAGCTGCCAAAATCAGCCGCCGGCACACCGCGCAGATACAATTGTAAAAAGGTCGGAGTTGCCAACAACAAGGTAATCGCGTGCTCACGAACCAACGTGCCGATGGCTTTTGTATCCAGTGGATTAGGATGGAACACGACGCCGGAACCAACCGCCGCCGGCAGGCACAGCGTAACAGTAAAACCGAACGAGTGAAAAAATGGCAGGATGCCCAGAAAGCGGTCGCGGTGAGTCAGGCTCAGGATATTTTCCATCTGCCGGATGTTGGAAAGCAGGTTGTAGTGCGAAAGCATGACGCCCTTCGGTTCGCCCGTGCTGCCGCTGGAAAAAATGATGGTCGCCAGATCGTCGAGACCAACTTCCTTTTCGCGACCGGCAGCTTTTTTCAACCAGCTGAACGGCGCCCATTTCGCGAGCAGAAACGACGCGACCTTTTCCAGCGCGGTCGGTTTGGCGGCGACATCTTCGAGAAAGATCAACTCGCCCGGCGGCGTGAGTTTGATCTTCTCCAAAAATTTGCGCGAGGTGATGACCGTCTTGATCTCGCATTGTTTGACACAAGCCGCCAGCGTGGTTTCGGACAAGGTATAATTTAGATTCACCGGTACCTTGCCACATAGGAATGCAGCGTGGTTCACCAGTGCGCCCGGAACACTCGGCGGCAGATAAATTCCCACCATGTTTTGGCCGCGCCAGACATGCTTTAACCGGCGTGACAAATAAACGGTTTTTGCGAGCGCCCCGCCAAAATTGACGTTGCCGCTGGTCGCATCGGCCATGAAAAAGCGGCGCGGATGTTTACGCGCGGTGCGGACGAAATCGCGCGGCAACGGTTCCATGCGAGCACGACGAAGTTGCCACGCATCGGCGATCAATTTTTGCACCGCCTCGCGAACCACAACGGGAGACGCGGTTGATGGCAGCGCCGTGCCAAAACTAACCGTGACCGGATGCGGAATCCGCTGCGGAAACCGGCGCACCATGCGGCCATGCTCAAAACTGGTCGGACTGCCCAGTACGCCGTCGAGCGCGACCGGAATGATCGGTGCCGTCACATTCTTCATGATGCGTTCGAAACCGCGTTGAAATTCCAGCAACTGGCCGATGCGCGTGATCTGGCCCTCGGCAAAGATGCAGACGACTTCGCCGTTGCGAATGGCATTACTTGCCGCCTGCAACGAATGGAGTAACTCACGCGGACGTTGCTCGGAAGAAACGGGAATCGCCTGCAATATTTTGGCGAACGGCTTGATCCAGCGGTTTTCATAGATGTCCTTCAACATCAGAAAACGGATGGGCCGGTCGGTCGAGGCGATCAACAACAGAGCATCGGCGAATGACAGGTGGTTGCAGACAAACAATGCGCCACCTTTGGCGGGAATATTATCGCGCCCAACGACGCGGATTTTATAGATCGTATTGGTCAAACACCACAAGGCAAAGCGAAGTAGCGCGTCCGGCAATAAGAATAAGAGATAAATGGTTGCGGCCAAGGTGGCTACGGCAACGACCAGAAAGATTTCTGGTGCGGAAAGCTTGATGATGGACGCACACAGATAAAAAACTCCCGAAGCCAGAAAAATTCCCAAGAATGAAATCAAGTTTGCGGCGGCCAATACACCGCCTTTTTGATCACGCGCCGGGCGATGTTGCAACAGCGCAGAAATTGGCACGATAAAAAAGCCGCCAAAAAAGCCGAGGGCGGCGAGGTTGACTGCAACGGTGCCATATGACAAGCCAGTCTGTCCCAAAAAGGCAGCACAAATCGTCAAACCAACCGCACCGAGCGGAATGAGGCCGGTCTCGATCTTACCGCCAGATAAATATCCTGCCGCAAAACTGCCGATGCCAATGCCGATCGCGATGGCAGCCTGCAGATAGCTGGCCTTGGCTGGATCCGCGATATTCAATACGTCTTTCGCGTAGATAACGACAAGGAATTGGATGAGCGCGGCGATCGCAAAAAAATAAGTATTGCCGACGACGGCGAGCCAGAGCGGACGATCAGCGCGGATAATTTTGATCTGCGTCCATAGGTCGGCGACAAAATTAGCACGAAATTTCTTGCCGGGCGCGGCCGCCGGAACTTTTGAAATTTTCAAGCTAGTAATCAGGCCAAAAACCGCGAGACCGAGCAAAATCACACCCGACCAGGAAGGTTGCGTGGAAAACGTTTTGCAAAGCTGCGCACCAACGACGGTGCCGCCGATAATAGCGATGAAAGTGCCCAGTTCGATGATACCATTGCCCCAAGACAGTTTCTTTTCCGGCAATAATTCCGGCAATGAACCATATTTTGATGGACCAAAAATCGCACTGTGAACTTCCATCAGGAAAATACAGGCAATGAGAAAATTGAGGTGGTTCGCCGCCAATCCAGCCAGTACGAACAGCATGATGACGATTTCAAATAATTTGACACCGATAGTGACACTACGCTTGCTAAAACGGTCAGCCAGAAATCCACCGGTCATGGAAAACAAAATGAACGGCAGCGCAAATAACGCTCCAACAATGCCAACGAGTTGGTCGCGCTTTTCGCCCGTGAAATCCATGCCAGCGATCATCGAGATGACCAGCCATTTGAGCACGTTGTCACTGAATGCGCCCTGGAATTGCGTGATGATGAGCGCCCAAAAACCTTTGGTGTCGCTGGAGCCCGGCGCCGACGTTTCTGAATTGGGTTGATTCACGCCCCCAAGCTAACAAGTCCATCGGAATAGTGTGAATCGAAAAAACGGGGCTCATCATCGTTTGAAACGATGGTTGACCAACAATAGTCAAACTCGTTCGGCAGCCGTTAAGGATTCTGAATAATCAGTTCTAATATCCGGCCCATCCTCACCGTCGTCCTCGCCCTCGCCCGCTGATAAAAATTCGAGGACGAGTACGACGATGAGCAGGAGGACGGTTGAGTGGCAGCCCGATTTTAAGACACACTCTCAAGAATTCTGCGTACAGGCTGACCTTCGGCCGCCGAAATTCGGTGAGGTCTTCAACCGATGTTTAAACCCGGAACGCCGTTGTTGGGTTTTTTCGGCAGAATAAAGTTGTTTGGCCAGCTTAAGGAAGCCGGATTGCAACTCCCCGACGGTCATATTCTTAGGCTGAAAATTGATGTCGAACAGCGTGCACAATTCCCAGGCCTGGTCGCGTAAAAGCCGGCCTTTGTTTTTCAACCGCGCATATAGCGGCGTCCCGGGAAATGGCGTCATAAAAGTGATCTGCACTTCGTAAAGGCCCGAGCGACGCACATTGATTAAATCAATAGGTTAACTTTTCACCGGCAAGGGCGCGCTGCGAAACTGTTCCAGCCATTTCGGACCCGGACCATGACCACGAACGGACGTATCGGGACGGCGTTTCAATCCAATGGTCCGGGCCAGCAACCATTCGAGACCACCCCAAAAATGCGCCCGGTCAAGCACCGGGTTCAGAGCATTGGTAATGGTGCAATAATGGCTGTTCTTCGGGTCGGTGTGATGACGGGCATGATGTTTCGCCGTCTGCAACAGTTTGATGTCCTGCAGAAATGAGATGATCCGGCCGTTCTCTTTGCGCGTGCGGTGCGACCATTTGTGAAACTCATTCGCGTTGGCGCTTAAGATCGCAAAGAGCCAGACCGGCCATGTGAGACAATTCAATTGCCACGCAACGACCACGGGAATCGCGGCCAGCAAAACCAAATCCCATGAGCTTTGCCACCAGGTATGGCGCGTCATGTAGCGTGGGAAGTGATGATGAATCGTGTTCGGGCGGCCGACAAACTTGCCGATGAGCGGCGTATCCTCGCGGACATAAGCATCTTCGAACCAGTGGACGACGCCCGCGACGAGTTCGGCGACCAAGACCGTCCCAATGAATTCCAGTGATGAACTTAAGATCATATTCATGCGTTGGTTTTAACGCAGCTTGCGCGAAACGTGTTAATTGATAAAACTGCGGGAGCATCGCTTAAATCAATGAACGTTCATCACCTTGAACTTTTTTACTTTGTCGCCCGGCACGGCGGCATCATGCCGGCGGTCCGGAACATCCCTTATGGCATCCAACAACCAGCCGTCAGCGCGCAGGTGGCACAATTGGAAGAGTTCCTTGGTGTGACCTTGTTTCAGCGGCGCCCGTTTGCTTTGACGTCCGAAGGTGAAAAATTATTTGCGTTCATCCAGCCGTTCTTTGCCAACCTCGACCAGGTCGCGGCGGAATTTCAAGGCGGCCAGGCCAGGCATTTTCGGATCGGCGCCTCCACCATTATTTTGCGTGACCATTTACCGCGCTTGTTAAATGGCGTGCGCAAAAAATTTCCCGGTTTAAAAGTGTCATTGCGCGAAGGCTATCCGGTGCAATTGGAAGAAATGCTGGCCAAGGACGAGATTGACCTGTCCATAACCCTGCTCGAAAACAAACCGGCGACCGGCTTTCAATCCCTGGCGCTGTTGAAGTTGCCGATGATTTTGCTGGTGGAAAAAAATTCCCGGATCAAATCAGCCGCCGAATTATGGTCGCGCGACAAGATTGATGAACCATTGATCTGCCTGCCCGCGCAAGAGGCGTTGACGAAGCGCTTTGCCGCCCGCCTACAGGAACTTGGCGTGGAATGGTTCCCAGCCATCGAGGCCAGTTCGGCGGGATTGATCGAAACCTACGTCGAAAGCGGGTTGGGGATTGGCGTGTCCATTCAAGTTCCGGGCAAAGTGTTACCGAAAAATGTGCGGGCCCTGGCCTTGCCGGACTTTCCGTCCGCAGTGATCGGAGCGACATGGCGTGGCAAAAAAACGGCCTTGTTGGATGCATTTTTGGACATGGCCAAAGAGCGGGCGCGCGAATTGATTTGATTTGCGTTCATTTTCGGGACAAAAACGTTCTGAGTTCAGACAGCGGGGAAAAATTTAAAAGTTTTTCAAGCTGTACGGGTTTTGGCGCAGCAACTGCTTGGATGGGGTTGTAAATCGTAATCGGATATAAGGGATTTTATAGGCAACCACATGGCTGTTTCATTACCATTTTTGAGCAAAGGCGGACGACGGGCAAAGATGATTGCCGTTGATCTGGGCAGCCGCACCACCAAAGCCGTGCTGTTGGAACGTCGCGGTGAAACGCTGGCACTGACCGGTTATGCACTGCTGGATACGCCGATCTTCGAGAAAAAAATTTCCCCGGAACTGCTGGCCGATCATTTACGCGCCGTGGCGAAAGCTTTGGGCAAAATCACCAAAAACATCACGCTCACGGTCGGTCTGGATGATGCCTTGGTGCGGCAGATTGAATTGCCGCAAATTCCGGTTGATGAGATGCGGCAGATCCTGAAGATCAACCATAAAAATTATCTGCAGCAAGATTTGCCGAACCATGTCTTTGCCTGCCACATCATGCCGCCCCGGTTGGAAAAGATTCCCGGCGCCGCCACCCCCAGCGCGGTTCCCAAGCTGAAAGTTCTGACGGCCGTGGCGAAGCAGCAAGTGATCAATGACCTGATGCTGGCGATAAAAAGCGCGGGCTTGACCGCCAAATCCCTGGTGCCGGTAGCCATTGCCCCGGTGAATACCTTTGAACTGGCCCACCCGGAAATTTTCGAAAGAGAAACGGTGGCGCTGGTGGATATCGGTTTCAAGCACACTTCCGTTTGCATTTTGAACCAGGGCGAACTGGTATTGAACCGGATTGTGAACATCGGCGGGGACACGTTGACTGACTGGTTGGGGAAAGCTCTGAACGTCAGCCATGCCGAGGCGGAAGGCATCAAGATCGGCATGGCGCCGGAGGTGGAATCGGCCCTGCAAATGCAAGTGGTTCCGCTTGGCCGTGAAATCCGTGCTTCGCTGGATTTCTTCGAGAATCAACAGGACCGGCCGGTTTCACAGATTTTCATCAGCGGCGGTTCGGCGCGTTCGGAAATGATCCAGCAGATGTTGCATGCGGAATTATTGCTGGAATGTAAAACCTGGAATCCCATCGGCTTCCTGCAACTGGCGTTGGCGGGACAACAGGCGGTTGAAATCGAACAGATCAGCCCGCAATTGACAGTGGCCGTGGGCGCGGCGATCGCCGCTTTTTAAGCTTATGCCTATCCAACTCAATCTATTATCCGAAGCCCTGGCGGAAGAGGATTTGCGGCGGCGCGACCCGGTGAAACGCGCCATTTTCGCCGGCATCGTGTTGGTATTCGCCTCATTCGTTTGGTTCAGTTTCAGCTGGTTAAATCACATGATTGAGACCAGCAACCTCAACCGGACCCAATCAGACATTGATGCCCATAAGAGTGGTTATGACCAGGTGGTGGCCAACATAAAGACGACTGCTGATGCCCAGAACCGCATGGAGGCGTTGCAAAAA
The DNA here is from genome assembly GCA_036498725.1 of Verrucomicrobiia bacterium. Taxonomy (GTDB): domain Bacteria; phylum Verrucomicrobiota; class Verrucomicrobiia; order Limisphaerales; family UBA11358; genus UBA11358. The sequence goes on along the minus strand of DASYEY010000061.1, from coordinate 11,507 downwards.
TTAAGCGCGGCGCGGTTTTTACAAGGCAACCTGCTAAACGCATTGCAGCATCTTTATGTGCCCAATGTCCAACTCCTGCGTTCGTCAATCAGCCAGAATATCACCCGCAAAGACTCTACCATCGGCAAGACGACGGTCAGTTCCTTCATCGAGCATGCGGTGCTGACGCTGGATGCCAAGGATTTCAGCCCGAATCCCGGCGACCAGGTCAACCACTATAAAGATGCGCTGGGGCAATTGGATTATTTCAAATCACACGCCGACACAAATAGTGGCATTAAACTATCCAATATTTCCGCAGCCCAGCCCGGGCCGGATGGCAAACCGTTTGTGTTGTTCTCCCTTGAATTTCATTTCTCCGACCAAACCCGATGAAACGCCTCTCACCCGCCAAAAGGAACCAGCTCATCGTGGTGCTGCTCATCACCGCCGCCCTGATCGGAGCCGTGTATATGCTGCTCATTGGCCCGCAAAATGAAGCCAATCGCAAACTGCTCCGCATGACCAGCGACCGGCAGGCGGACTTGGACAAGTATCGCAAATTTATCAGTCAGTCGCAGACGACTTCTGAACAACTGACCAATTTTAGCTCCCAACTGGATGGGGTCGAGTCCGACATCGCCACAGGGGATGCCTATTCGTGGACTTACGACACCATCCGCCGGTTCAAAGCCAATTATCATGTGGACATCCCGACCATTGGCCAACCGATGATCAGTGATGTGGATCTGCTGCCGAATTTTCCTTACAAGCAAGTCCGCTTCTCGCTGGCCGGCACGGCGTATTTTCATGAGCTCGGAAAATTCGTGGCCGACTTTGAAAACACCTTTCCACATATGCGGCTCGTCAATTTGACGGTTGAACCCAGCGATGGCGGCGGCGAGCACGTCGCGTTCCGGGTCGAAGTCATTGCGCTGATCAAGCCAAACACCTGAAACAATTCTGACAGCTCACCATGAAAAAAATTATAAAACCCGGTTTGCTGGCCGCACTTCTCGCCGTGGGTGGCGTGGCCTTCGGCCAGCCGGCCAAACCGGCCAAACCGGCCGATACCAAGCCGGTGCCAGCACGCTCGGTGTTTACTCAACCGCTCAATGCCCGCGAAGGCCGCGACCCGTTCTTTCCCGAATCAACCCGGCCCTTTGAGACCGCTGCCGCCGCCAGCGGTCATGTGGTGGAAATCCCCACCCTTTTCATCAAAGGTTTCTCCGGCACCCCCGGACATTATCTCATCATCATCAATAACCACACGTTTGCCGCCGGTGATGAGGGTGACGTTACCGCAGGCGCGAGCCGCATCCACATTCGCTGCATAGAAATCAAGCCCAATACGGTGCTTGTCGAAGCGAACGGCCAGCAGCGCGAACTTAAGTTTTCAACCCAATAATTTACAATCTTTTACAACCCTGTTTCCAACCCCCCTTTCCAGATCGCATCAATCCCAGACATACTTATTATGAACCTCCCAAAAATCACCCGGTTGTTCGCCTTGAGCCTTCTGGCCAGCGGCTTGGCCGCCCAGGCGCAAACAAATTCCGCGCCGACGAACCCACCAGCCAACGCGGTTTTCTGGCAATTGTTGACCAATTCAACAGCCACCACCCATCCGGTGGCCACGGCCATCACCAACCCGCCACCAAAGATGGTCGTGACCAATCCGATTGTTGCCGTAACCAATCCGACGGTCGTGGTGACTACCAGTGTCATCAAAACCAACCGCATGATCATGCCCCTCGCCACCGCGCCCGCAGTCACCAATCCGCCCGCCGTGACGCCCGCGGTCACCACCAATGAGCCGGCCATCGCTGATACCAAAGCCACTGACGCCACCAATGAACCGGTCAGTCCTGAGATTTCACTCATTCAGTTTTCCGATGTCCCGCTAACGACCGCCATTGAAAACCTGGCCCGCCGCGCCGGCATCAATTACATGCTGGACCCCAAGATTGGTTACGGTCAAACCGACCAGGCCGGCCAGGCAAAAGCCGAACCGATCCTGTCCATCCGCTGGGAAAACATCACTCCTGAAAGTGCTTTGATGGCGTTACTGGATAATTACGGATTACAACTGGTGCACAGCCAAAACACGAGTATTGCACGCGTCACGTTAAAAGACCCGACCGCCCTGCCCGCCCTGACCACGCGGGTGATGCAACTGAAATACGCCAGCGTTTCAAACATGGTGGAAGCCGTGCAATCCACCCTGTCTGACAAGCGCAGCAAAGTCATCGCGGATAACCGCACCAGCCAATTGGTGGTCGTCGCGACCGACCCGGAACAACAAGCCGTGACGATTTTAATTGATCGGCTCGACACGCCGACCCGGCAGGTTTTGATCGAAACCAAGTTGGTTGAAATTTCCAGTACCCCGACTTCCAGCAAAGGCGTGGATTGGACCGGCACCCTGCAAGCCCAGCATGTCCGGTTCGGGAACGATGTAAGCCAGGCTGGACGCTATTCACAAGTTTACGACCCCGCCACGGGCGTCACAACCTACGGGCCGCCTCTGCCTATAGCCAACCCCGCCATAATGTGGGATACAGCCAAGGGTTTAAACCCGACAACAGCGTTTTTGGACGCCGATGGCGTCAGCGCCGTCCTTTCCTTCCTCAATTCATCCTCGGATGCACAGGTAGTTTCCACTCCGCGCGTCGTAACTTTGGACAATGAACAAGCACAAATCTCTGTATTCCGCGGCTACCCCGTGTTCAGTGTCTCCGCCAGCACGGCCAATACCACCGGCGGTTCGTCAGTTTCCTATACCAATGTCGGAACCCTCTTGAAGGTCACGCCGCGAATTTCAGCCAATGACAAGATCTGGCTGGATGTCAATCCTGAGGTATCAACTTACGGTGGGATTCAAAGCCAGACGGTTGGCGGCCTGACCTATCAAGCCGACCTGTTTGATTTCCGCACCTTTAACACCCGCGTCCTCGTGCCCAACGCCCACACATTAGTGATGGGTGGATTGGTCCAGGATAATCCGCAATCCACCACGACGAAAGTGCCGCTGCTCGGCGACATCCCCTTCCTCGGTTACGCGTTCCGCAGCGAAAGCAAAACGGCCACCAAGGATAATTTATTGATTTTCATCACGCCCACCATCGTCAAGGATGACGACTTTCATTCCACCGATTCACAATTCCTCAAGGCGCAACCGATCAAACGCCCGGAGATGGTCAATCCGAATTCGCTCTGGGACGGAACCAAACCGTACAACTGGAGTAACCCGACCAACACCGATCCGGCTCAGGCCATCATTAACGAGCCCGTCGTCCAATAAATTGATCAGCGATAAACTAAACGGCGCGCCGAACCCGGCGCGCCGTTTTCATTTTGATTTCAACTGCCCTTATTTCGGCTCCGCAGCGGTCAAAACGGATTTCAATCGGCGGGCCGCCAGTTCAATCCAATCACTTCCCGGACGCGCATAGGGCCGGAACGTTTCGAGATAGCCTTCGCGGTCATTGTAAAACAGCGCCCGGTGCAGACCGAGCGTGGCGGCATCGGGCGCATCAATCAAAGCGGCCGAATCGCTCGCACTCATCTGAAACAGGACGCGCATCTCAAATTCGCTCAAATTTTTCCGGCCGAGAAAACGGTTCGCATTATTGCCGCTGTCGCAGGTGGCGATGACGTGGATTCCGCGCGCCGGACCTTCGTTGATCAGGCTGGTCAGGATCGCAGCCGGTTGAGCGGCGCCATCCGACGAACTGGAAAAACTGAATTCATCTTCCGGTCGCAATTTTTTGAAGTTATGGAGGCCGTGGATGAAAAGGAAAATCTCCGGCGTGGTTCCGGCGGAAGATTCTTCACTGCGCGACTTTAATTCTTCCGCCAGACCGTTCATCACCTCGGCGACTTCTCCGCTTTTGGCGCGGATAACTTCCTGCGGCATCAGCTTGAAGATGCGTTCAAGAAAATCACGTTCAAGTGAACCGGGCGCGGTGCTGTCGAGCACAACGAATTTTACCGTGCCCGGCGGATATTGCGCCGCCAAAGCCACCAGTGACACCGCCAGGATGGAAAGCGTGGCTTCATCATTTTGGCCAATGAGGAGGAGATTGCTGCCGCTCTGCCGTTGAAACCGCGCTTCGGTCGGGCCTTTGATTGAATTCGGCGCGCCGAGCCAGATTGCCGCCGCGGCGGGCGCCGCCAGCAAAGGCGTTTTCAACGATGCGTTCAATAGATAATTTTCCTGCACGTCCGCCGGGGCGCTGCCTTCAAACACAAATGGGCCGGGATATTTTTCCGCCGGCTCGCCGGCCCGTTCGCGGATGCGTTGCAGGTAATCGTCCCGTACCGTATCCGCCAGCCAGACCGCTTGAAATGGCGCATTGCCTTCAATGGAACCGGCGGTGTCATTGTAAATCCCTTCGCCCGGGCGCGAGAGCAGGCGCGGCGCGGGGTTGTCCTGATCCATGATCAGGTACGCGTCCGCCTCGTTGCATTGCAATGCGATGCGGATGACCATTTGCCCGATGGTGGCGCGGGCCAGTGTGTAAGCGCCACCCAACGTCTGCGAACCCAGCACTACGTGGATGCCGAAAGCCCGGCCTTGCCGGACGATCCGGTCCAGCAATACCGCTGCGCCTTGCGAAATGCGGTCTTCCTCGGTGAAAAATTCCTGGAATTCGTCAATCATCAATAACGCCCGCGGCATCGCTTCCGTACCGCCGGCGCGTTTGTAACCCGCTACATCCTGGGCGCCGAGCCGGCGGAACAGGTCGCCACGGCGCGCCAGTTCTTCATCCACGCGCTGCAGCACGCTCAGGCCAAATTCCCGGTCGCTCTCGATGGCGACGACCCGGGCGTGGGGCAATTTCCGGTTCGCGTAGCATTTGAATTCGACGCCCTTCTTGAAATCCACCAGATAAAATTCCACCTGCTCCGGGCTGCACCACAACGCGAGGTTCGTGATGATGACGTGAAATAGTGTGGATTTGCCCGAACCCGTTTTGCCAGCAATGAGCGCGTGCTGGCGCGTATCTTTGCCGATGGCGAGATATTGTAATTTCGTGGCGCCGGAACGCCCGATTGGCACGCGCAATTCGTTGGTCGTGACTTCCGACCAGATGTCCGGGCCGTCCGGTGCAATTTGCGCGAAAGGAACTTCCACGCGGTTGGCGTCCTTGCTGCGTTCGCCGACGAGATGCAGAAATTCCGTGGCCAATTCCGCCGAGGGCGGCGGCGCGAGCACAAGTTGCGCCCCCGGATTTTTCCAGTTCGCCAGATTGAAGCCGGCTTCGCTGCGCACCAGCCGGATGCTATTTTTACGCAATTCATCCGGCACAAAATCCGCCGGCGGGGCATTGCGCTGGTCCCAATGGATCAACGTATAAACCCCGCAGCGCGCACCGCTCGCGGCGATGTTGCGCAGCCGTTTCGCCGCCGTGTCGGTGAAATTCACCGGAAATGACGCGATGACGAGGACATGATACTTCTCGGCGATCGTCCCGGCTTGCGCGTTGTATTCCGCGATGGTCGCGTATTCATTGCGCAAATACATCTGGATGACCTTCTCCATGTGTTCGCTCAATTCCGCGAGTTTTTCCTCGAATTGATTCGGTTGCGTCCAGATGCGGCTGTTGATCAGGTTGCTGTCATCGTAATCGGCCAGGTGCATCAGCCCGGCAAAATTCTGGCCGAGGCCAACGGGATCAAAAATTGTGAAATTTAATTTACCCGGCGGGGTCGTGGCCAGGAGCCGGTAAATGATGTTGTTGATCACGCCCCCGGCTTCATCGCCCCCACCTTTGGTGGTTTCCAATAAAATGGAACCGGCCGACGGATAAACCAGCGAGAGCGGCGCGAAAAAATTGGCCGGGCCGGGCAGCGCCAGGCGTGGGTCTTTCGGCATGACCCCGGTAAATTTTTCCAAATCCACTTCCAGATGCGCAAATCTTGCCGCATTGGTGAAAGCAGAAAACGGCTGCCAACTTCCCAAATAAGCCTGGTTCCATGGCGGAAACAAAATTGCGGCGGACTCATTCGCCGCGCGAATCTGCTCGTAAAGTGGATGGATGGTCTTTTTCCAATCCGCCACCAATGCGTCCCACTGCGTCGCGTGATCAGCCTGCCAACGCGCCGCTTGCGTCTGGTGCGCCTCGCCTCGCTGCCGGGCTTGAATTTCCGCTGCGGCCTTCAAACGTGCGCAGGTTTCCATCAGCGTACGCTCCGCGCGCGCCAGGCGTGCGTGAAGTTGCGTTTCATTCCTTTGCGTCGCCCGGTGCGACCGTTCGGTTGCTTCCAGCGGTTCGTTCACCCGGGCGTCGGTCGCCCAACGCATCAGTTCCTTGAACTGCTGGTTCAAATTCTCTCGGCGTTGGATGAATCCCGTTTCGGCACTTTCAATGTCCTGCGGATGGCGGGCCGTGGCCTGGGCTTCGGCAATGTCCAGCAATCGTTTCGCCCGCGCCAGTTGGGCGGCAACTTTGACGGCCACTGGCGCCGTTTCACCCCGCTGGAACAAAGCGCTGAACAGGCTGCCCTTCTTGCCATCGGTCTGCGCCCGCACTTCGGCGATCAATTTCTCCGTTTCCGCCAGCATTTCCGATTCGTGCGCGAACGGAATTTTTTGCTCGGCAGCAACCTCGTTGAATGCGCCATGGCCGCGAAAGATTTTCCGTGCCGCGTGATCTACTTCCGCCCACGTTGCGCGCAATTCGGCAACCTGGTGGCTCGCAGTTTGAAAATCATTTTCGGCCGCCAACAATTCATCCGCCTTTAGCTGTTCAGATTCGCGCCGCGCCGCCTGATTTTGCTGCTGGCGGCGGGTCTCTTCCGCCGTGATTCCACCAACGATCCGGCTTTTGACTGCGTCGTGGGCGGCAGCGATACGGGTTTGGCGCTGGCCAGCCCGGGCTTGGATGGCCTGCGTATCTGATTGAAAATAGATCTCCGCGTCGTCGAGTTCTCCCGCCAGCGCATCCAGTTGCCGCTTGGTTTCGATTTCGAACGCCGCCTGGGCAGCGGCAGCTTTAGCGTGAAAATCGCGGTTCAATTTTCCCTCCTGCGCCGCAAAATCCGTTATGGCGCTTTTCAGCGCCTCCAGCCAGCCAAGCATTTCATTGACGCCGGGATTACTCACATTCTTCCTTCATCTTTTTCAAAAGTTCATCCAGTTTTTCGATCACCACCAGAGCGCGATTCACGCTGACGTTCAACTCATCCAGATAACGATGTTCAAACTCCGCACCCTTCGCGTCCTGCCAGTAATTTCTGGCCCGCTCCCATTGCTGCCCCAATTCCTTGGTCACACCAAGCAACCGGCTTTTATCGCCGCCAAAATTCATGTGGTTGTCCCTCCGCTCCGGCCAGTCACCGGTTTGATATCCGCATAAGCCTCCAATGTCTTGATCATCTGGGTGAGTTGAACCACGGCGCGCGGCATTTCGCCCGATAAGAAACTTTGCAACTGCCCGACCTGCTTGAGCAGTGGATCCGCCGTGTCTCCCAGATCGCGATCCCATTTTTTGATCTTCAACAGTTTGGCTTCAGCTTCGCGCAAAGCACGCTCAGCCCGTTGCACCGCCATGAGTTGCACCGCCGATCCCGATTGCAACTGGGAAAGCCGGGCGGTGAACAATTCGTTTCGCGCCTCCTCCAATTTTCGCAGGCGCAGACGGCGTTGCTGTTCCCAATGCTGATAACATTCGGTCTGCAACCAATTGCGCGCCCGGGGCACTTCATTGGTGATTTCCTCAACCACCGCCCGCGCCTTGGCCAGATAAACGATCAATTCAGAACGAAAGGCCTCGATAACCTCGACGGATGTGACTTGCGCGCGTTCTGCCATAATTTTTTGGATTGATCCGATCTCCTGCCTGTTCCGGAATTTAAAAACGAAACAAAAACCGTCACCGTTGATTCAGATATTCTTCGATCCGTTGCGCCTTGCGCAACAGATACGGCGTATGCTCCCGCGACAATACGGCGAATTTTTTTAACGCCTTCAAGGCTTCGCGAAATTCCGTGTTGAATTTTTCATGCTCCTGATCCTGCCAGGTGTCACCCAGGGCGGTGAAACGCGCCTGTAATAGAACCATGCGGTTCTCCAAATCACTGTTGAATCGCTGCAATTCCTCGGCAAATCGCCGCACTTTTTCCGGATCCATGACTGCCTGTGCCATCGTAAAGCCTTTCGTTTGCGTTTCTAAAACATTGTCCAACTTCCGGCACAACGCCAATACAAATCAGCGGCGAATCCTTGATTTCCGCCGGGACCGCCGGCCCGGCGGCGGGCGAGCATGAATCCTTGACCGCCGCCTGATTTGAAATTTAGACTGCGCGCATGCTTGAATCCACCGTCCGCCGCACGCCGCGCCCGCAAGACCTCATCGGCCTCTCCACGCAGGAACTCCGCGATACTTTCCAGATTTCCCAGCTTTTCGTGCCGGGCGAAATCACCGGTCATTTCACGGATCTTGACCGCCTCGTGGTGGGCGGCGTGATGCCAGCCGGCAAAGCGATCGAATTGCCAAACCACAAGGAAACCGGCCGCGCCTTTTTTCTTGAACGCCGCGAACTCGGCGCCATCAATGTCGGCGGTGCCGGCAAAGTGGTGGCCGACGGAAAAACCTTCGCACTCGACAAACTGGACTGCGTTTACGTGCCGATGGGAACAAAATCCGTGGCTTTCACCAGTGACGATGCGGCCAATCCGGCAAAATTCTATTTCCTTTCCTGCCCGGCGCACGCAGCGCATCCGCTATCCATGATGAAATCATCTGACGCCACCCCGGTGAATCTCGGCGCACAAGAAACGTCCAATAAACGCACGATCTACAAATTCATCCATCAAGGCGGCATGCAAAGCTGCCAGCTCGTAATGGGCCTGACCGCGTTGGAACCGGGCAATGTGTGGAATTCTTTTCCCCCGCATACGCACTGGCGGCGCACGGAAATCTATTTTTACTTTGATCTCGGCGATAAAATCATCTCGCATTTCTTCGGTGAGCCCCAGGAGACGCGGCATTTATTCCTCCACAACGAAGAAGTCGCATTCTCCCCAAACTGGTCAATGCACTTTGGCGTCGGCACCGGCAACTACAAATTCATCTGGGGGATGGCCGGCGAAAATCAGGTATTCGATGACATGGACGCTGTGAAGCCGTTGGATCTTCGTTAAAAATATGAAATTCAAAAATAAGGTCGTGGTCGTCACTGGCGCCAGCCGAGGTATCGGACAAGCCATCTGTGCCGCCTTCGCCAAGGAGGGAGCCATGGTCGTCGGTGTGGCCCGCAGTGATTTGGCGGAAACGGGTGCGGCCGTGAAAACCGCAGGTGGCAGCTTTGTCGCCCACAACGCCGATCTCGGCACCGGCACGCAAAAAGAATCAGCCGATGTCATTGCGCACATTCTGGCGAAAACCGGACAGATTGACGCGCTCGTGAATAATGCGGGCATCATCCGCCGTGCGCCGGCCAAGGATTTTTCCGAAGCAGACTGGAACGCGGTCATGGCCACGAATCTGAATTCGCCGTTTTTCCTGATGCAAGCCGTCGGCAAATGGTGGATTGAAACCGGCCGCGCCCAAGCGCCGGAACATTCCCGGCTGAAACTCGTGAACATCGCCTCATTGCTCTCGTTCCAAGGCGGCATCACCGTTCCAGCTTACGCCGCCAGCAAGCACGCCATCGCCGGCGTGACCAAGGCGCTCTCCAACGAGTGGGCGAAAGAGCGCATCAACGTCAATGCCATCGCACCGGGCTATATTGCCACGGAAAACACCAAGGCATTGCGTGAAGATGCCGTACGCAATAAGGCGATTCTGGATCGCATTCCCGAAGGCCGTTGGGGAAGTGCCGAAGACATCGCGGGTGGCTGCGTCTTTCTAGCTTCCGGCGATTCCGATTATCTGAACGGCGCGGTACTAAACATTGACGGCGGCTGGCTCGGACGATGAAGGGAAAATATAGAAGGTAGAATGCAGAATGAAAAAAGACCTGACACGATCCACTTCGTGGTTGCTTCATTCTTCATTCTTCATTCTGACTTCGTGCTGGCTGGTTTCCTGCGCCACTCCCCCGGCTTCTGCGCCCACTTTTTCCGGAGCGACACCGATCGAATGGTCGCAGCGGCTGGCGAATCCCGAGATCACGCGACTTGGCACCAGCCTGAACTGGCAGCCCAGTGGCAACGCGAAATGGGATTACACTGCCGGACTATTCGCTTTATCGCTACTCAAACTGGATAAGCAAGTTCATACCCCCGATTATGTCAGCTTTGCTGAAAATGCGATCGGCTCTTTCATCGAGCCAGACGGAGCGATCCGCACGTATCATCCAGAAGAATATCAACTCGACGCGTTGAATCCCGGCAGAACAGTGCTCGCTCTCTGGCAAGCCACGCACGCCGACAAATATAAAAATGCCGCCGTCATTTTACGTTCCCAGCTTGATTCGCAACCGCGCACGTCCGACGGCGGCTTCTGGCATAAGCAACGCTATCCTAATCAAATGTGGCTCGATGGTATTTACATGGGCGTACCATTTTACGCTGGCTGCGCTGCGGCCAGCTTGCCTGGCACGTCACCGGCAGATTTCGCCGACGTGGCGAAGCAAATCCATTTGATTGACGCGCACACGTTCGATCCAAAAACCGGATTGAATTATCACGGCTGGGACGCGGCCAGAATCCAGCCATGGGCCAATCCCCTGACCGGTTGCTCGTCCAATTTCTGGGGACGGGCAGAAGGCTGGTATGCGATGGCATTGGTGGACGTGCTGGATGATCTGCCGGCAAATCATCCGGCGCGGGCGGAAGTCATCGCCATCTTTCAAAAGACCTGCGCCGGCATCGTGAAATATCAGGATGCAAAAACCGGGCTTTGGTGGCAGGTCATTGACCAGGGCAACCGTCCGGGAAACTATTTGGAAGCCACGGCCTCAGCCATGTTCGTTTACGCCCTGGCCAAAGGCATCAATCACGGTTATCTGCCGCGTGAGCTGACGCCGGTGGCGGTGCGTGGATTTGGCGGCATAATCAAAAATTTGATGGAGTCAGACAGCGCGGGCGGATGGTCATTGACACACTGTTGCGCGGTAGCCGGATTGGGCGGTTCGCCCAGTGGCAGCAAACCACGCGATGGCAGTTTTGATTATTACGCGGGTGAGCCAGTGATAAAAAATGACTTAAAAGGCATCGGTCCGTTTATCCTGGCCGGAATTGAGCTTCAGCAACTGACTAGAACGAATATTCAGTAACCATTTTTTGCTTTTAGCATCTATCATCATGATTCACATTAAGCCATCCATGAAAATCCCCTTCGGTCAACGTCTTGGTCTTTTTGCGACCATTCTGCCTTTACTCGTCCAAACGACGCTGCACGCGCAAAGTTTTTCCACAGATATCGCGCCCAAACCTATTTTAAAGGTGATGCAGAATGTTGCCGACTGGCAACTGGCACATCCTTCGACACACAAGCGGACAGACTGGACTCAGGGAGCGGGCGATGCAGGATTCATGGCTCTGGCAGGAATTTCCGGTGATGCCAAATATCGCA
>DASYEY010000060.1:0-9895 GCA_036498725.1 Verrucomicrobiia bacterium | reverse complement strand
GATCGGTCTCGGTGATGATTAGTTTGCTCTCATTCACCGCATGAATAAACTCTCGGCCATGATTTCCCGACTACTCATTGCCGTATTTTCGTTCTCCCTATTCACTGCGCTGGCGGCTCCCGTGACGATTGATGTCGCCGCGATTGACCGTGAACGTATTTTGCAAGCGGCCAGCCGCGCACTGGAACAGGCGCCGCTGACGATCACCAGTTTTCACGCAAAATATAGTGATGGCGGACCCAATGATTTTTATTCGAACGGTGATTATTGGTGGCCGAACCCCAAGACAACCAACGGATTGCCGTTTATTGAACTGGATGGCAAAACGAACCCGACCAACTTCATCGCGCACCGGCAGGTCGTCCGGCAATTAAGTGACGCGACTGCCGCACTGGGAGCGGCCTACAAAATCACGGGCGACGATCGTTACGTCAAAAAGTCCGTTGAATTGCTGCATGAGTTTTTCCTGAATCCGGCCACCCGCATGAACCCAAGCCTGCCATTTGCGCAGGCAGTCCCCGGGGTTTCGCGGGGCCGGAGTTACGGCATCATTGACTCACTACATCTGGTTGAAATTCCGAAAGCCATTGAGGCGATGCAAAATTCACCGGCATTTCCGGCGGCGGATTTGGCCGGATTAAAAATGTGGTTTGCGGATTACATCACCTGGTTGACGACCAGCAAGAACGGCGTCACGGAAGCAAATGCGAAAAATAATCATACGGTCGCATTTTGGCTGCAAGTGGCAGTATTCGCGGAATTTACCGGTGATGAGAAGCAACTTGTGGAAAGCCGTCGCCGTTTCAAGGAAATATTTCTGCCTGCCCAGATGGCGCCGGACGGCAGTTTTCCGCTCGAACTGGCACGGACAAAACCTTACGGCTATTCGATCTTTCAACTCGATAACATGGCAACCTTGTGTCAGGTGCTGTCAACAACGAACGATGATCTTTGGCATTTCACCCTGGCCGATGGGCGGGGCATCCAGCAAGGAGTGGCCTTCTTATATCCCTTTCTGGCCGACAAATCAAAATGGCCGCATAAGCCCGATATCCAGGCTTGGGCGGGCTGGCCGGCACGGGAACCTAGTTTGCTTTTCGCCGGATTGGCGTTTGGCGAGCAAAAATATCTCGATTTATGGCAACGCTTGCCGGCCGACCCAACGGATGAGGAAGTACGCCGGAATATCGCGATCACCCAACCGATTCTGTGGCTGAACGACTCTAAAAATTGACCGTAACTTTTTCATCGCCGAACCGCACTAGCTTTACATGTCGCTCTCAAAAACCATGAAGATAAAAAACCATCTCACTCTTTGCGCGTTGAGCGCAGGATTGATTTCATTTTCCGCCAGCGCCGCTGATTCGCCGGAAATCCGCACGCCGGCGGCACCGCCGACGCCGCATATCAACGGGCCGGGAATTTTTGGCGTACGCCCGGGGCATCCATTTTTTTATCACATTCCAGCCACCGGCGACCGGCCGATGAGTTTTGCGGTGGATAATTTACCGGCGGGTTTAAAGCTGGATGCGGCGACGGGCACCATCACGGGTTCATTGGACAAAGCTGGCGATTATGCGATCACGTTTCACGCCAAAAACGCCCTCGGCACGAATGACAAGAAATTCAAGATCGTGGCGGGCGAAACGATTGGCCTGACCCCGGCCATGGGATGGAATAGCTGGAATCATTACGCTGGCCGCATTACGCAGGAAATTGTCCTGGAAAATGCGAAGGCGATGGTGAATTCCGGATTGATCAACCATGGCTGGAGCTATGTCAACATTGACGATACCTGGCAGGCGCAGCGCAGCGGACCGTTTCACGCCTTGCAAGGCAATGAAAAATTCCCCGACATGAAGGCATTGTGCGACCAGATCCACGCGATGGGTTTAAAATTCGGCCTTTATTCCACTCCTTGGGAAACTTCGTACGCCGGCTATCCCGGCGGCAGCTCGGAAAATCCGGAAGGCATCTGGACGAAGTCGGTCGGCAAGACCGTGAAGAACAAAAATATTCTGCCCTGCGCAATTGCTCCCTACCGTTTCTACACCAATGATGCGAACCAATGGGCGGCCTGGGGCGTGGATTATCTGAAGTATGATTGGAGCCCGATCCAATTGCCGGAGACGCAGGAAGTCTATCAGGCGCTATGTCATAGCGGACGCGATGTGATTTTTAGTTTGTCGAACAACATGAACATCACCAACGGGCCGACTATTGGAAAGATCGCGAATAGCTGGCGCACGACGGGTGATATCAAAGCGAATTGGGCCTCCATGAGCAGCAAGGGATTTGGCCAGGATAAATGGCGGCCATATTCTTCACCGGGCCATTGGAACGATCCGGATATGCTGGAAATCGCCACGGCCGAACGCAATCAACCCGGTCTTACCCCGAATGAAGAATACACCCATGTGACGTTGTGGTGTTTACTGTGCGCACCGTTGTTGCTCGCCAATGACCTGGCGCACATGGATGCATTCACGCTTAACCTGTTGGAAAATGACGAAGTGCTCGCTGTCAGCCAGGATTCGCTCGGTGATCAGGCGGTCATGGTGGCACAAGCGGACAACGTGAAAGTTTATGCCAAAACCCTCGAAGACGGTTCGAAGGCGGTTGGCTTTTTTAATACCGGCACGAATGGCACGCTCACTGTGACGGTGAAGTGGAGCGACCTGAAAATTTCCGGCAACCAAACTGTCCGCGACCTATGGCGGCAAAAAGATTTGGGCAAATTTAAAGGCCAATTTTCCCTGCCGGTTGCGCCACACAGTGCGGAACTGTTGAAGATCACGCCTTGAGCCAAACGTTTATTTACCCTGATTTTTTACGATCCATTGATTCCGCCCCAAAGTTATGAAGACCAAAATATTTAGTGCGTTACTTGTTTCCGTTCTGGCATCCAGCGGCTTTGCCTTTAATGCCTTGGCAGCGGCGACCAACGATCCAGCGGTGGCGGCCTGGCAGAAAGCCTACGGCCCGACGCACGAAAAGCGGATGCAATGGTGGCGGGACGCGCATTTTGGGATGTTCATTCATTGGGGCGTTTATTCGGTGCCGGCCGGGGTTTGGAACGGCACGAACGTCACGCATCACGGTGCCGAATGGATCATGAATGGGACCGCCGCCCGGATTTCCATGGCGGATTATGAAAAGCTGCCCGCCGAGTTCAATCCCACGAACTTTGATGCGACCGCCTGGGTGAAGATCGCCAAAGATGCCGGCATGAAATATATCGTCATCACGGCCAAACATCATGACGGCTTTGCGATGTTTCATTCGCAGGCGAGCAAGTTCAACATCTATGATGCGACACCCTTTCATCGCGATCCGCTGAAGGAACTGGCGGATGCGTGCGCCAAGGCCGGTATCAAGCTGGGTTTTTATTATTCGCAGGCACAGGACTGGAATCATCCGGGCGGCGGAGCCGCTGGCGGTCATTGGGATCCGGCGCAAGATGGCGACATGGACCAGTTCATTGACAACGTGGATATTCCCCAGATCAAAGAACTGTTTTCCAACTATGGAAAAGTTTCTGTCATCTGGTGGGATACGCCCGTGGGCATGACGCCCGAACGGGCCGAAAAAATTTTACCACTGCTGAAAATGCAGCCGGACATCATCAGCAATAACCGGCTGGACTCCCATCACGCGACCGGCGACTACGAAACGCCGGAAAATAAAATCCCGACCAACGGGATTGCCGGTAAAGATTGGGAGACGTGCATGACGATGAACCACACCTGGGGGTTTCGTTCCTATGATCACGAATGGAAGAGCACGAAAACATTGGTGCAAAACCTGGTGGACATCGTGAGCAAAGGCGGAAATTTCCTATTGAACGTCGGACCGACCTCGCTGGGTGACATTCCGGAACCGTCCATCGAACGGCTCAAGGAAGTTGGCGCATGGATGAAAGTGAATGGCGAAGCGATCTACGGCACGACCAAGAGTCCATTTTCAGCGCAACCCGCCTGGGGTCGCGTGACCCAGAAGGGCAACACGCTTTACCTGCATGTTTTCGATTGGCCGACGGATGGAAAAGTGGTGGTGTCCGGCCTGAAAAACAAGGTCAGGTCAGCCAAATTGCTGGTTGATGGCAAAAAACTCAAAACCTTTTCCGATGCGGCGGGCGTGACGATTTCAGTTCCAGCAACGGCACCCGACGAAATCTCCACCACGATTGTTTTAAAATTGAAGGGCAAGCCGGACGTTGATTGAAATCTTTGTCGGTGGATCAATGAAGTGTGAACCTGCGCGCCATTTAAGGCATACGGAAGCGAAATATATGTTGTGGACAACAATTCGCCATGGCAAAGAGAATGCACGGCACATCGGGACAAAGCATTCATCATATCGGCGGCTCTGTCCCGCGAACACCCCAGCACCAAAGCCCTGATACTGGATGCAACGCGCAGCAAACTGGGAAACCTGTTCGCATTCGGTTGTTATGCAGACATTGGAAGGGTTCACATTGACAGGGTAGATTCAAGTTTCTGCCATGCTTTTGACATGCAAAAACTGGAAACCGCTTCGGATAAATCAGGGGAAGCTTATGCCAAACAAAGAGCGCAGGAGAGGAAAAATAACGAGCATGACAAAGCAACCATCCGCGACCATATCGGACTTGAGTTATTCTTTGCTTCTGCCCTAGGCACGACGCCAATCAAAATGGATTTTATGCAATCCGGCAAAGCATCTGACTTGCCCAACGCTGATTCAATCCGCGACGTGATAGCGCGATTTCAAGCGGACATTCAGCGAAGGTTGCCAGCCTGCAAACACAACCTTAAAAACACCAAAAATGTCATTGAGCGATGCTATGCCAAATTGCTTTTGGAGGACCGGAAAACGCGGAACGACTTTGACAGGCAGGATTATGACAATCTGTTCGGCGATATGTATATCGTTTCGGCTGCCATCTATTTTGGAGCGCACATCCTGACATTGGACGGGGGACTGAAAAAAATGGCGTCTTATGCTGGCATCAAATGTTTCAAACAGGTTCCGAACGCACCATCTGGCGGATGAGTGAATTTAATCAAACAAACTCTGTTTCTCCCAGGTCTTAGCTCGCACCCGTGAGAACTGCAAAGCTTCTTCCATTGTCGCGCCTTTGTCCTTGAACTCGTAAAACAGATTTTCACCAAGCAGACAATAATTCCATTCGCGTTCGCTGCGCTGGTCTGGCGGCAGTTCGTTCAAGCGTTCGCACCATGCGACGGTGGCAATCTTTTTGCGTATCACGTCGGCTTGAATCAGTTGGTCTTGCGCCTTTGTTTCAACAAGCCAGGTGCCCGACTTTGTGCGGACAAGAAAATCTGGATGATAAAACCCCGGTAATCCGTTTTCGCGGACGTAGCGCAAGCGCATGAAAAAATGCCGCTGCTCATTCACCTTGCAAAACGCTTACTTCAACGACACTTGGTCGCTTTCTGGGATGGCAGTAAAGAAAGTCTTACGACATTTTGGCCAGCGAGTGTTACACCTGGTGAAGTGTTAAATCTATTGAAAGAAGCCTCAGGTAAATACATCGCTGGAGGTAAACCTGCGCAGCTCATTAAACTTTCCAATGGGATAAATGCTCGCTTGGTTGTTTACGGTGGTAAAATCGTGACTTTTTTGCAGAATCTGACCCGGGTGTTGTTAAGGCGTCAGACCTAACCAGTACCATACCATGAACCAACTATTAACATATACTCTTGTGCTAGAATACAACTACGTTGCTACCGGTGAGTCGTTGGGCTCAGTTTGGTTGTTTTATGGCGATGGGACTTCTGACTTGACCAAGACAGAAACAATGGAATCCATGCCAGGGTGGTTGAAGATTATTGGCCCTGTCGATTACGAAATAGCGAGTGACGTCCAAGCTAATCTAAAAGTTTTTTTTGAACGAAACGGGCAAAAAGTAATAGACAAAGGGATAGCAGATTAGCGTTGAAGTAAACTTGCCAGGCCAACCTTCGTCTATCCAGGGTTAACCACGGCTGTACGCATTACCCCACATAAGTGGAAAGGTGACGGACGGGCTAAATCACTGGAAGTCAGACCCTCAGCCGGCAAAAACCCTGTTTTTACAAAGGGAAATACTGGAGGCAAGGGTCGGAATCGGACGGCAGAGGTAGCGCCATAGAACAAACGTTCAGTAGCAGTCGTTCGGTATTCCGTTGAGAATGGCGGGCAATGCCCTTTTTTAGGAAATATTTGTACGCTGATCGTTGGCTAAACTGGTTGTTCGTAACCGTGTTTATTTGGTTGCTCGCGGTGACACACCTCACCGCCGATCAACGGTTGACGCTCAATTTCGATCCGGAGTGGAAATTCCTCAAATCCGACCCCACGAATGCCTTTCAAATCGGCTTTGATGATCACGATTGGGCCCCCGTGGCGTTGCCGCATACTTACAATGATGTGGACACGTTTGAAAACTTTTCGTTGTCGGGGCATCGCGGCGAACAGAATCAATGGGGGGGACGCACCTGGTATCGCAAAAGTTTTTCATTGCCGCCAAATCTCAAGGGCAAAAAAGTCTTCATTGAGTTTCAAGCCGCCCGACAGGTAGCCGATGTGTATTTGAACGGGCACCTATTGGGCACTAGTAAAACGGGTTTTATTCCGTTCGGCTTTGACCTTACGCCATGGTTGAATTTTGCTGGGCCAAATGTACTGGCCGTGATGTGTGATAATCGGTTCATGCGCGACCCGGCAACGGATGCGCCGCTATCAGACATTTCTAAAAAAGTGAATGCACAGGTTCCGGAGGAGGTGGACCAAATTCAAGCTGATCAGATTCCGTGGAATAATCCGCACTGGCACCCGGCGCATGGCGGGCTGTATCGAAATGTCTATCTGTATGTAACCGATCCGTTGCACATTTCCTTGCCACTTTACAGTTTTCTGCAGACGGCCGGCCCCTATGTCTATGCGACTGATATCGTGTCGAATACAGCAACAATCCATTTGGAAGTGCCGGTGGAAAATGGACGGCCAGAAAATGAAAAGATTGAAATTGAAGCTCAGGTTCTAGACCGCAATAACCAGGTTGTTTTGACCTTGAAGCAAACCGGCGAAGTTGCCGCTGGCACCAACGGACAGTTGAATCTGTCCGGTAAGTTGTCTAATCCACAATTGTGGGAACCCGCAACGCCGAATCTTTATCATGTTGCCATGGCCTTGCGGGTTAATGGTGAAACGGTGGACACGAGTAAAGTGCCATTGGGCATTCGCACGGTGCATTGGGACACGCAGACAGGATTTTGGATCAATGATCATCATTTGAAGTTGCATGGTTGGGGGCAAAAGCCAACGGATGAATGGCCGGGGCTCGGCGCAGCGCAACCCGATTGGTTACATTATTATACGTTGTCATTGATGAAGGATGCGGGTGGAAATTGGATCCGGTGGGGACATTGTGCGGCGGCCGAACCGATGATTACCGCAGGCGATGAACTCGGCATCATGGCGGAGCAGCCCGGGGTGGATGGCGAATCCGATACGGCTGGCGCCGCCTGGAAAATTCGCGCCGCCGCGTGGCGTGATACCATCATCTATTTTCGGAATCATCCTTCCATCATGATCTGGGAGGGAGGCAATCAAAAGTTGTCGCTGGCACACGCCCGGGAATTGCGCGGTTATATGGATAAATTCGATCCGCAGGGCGGACGTGCTTATGCGCAACGGCGGGCCGACCAGACGGACGCCCAGTTCATGGATGTTTGCATCGGCACGGAAGGGGGGCACGAAATTGCGAATCTGCCGGTCGTGGAAGGGGAATATGACCGTGAAGAATCACCACGCCGCGTCTGGGATGATTTTTCACCGCCCAACTTTGGTTATCCTGAAGCCAAAGGCAAATCGGATTACGTCCTGACGGCCGAACAATTTGCGGCCGATGAAGTGCCGCAATATGTCCTGAAACTTGGCGCGGACAGTCATTGCGGCGGCGCGAATTGGATTTTTTCCGATTCCACCAGCGGCGGACGTGACGCGGCGGAAGTGACGCGCGCCAGCGGGGAAGTGGATGGCGAACGCCTGCCGAAGGAGGCGTATTATGTCTGCCAGACGATGTTCCGGAGCGACCCGCAAATCCATATCATCGGCCATTGGAATTATTCGGCGGGCGTTAAAAAAACAGTGTATGTCGCGTCCAATTGCAGCGCGGTGGAATTGTTCGTGAATGGCAAATCACTCGGCCGTGGAAAAGTTTCGGACGGTTATTTGTACACCTTTGCTGATGTGGTTTGGGAGCCGGGTGAAATCAAGGCGGTCGGTTACCAAAATGACCGGCCAATCATTTCTGAGAGCAAGCATACGGTCGGCGAACCGGTGGCTTTGAAAATCACCCCATTGACCGGGCCGGAGGGATTGCAAGCAAACGGCGCGGATGTCGTGCTGCTGGATGTCGAGGCGGTGGATGCCAAAGGTGAACGCTGCCCGACGTTTCAACGACGGGTGGATTTTGATTTCAGCGGGCCCGGCACCTGGCGCGGCGGTTATAACAGCGGCAAAACCAATTCCGTCAACCAGAAGTTTTTGGACCTGGAATGCGGCATCAATCGGGTGGCGGTGCGTTCGACGGACCGGGCAGGGGATATCCGGGTCACGGCCAAATGTAATTCACTCACGCCGGCAACGCTTGAGATCGCGAGCAAGCCATTCGCGGTGGAAAATGGTTATGCGTACGAGTTGCCGCCGTTGCCGCGATCAATGATCTCAAATCCACTGGCTTTTGGCGACACCCGCGTGCCTGCGGAAATGAAGACCCCAAATGAAACCGGCCGTTTTCTGTCGGCGTTTTCATATTCCGGGCCGGCCACGAAAGTTTGCGTGCAAAAAGGGGTGCAGGATGGAGCGCGGATTTATGCGGACCGCGATTATACTTTCAACGATTTGCCGGCCATGTTGCAAGGTTGTGACTGGGTACAGACGGCTAACGCAGATAAACTTTACAGTGCCGTGGATCTGCTGAATTTTGTGCTTAAAACCAGCGGGGATGTTTTTGTCGCGCATGATGCCCGTCTGCCGGAGCCGGAGTGGTTGCAGCGGCAATTTCAACCGGTCAACCTGTCTTTCAAGGTGAATGGGCAGGTGATGAACATTTTTACGCGCACGGTGCAAAGCGGGGAAAGCCTCACACTGGGATCCAATACGGAAGATCGCAGTTTAAAATCGTGCAATATGTATCTGGTTTTTTTGCGGACCGGACCAACGTATCAGGCCAGCCGATAAATCGTTCTCATGGTCATCGTCGTCCTCGTATTTTCATCGGCGGGTGAGGACGAGGACGAGGATGACCATGAGGATGAGGGGATGTCCAAATTGATTATTCAGACAAGCTTTAATGTGTTTTGGCTTTACCGGTCAGACCGATTGACCGGCTTGCTTCGACCGTGCAAACGAATATCATAAGCTCCGTGCCCGTCCCATCAGCCAACCGTGTGTTCATGCGGCTTTTAGCGGGGCTGGGGCTGTGCTTTTTCTCCCTTCGTTTGCTGGCGGCGACGCCTGATGACTGGCTGGTGCGTCCGTGGCAAAATGACGACGGTCTGCCGGATAACAGCGTCAATGGCGTGGCGCAAACGGCCGACGGTTATCTCTGGGTCGGCACGCCAACGGGCCTGGCACGGTTCGATGGTCTGCGGTTCGAAGGTTTTTCACTGACCAATGTCGTGGCTCCGCCAAACCGGGGAGTTGTCACCATGATGCGTGGGGCCAAGGGGTCATTGTGGCTGGCGATGGATCGCGGCGGCGTGGTGAAACTGGACGGAACCCGATCACGGGCGTTCACCGATGACCTGCCGAAATTGATTCCCAATGGGCTCGCGGAAGACGCCGCCGGTGGCATCTGGATCGCTTATCGCGGCGGCAAGGTTTTTTATATCAAGAACACCAA
>DASYEY010000059.1:0-5821 GCA_036498725.1 Verrucomicrobiia bacterium | reverse complement strand
CAGGTGACACTTTTACTTTGTTCAATGCCACGACTTACCAAGGTTCCTTTTTCAGCCTTACCTTGCCGGCACTCGGCAACGGACTGGCGTGGAATACTTCCAAGCTGACAGTCAACGGAAGTCTTTCAGTTTATACTGCCATTCCGCCCGCCATCACCAATTCAGCGGTCATCGCCAATGGCAGTTTCAATCTGAGCGGCCATGGCACCGCCGGACAAACTTACATCCTGTTGATGGCATCCAATCTGACCACGGCAGTCTGGCTGCCCATGCTCACGAACATGGCGGATGCCAATGGCAATTTCAATTTCAGCGACTCGCAGGCGAGTAATTCCAACCAGCGTTTTTACCGGATTCAACTGGCGCAATAGTCGGGTGTTATTTAAACGTCCACGGCGACGTATCCACGCCCAGTTCGGCAAAAAGAAAGGCGTAGATATCAGCCTGTTCGGTGACGCGATCTTTCAACGAAGAACCCATGCCGTGACCGGCAGTGGCCGATGTGCGCAACAGGATCGGCCGACTAGAGCTGGTCGCGGCCTGCAACCGTGCCGTCATTTTGCGTGAGTGCATCGGGTTGACGCGTCCGTCGTTTTCGCCACACGGAAATAGTATCGCGGGATAGGCCGTACCGTCCTGCACATGATGGTAGGGTGAATACGCGTAGAGCGCCTTGAATTGGTTTTCGTCGGCAACCGAACCAAATTCTGTGGTATTGAAAGCGCCGTTGGGGTCGGTTTCAACCCGCAACATATCGTAGATACCCACGCGAGAGACGACGGCACGCGCCAAGTCAGGTCGTTGGGTAAAGAATGCGCCCATGAGCAGACCGCCGTTGCTGCCGCCCATCACTGCCAGCTTATCCGGGCTGGTATATTTGCGTTGGATGAGATGCTCGGCGCACGCGATAAAATCATCAAAGACATTTTGTTTGCGGGTCAGATTGCCGGCCAGATGCCACGCTTCGCCAAATTCACCACCGCCACGCAGATTGGCCACCGCATACACTCCGCCCGCGTCGAACCAAAGGCGGCGCGCCGAACTGAAACCCGGCGTGAGGTTGATGCCATAACCGCCGTAGCCAGTGAGGAGCGTCGGATTTTTTCCATCCAGCTTCAGTCCTTTTTTCCGCAGGATGCTGATGGGTATCTGCGTGCCATCTTTTGAGGTGGCAAATTCACGGACCACTTCGATGTCATCAAAATTCGCCGGCGAACTCATCTGCAACGCGGTTGCCCTTGGTATTTTATCTCCGGGCTGCCATTCATACCAGCCAGCTGGTTTAAGAAAACTGCTGTTCGCGAAGATCAAGGCATCGCCCTGCCAGCAATGCAATCCGCCGACGGAAGAAACCGGCAGGATCGGGACTTCCACCGCCCGGCCCTGGCTGGGATAAAACCAAAGGCGCGATGGCCCGCCATCCATCAACGTGACATACAGCCCGTGCGCCGCCGGTTCATATTCCACAACCACCCCGCGGCTTTCCGGCACGACCACTTTGGCATCCGCCATCTTCAGATCACCCACCGGCAGACGTAGAATTTTTCCGCGTAGCGCAGCTTTTTTAGACAAAAGATATAATGCGCCATCGCCACCAAATTGAGCGCCCTTAAGTCCGTCCGCAAAGGCAGCCAACGGATGCCAGATGCCCGTATCATCCCGTAAATACAAGGCATAATCACCGCCGTCGCCGTTCTCCACCGTCGCCAATAATTGCCGGCCATCATCGCTGGCGGTCAATTTCACTTCGGCGATGCGCGGAAAATCCCGGCCCAATTCATAGGTATCCGCGCTGGCCGGCGTGCCTAATTTATGAAACCAGATCTGTTGGAAGAAATGTTCATCGTCCGCCGCGCGCTCGCCGGGGCGCGGATAGCGGGTATAAAAAATCCCCGAACCATCGGCATTCCAGGCGGCGCTGCCTCCGGCGGTCGGATATTGCACACCAGAAATTGTGTCCGACAACGCGTGACCGGTGGCAGTCTCAAAAAAATGGAGCGTCCCGTTTTCACTGCCTTTTTCCGACAACGAAATCGCCACGTATTTGCCATCCGTCGCCGGCACAAACCAATCCATGGCTGTGGTGCCATTGGTGTTCCACGTATTAGGATCAAAGATGACCTGACGCAGTGCCGGTGGCTGGAGAGATTTTAAGCGAACCAGAACCGGCTGCTGTGCCGGGGGTTTAAAGCGGGTGGCAAAGATGACACCATTCCGGCAATCACTTAAACCGTAACTGGCGGATTCATCAGCGATCAATTCGTTTAATTCCTGCGCCACACCCGCGCGAAAATCCAGCCGGTCGAAGTAAGCCGCCGTGCGGGCGTTTTGCTGGTGCGTCCATTCACGTACTGCGGGATTCGTGGCGTCCTCCAGCCATTGATACTCATCCACCACCGTGACACCGTGATAGGTATTTGTGACCGGCTCCCGCATGGTGGCAACGGCCGGCAGTTGCGCCCGCGCAATTCCGCACATGCAGTCACAAGTTAAAACCGAAAGTGCAATGATTAGAAACGTCCTTGTCGTCAACATTGAATCAAACGATAGACATCGGCCAAAAACTGACAAGAATTATTGCCGTAAAAAATCTTACTGGTTGACCATTCACACGTGTCCGTCATTCTGTTCGCGTTGATGAATAACTACCTATTCATTTTCCCGCTCGCGATGTTATTCGTCGTCGGGGCAACACCTTCCTTCGGAGCCAGCCTGACCAACACCACAGCGAATCCGTGGCCCAATACAACCACTAATACTCCTTCCACCGCCACCAATAAGCCGTCCGGTTTTTTCGACAACAAAGATCACTGGTTCGATATGAGTAGTTTTCTGGCCACCGGCCACGGATTTGTGCCGATGGTGATGCCCATCACCGAACCGGCAGTCGGCTATGGCGCGGGTGTTGGCTTGATTTTCATTGATCGCCCGGAGCCGAAACCGGGTGAAAAACCGGCGTTACCCAATCTGGCGGTCATCGGCGGAGCGTTGACGGAAAATGGCACTTGGGGTGCGATCGGCAGCTACTCCCATTGGTGGCTGGATGACCGGTTGCAAACGCATTTTTTCCTCGGCTACGGCGCCGCGAACCTGCGTTATTACGGCTTGGGCGCAGATAGTTTATATAACAATCATTCGCTGGGTTATACCCTGCGGCCGGCTGGCGGAACGGTGGATGCACGCTATCGCCTCGGAGACTCACCGTTTCTGGCTGGTTTGGGTTATTCGTTCACTGACACAAAAGTCTCTTTCAGCGGCAACGTCCTGCCGCCCAATGTGAACCTCCCTTCATCGCAAACAAAAGTTGCCGGCGTAACACCGTTGCTCGCCTACGATACTCGCGACAACATCTTCACCCCCACCAAGGGCATCTATGCCGAAACCAGCGTGGCTTTGGACAATCAAATTTTCGGTGGCGATACAGATTTTCAAGTCTGGGACTCAACCTCCATCTATTATCTGCCACTGAGCCCCAAATGGACCTTGGGGGTGAAGGCGGATGCAGGATTCAGTTTTGGCGATGCCCCTTTTTATGCCCGGCCCTCCATTTCCCTGCGTGGCGCGCCCGCCCGGGATTATCAGGCGGAAGATATCGCGCAGGTTGAGGCGGAACTCCGCTGGCAATTATGGCGGCGCTTCAGCCTCATCGGCTTTGCCGGTACCGGTGTCGCCTGGAATGACTTCGACAAATTCCAAAGCCGACGGACATTGGTGACCGGCGGCACCGGATTTCGCTACGAATTGGCGCGTAAATTCGGTTTGCACATGGGTGTGGACGTGGCTTTCGGCCCAGATACTACCGCTGTTTATATCCAATTTGGCAGTGCGTGGTTCCGCCCTTGACCAGTCGCATCCGCCGATGGCGCTTTGGATTCAATCCTTGCCAAGACAGAATATCTGCCGGACGATTTCTTTGGGTGCATCGCGCGCCTGATTTATGACTCACGAAAATGATCCAGCATCCGCAGTCCGTCCGTCCGACACGCTTTTTAAGCGGATTGTCATCGTGGCGACGGCCTTAAGCCTGGCGATCACTTATGGCTGGCTGGCGTGCTTTGACCGGCAGCCCAGTGGTGATTTTTATTTTCACTGGCAATGGAGCGCCCTGCTTTGGATTGCCATCGGGCTCGTGAGCAACGCCTATTTCTGGCGTAAAATCTGGCCCCCAGCCGGCCGCGCGGCTGTGACCCGCCGGGGCGCCATTCTTGGTTCCCTGGCCCTGGCATTGCCCTGCTTGTGGTGGCTCACGTTTCCGCTGCGTTTTCTATCCGGCCAGCATTTTTGGGATGTGATGTCGGGATTGATCGCAGCGGCAGCCGTCTTGTCCTTCGGTGCATGGATGGTCATCAAGTTGATCAAGGCGTTTGAGCAAAGTGACAACGATGTGGCTCAACCCAAAAAAGACGACCACGAACCCTGAAGGGCTGCCTGAAAGTGGGGCTACCGCTAAATCGTCCTCGTGTTCATCGTCATTCTCGTCTTCGCCCATCAGGAAAAATTCGAGGATGAGGCCGAGGATGACGATGAGCATGATAAAACTAGCTGTTCGGGCAGACTCTGATACACCCAGCGAAATTTCTTGGTCGGGTCCGTTAAAAAAATTACACTGGGCGCATGGTTCATGTTGGCATCGGTTATGACGTTCACCAATTGGTCGCCGGACGCAAGCTCGTCCTCGGCGGCGTGGAAATCCCGCACACCCGCGGTCTGGATGGCCATTCGGACGCGGACGCCTTGATGCACGCGATCTGCGATGCCGTGCTCGGCGCGATCGGCGAAGAAGACATCGGCCACTTTTTCCCGAACACCGATCCGCGCTGGAAAAATGTGCCGAGCAAAATTTTCCTGGAGGAAGCTGCCAAGCAAGTCGCCCAGCGCGGCGGAAAAATCGTGAACGTGGATGCCACGCTCATCGCCCAGGCGCCCAAGATTTATCCCTACATCGCTGAAATGAAAAAGCGCATCGCGGCCGCGCTCGGCGTCGCTGAAAAACAGATCGGGGTGAAAGCCACGACCAACGAGACAATGGGATTCGTCGGGCGGGAAGAAGGCATCGCGGCCATGGCCGTGGCCAGCGTGAACCTGCCGGAATAATTTTGATCACCAAACACACCTGCCATGCCAAAAGCTGAAATCAGTTGGAAACGAGTCACCGAAGACGGTGAAAAATTGCAGGTCTATGTCCAGCGCGTCAAACGCCAGTGGCTTTTTTTCCATCGTTCCCGCCGGTTTGACAATTGGGAACCCGTCACAGAGCCGCCGCTGGAAGACTGGCTGGAATTGCTCGATGCCGTCCAGCGGCTCGTAAACCGCCGCCGTTACCAGCCGGACGACGAAGTCCTGCTCCGCCGCCAAATCCGCGAACATTTTCCTGAAGCGGACGTTTGAGAGATTATTTTGGCTGGTTTTGTCCTGACAATTTACCGGCGTATGCCTATTCTTGACGCATGGGCAAACGGCCATTGATTTTAGTCACACCGAGCATTGAAAAACGGGGCGTGGAGTTCAAAGACATTTCCCTTAGTCTTTCGATGCGCTACGAACTCGCCATCCTGGAGGCTGGCGGTATTCCCGTGGTTGCGCCGGCGACGACGGATCGCGCCATTCTGGCTGAAAGCGTACGCCGTACCGACGGCGTCCTGCTGACGGGCGGCGACGACATCAATCCTGAGATCTACGCTGGCCTCTACGAAACAAAATTATCCAAAAAATTGCTCCAGACCGTTGAGCAAACGCCGGACGACGGCCAGCGCGATGTGCGTGAGCTGGTCTTGATCGAGGAAATTTTCCGCCAGCGCAAGGCGGTGCTGGGAATCTGCCG
>DASYEY010000058.1:0-3567 GCA_036498725.1 Verrucomicrobiia bacterium | reverse complement strand
GGTAAATTTGGCAATAAAGCCGTGCGCGCTTTTGTCCGGGAAGGGTATGCCGTGTATCCGGTGAACCCCAAAGAATCCTCAATCGAAGGGCTGCCCGCGTTCGCCCGGATCAGTGACGTTCCAGTGCGTCCCAATCTGGTCAGCGTCTATCTGCCGCCGCCGGTGCTGTTGAAAATCCTGCCCGACATCGCGGCGCGTGGTTGCGACGAGCTTTGGTTAAATCCCGGAACCGAATCCGCTGACGTTTTAACGGAAGCAGAACGGCTGGGACTGAATGTGATCCAAGCCTGCAGCATTGTCGCGATCGGGCATTCGCCGGAAGAATTTTAATTGAAGTCTTTTAAATAAAACTGCCGACGTTTGTGGGCAGCGGGCTGACGCTTTCATCCTCGTCCTCATCGTCATGCTCGCCCTCCTTAGAGGGAAAACCGAGGATGAGGACGAGGACGACGATGAGCAGGAAACTAAAGCAGCAGCGAAATCCTCGACCAAATTATTTTGCGGCCGGACGTTGGGCGGGGATCACCTCCAAGGCAACGATGGTGTCCGAGCAATCCCACGAATCCAGATTTCGATCCGGCGTGGTGGTTTGCCAGTTTTGCCAGGACAAATTATCCGCCCGCCGGACCTTCCACGCGGCGTCAGCATTGCTGGCCAGCCAATCATAATACTGCGGCCAAAGTTGCTGGTCGGTGGCAAAGCGCGCCATCCAGCGCAGGAAAATGCCGTTGAAGCCACCGGTATCACCCGTGCCATAGGCGGGCAAAATACCATTGTGCGCCAGCCGGCGGCGGGTGAAATTGGCCGCCAAAGTTGCGTCGTGTAAATAATTGGTGTCGCCGGTCAGCGTGTAAAGGTAGTTGGCCGCCCCCAGAAAAGTGCCCGTGTTGTAGGTGAATACGGGACCGACGACGTCGCCGTTGAGGTGGATATTGTCATACACCGCACCAGAGTTCGGATTGAACAAGGTGGCGCGTTCCCAGGCAAAAATTTCCTTCGCCTTGCCTAGGTACGCCGGGTCATGGCAGATCTCCGAGAGGAAACAGGCGGCGATGGCTGCCGGGCCGTTGACGCAGGCATTTTTGGTGCGGTTATCAATTTTCCACCAGAGGCCGCCGTTGAGATTTGTGCTCCAAGCCCGTTGATAGACCGCATCAAAATGGAATTTTGCCAACTGGCGAAACGTATCGTCGTGGGTCACTTGATAACCGCGGGCGCAGGCGATGGTGATCCACATGAGATCATCGTTGAATTCATTTTCCAACCAGTTCGTGCCGTGGTGGCTCACAAAGCCGTTGATGGATTCGGTGATCATCTGGCGCGCGCGCGGATCGCTGTTGCGTTCATACGCGTCAGCGATCATTTCGATCTGTTCCGCCTGGGTCCAAAAATCCGAATGTCCCCCCGCAAGATTTTTTTTGTAATGGCCAAACCCATTATGCAGGACGTAAAAATTGGTGTTGTAAGCCTGGAAGGCGGCATCGGCATCGCGCGCATCAAAGGCGAAGGTCGCCACGGTCGCCCAGGCAAAAATGATTAATCCGCTGATGAACTTCATTCGCATCGCTGCCACGATGCCAATGCTGGCGCGGATTGGGTAGAAGAAATTTGACACAACCGCGCCAAACTTCCAAAATCCGGTTCAACGATTTAACAACGTAACTTAAACCAAAAAATAATATGCCTATTGCTGTCGGTTCCAAAGCACCTGATTTCACCCTCAAATCCAAGAACGCCACCGGTCTGGCGGACGTGAAATTGAGCGCCAATTTCGGCCAGAAAAACACCGTGTTGCTGTTCTTCCCGCTCGCGTTCACCAGTGTTTGCACCACGGAAATGTGTGATCAGACCGCCGGGATCGGTGAATATGACCAGCTCGGCGCGAATGTCATCGCGATCAGCGTGGACAGTCCGTTCACCCAGGAAGCCTGGGCCAAGACCAACAATATCAAGCTCACGCTGGCCAGTGATTTGAACAAGACCGTCACCAAGCAATATGACGTGGTGTTCCCGATGCTCGCCGGGGTCGGTGACACTTCAGCGCGCGCAGCCTTCGTGATTGATAAGGACGGAGTCGTGCAATACAGCGAACAAACGCCGACGCCGAAGGATCTGCCCAATTTTGCCGCGATCAAGGAAGTGCTGGCGAAATTGAAATAATTCTGCCGTCGTAAATTTTCAAGGCGCGTCGCGAGACGCGCCTTTTTTTTGAACCTGAACTCCGTAGGGGCGTGACTAAAGCGGTTCAAGAAATACAATGGTCGTTCGGGAAGAAAAGACGGGGAGCGTTTTTTGGGGTTTTGGTGTCGTTTCGGCTCCGTCACAGGGTTTTCAAACCTGCTCCTTCGCCGAAGCCTCGCCTTAACTCATAAATCCTCGCTCCGAACGGCCACTGTATTTCTTGAACCGCTCTAAAGCCTAACGTTAAGGCTCCTGCCGCCCTAATTTGTGTGAGGGTGAAATTCAGAAATTCCAACTTTTGTTGCCGGGCTTGCAGCCCTTGCAAAAATTTGATGACAGCAACTGTAAAATTGGAACCGGTCATGGCTGAACGACACGGAAAGAATTGGAGCAAGGGGCGGAATTGGAAGTTGCCTGAAACCTACCATTCCGTATGCCACCAATTTTTATTGGAATATCAATATAAACTACGAATAACGTGTCGTGAACTGGCGCCCGCTTTCATTGACAATTCTGTTTAACAAATTGCGGGGCGTTTTTCCAATGGCTTGATCCTGTTTTCCAGGCTGATTCTGGCTTTGGCCGGTACTTTATGGCTTTGGCCAGCCATGCGGGCAGGGAGTAGAAAAATATGAATCATCGCGCAAAAAAAATCCTCACGGTGGCACTGCTCGCAGCGGTGGTGCTGGCAGTAATATGGGATCAGATTCCGCTGCGTGACGCGCAGGCACGGATCGCTGGCCTGCCGGTGGCGGGCCTGGGATTTTCCAGCGTGGACGTTCCCTTAAATGACACGGAAAAATCCATCTTTGGCGCGGCCCGGGTGGTGAAACGGATTTACCGGATTGACCGGCGGAACTTCATGGTGGTCATTATTGATGGCGCCCGCAATCGCCATGCCGTGCATGATCCCACATATTGTTTCCGGAGTGCAGGTTGGAATATCCGGGGGGAAAATACATTCCCGGTACCAGATGGCGTGGCGGCGGCTCTCACCTTGCAGCGTGACGGGGAAACGCGCCCGGCGGCCTATTGGTTTTCCGACAGGCAATCCCGCCATGGCAGCGTCGTGCGTTGCTGGTGGCAGATGGCGTGCCGGCGAATGACTTTTGGCGCCTCCGGACCGGATCCGGTGCTTGTCGTCGTGCAACCGCTGGATGCGAAGGCTGTGGCCTGGGATTTATTGCCCGTGCAACTGCCATTTTTGTTCAATTTATAGGGGCGGGGCGCGCCACGGTTTCTATGTGGCAGATGAAGTCTTGCATTGTTCCTCCAAAACTATGATCCGGGAGATTACTGGTCAACCTCACTCGTTTACCGCAGGGGCAGTTGTATCATTGTCGGATAAATCCTGCCAATTGAAGGATTAGTTTTGTCTGAAAATTA
>DASYEY010000057.1:0-24966 GCA_036498725.1 Verrucomicrobiia bacterium | reverse complement strand
GCGCCGAACCGCCACTTCACCGGCAAGGTGCAAGGCATCGGCTGGGCGGTTGCTTCCAAGGATGAAATTGATCTTTCGCACGGCGTGCCCAACGTGCCGCGCGAATTAAACTGGGTGCATATCGCGCAACGTTTCCCGGTGCGGATCGAGATCGAAAAGCCCGATCCCGACCTGTTCCGCATGGGCGCGTCCGCCGTGGCCATCATCAAATAACTCAAGCCAGCGCGTGAGTCCGCTCACTGACATCCTGCGTCTGCCAAGCTACCAGCCCAACTGGCTGACGTGGCTGCGACGCGAAATGGCGCCGTTTCCGGGACGCGACACGATGACGATCCGGCTGGTGGTGACCATCGTGCTGGTGTGCGTCATCTCCATGACGTTGCAAGTGCCGCAACTCGCCTTCTCGGCGTTCTTCGTTTTTTTTGTCACCAAGGAAAACCGCGTGTTCACGCTGGTTACTGGCGTGATCATGATCGTCGCTGCGACCATTGCGACGGCGACCAGTTTGCTCCTGTTCCATCTGACCTTTGATTATCCGGAACTCCGCATCCCGTGCATGGCCGGCTTGATCTTCACCGGCATGTTTTTGTCGCGGGTCTTCGTGATCGGTCCGCTCGGGTTCGTCATCGGGTTCGTCGCCGCCTTGAGCCAGGCTTTTTCCGAACGCGCGCCGGACACGGAAGCCCTTGTGCGCAACCAGCTTTGGTTGTGGATGTCGCTCGTTTATCCCATCGGCCTGACCATTCTCATCAATCAGATTTTGTTGCCCGCCGATCCGTGGGACGTGTTGGTGCGGGCGTTAACGCAACGGCTCAATACCGCGACGACCGCGCTGAAACGGATCATCAAGGAACAGCAGGCGGGCGGGCAGACCAATCCGGTGTTGCTGGAACTCGCAACGCGCGGCAGTTCGCCCCTGCTCGCATTGCTGAATTTTGCAGAATCAAAAGATCCGCAACTGAAACGCCGGCATACGTCACTCGTCGCCGCCATCGCGGCCAGCGAACATTTATTGCACGCGACTGCCGCCGTGGAATTGCGCCAGGCGCAACCGCTCACGGCGAACGACCTGCATTGCGCGCAATCATTGCTCACCGAAATCTCCGAGCTGAAAACCATTTTACCCGCGCATAATCCGACGTTGCAACCCCGCCCGGCCGCCGTCGCCAAGGCTGCGTTGCCACAATTGCGCGAGTTGCAATTCGCCGCGGAATCGTTCCGCGACGGATTGATCCGTTATATCACGGAAGACACTCAGCCGGTGGCGGCGAAGGTGAAAAAATCATTATTCATCGCCGACGCGTTCACGAATCCATCCCATGTCCGATTCGCGCTGAAGGTCACCGCCTCGGCGATGATCTGTTACTTGATCTATTCCGGGCTCAATTGGCCGGGCTTGAATACGGCGTTTTTGACGTGCTGTTTCATCGCGCTGGAAAACACCGGCGCGACCATTCGGCGCGGCTGGCTGCGTCTCATCGGGTGTGCGCTCGGCGGCTTGCTGGGATATCTGGCGATTTTCTTTTTCATTCCCCACATGGAAAGCATCACCGCGCTGGTTTTGCTCACGGCCGCAGGGGCAGCGATCATCGGCTGGATCTCCGCCGGCACGGATCGTATTTCCTACATCGGACCCCAAGCCGCGTTCGCTTTTTTCCTCTGCATCTTTCAAGGATTCACACCGACGACCAATTTCGCCACGGTGCGCGACCGGCTGGTTGGCATCGTGCTCGGCATCGTCGCCTCGTCCATCATCCTGCGCTATGTCTGGCCCGAGCATGCGATTGACACCCTGCGCGCCACGCTGGCCCGGCTGTTGCGGAGCCTGGGACAACTCGTACTCATTCCCCAAACCCCGGTGACCAGCGAAGCGGAAAAGGCCGCCATCAAGAAAATGCGCGGCAACATCATCACCGACCTGGACAGTACGCTACGCTTGTCCGAACTCGTCGGCATCGAGAACATCATCGTGCGCAATGAATCGGGCATCTCAGTTTCCGAGCTGGAACAAGCCACCGCCAATACCCAGGCGCTCTGCTTGATGACGACTGCCCTGCTAAGCAAGACCAAGCTCGAAGAATGGGAACGGCTGGAACCAGCCGTGCAACAGGCGGAAACGGCTTTGCGGATCAGCGCTGCCGATCGTTTGCAGCACGTCGCCACGTTCATCGAAAAGGGCCAGCCCTTGAAACCCGACACCTTGGAAGCCACCTTCGCCGGTTGGAATCACGCCGAGGCCCAAGTGAAGGATAACGATCGTCCGCGCCTGGTCCGCCGCGTGGTGGATCAGATTCAGTCGCTGACTTGAGTCTTTAGCCCCAGAGCAGAGCACACAGAGAAAGCCATTTAGCCACGGATTAAACACAGATGAAACACGGAAAAGCATGATCGTGTAGATGATATTTGCAGGAGACGACATAAGGAGTCTCTAACTTTATCATGGCAGCCGGTCTTTATTGGCTCCTCACGTCGTCACCCGCTTAGAATTAAATTGCGGCGATCGGTTACGACTCTCCCAAGTTTATAACCTTGAGGACATTTTTCTACTTTGCTGGCGATGAAAGCAGCCGGCGGTACAAAGCCTCATATTGTGAGACGATGTGGTCGGCGGAAAATTCCCGGCGCGCGCGCGCCTGGGCGGCCTGACCGCAAGCCAGCCGCCGGGGCTGGTCTTGAATCAATTGTTCCACCGCCCGGGCGATGACCTCCGGTGATTCGCTGGCGACGAGCAGGCCGGTTTCATGATCCTGGATCACTTCGGGAATGCCGCCAACGCTCGTGGCAACACTGGGACACGCGAAACACATCGCTTCCAAAATGCTCAGGCAAAAACTTTCCGTCTCGGAAGTGTATAAACCCAGGTCAGCGGCGGCTTGATACTCTTCAATTTCAGAAACGTTTTCCCGCACGATGATCCGGTCGGCCAATCCCAACCGGTGCACGTCCCCGGCAAACGGCGCGAAGCTGCCGCCCGCCAGGATGAGCAGCCGGAACGAATCACGCGGCTGAATGCGCGCCACCGTTTCCAGCAGCAGGCCGATGCGTTTCACCGGCCGCAGATTGGAGGAATGCAAGATCAGCACTTCCTCCCCCACCCCGAGTTCGCGCCGGACTTCCGCGCGGGAACGGCGGGGAACTGACGGTTGAAAAAAATTATGGATGACTTCAATCGGGCACCTGAAAGCAAGGACGCGCCGGGTTTCCTGTTTCAAAAATTCGGACACGGCCGTGACGGCATCCGAATGGCGCAAGGCATGATGGATGGCCGGCGCGTAACCCGGGTCATTGCCCAGCAGCGTCGTGTCAGTGCCGTGCAAGGTCGTGACCACGCGGGGCGACGCCTCCTCCGGCGACAGCATGGACCGCGCGAGAATCGCCGCGGTGGCATGCGGCACGGCGTAGTGCACGTGGAGAATATCCAATTGATACTGGCGGCTCACTTCGGCCATCTTCACCGACAACGGCAGCGTGTAGTCAGGATATTTGAACAGCCCATAGCTGTTGATCGTCACCGGGTGAAAATGGAGGCGGGGCGCATCGACCGGCAGACGGAAGGGGCGTTCATAACTGATGAAATGCACTTCGTGTCCGCGCCGCGCCAATTCCACACCCAACGCGGAAGCGATAATGCCACTCCCGCCCACGGACGGATAACACGTGATGCCGATCTTCATAAATTCATTTTACAGACGGCGGCATCCAGTCCGAGGTTAAATTAACTTAAACCACCAAGGCGCCAAGGCGCCAAGACAAGAAGTTTTTTCAGACAGATTAATCAGTGATCGGCACGGCGCGATAAAACTGGCTTATATGAGCTTTGGCAGCGGGATCAATGAAATCAATCGAGCCTTGAGACACTTGATTGGTGCATACGGTCTGCCAGTGCACCATATCTGCTGACTGTTGAATATAAAACCACGCGCCATCGGGCGCGTTGGCCGTCAAATGGAAGTTTCCGTCAGGCAGCACGGAGGAAGAAGCCTGAACTGAAGTCGTGCGCGGCCAGTTTTCCCATATCAACGCAGCAGCGCTGGCGGGAAATCTCACGACGT
Source organism: Verrucomicrobiia bacterium (assembly GCA_036498725.1). Lineage (GTDB taxonomy): Bacteria > Verrucomicrobiota > Verrucomicrobiia > Limisphaerales > UBA11358 > UBA11358. Next base: position 20,914 of record DASYEY010000057.1, on the reverse strand, counting down.
AATTGGCGGAGGAACTTAACGTCAGGACGACGGTTTTATTGACGGCTGCCGGGAGGTAATCCGTCGGCACAATCGGAATCAAGGCATAGGCGGAACCAGCAGGAATAGTGACGGAGTTCGCCAAGGCCACATAATCAATGCCGTTGCTGGCCGTGCCGCTGATCTTGTAATTTACCACCAAATTACTGACAGCATTACCGTAGCGCCTCACGGCAAAAGTGGCATTTTTCGGCCCCCAATTGGTGAACAATTGATACGCCACGCCCCAATTGGTCCACGACGGCGTGGCATTGGTCACGCCGCGCCAGACATAAGCATTCGTACCCGCAATCGCCACCGGGTCAATCGCATCAATACTCACCAAGTTCGTGGAATTTGAATTAGTAATCGTCGCTAAAATCGAGATATTCACCGGCGGAGAGGTATTTGCCAGGCCGGAGGCATAGCTGGCAACGGCAGTCAGCACATAGGAGCCAGCCACCGCATTCGTCCAAACCTGGCAATATTGTGGTTGTGCCGGAGTTGCCAAAGGCGATCGCGGGTAAAAAACTGTGGGCAAAATTGGCAAATTTGTCCGGCTTAAATCAGTTCCATTTCCTAAATCAATCCCATTGGCAAAAAATTCGACATTTGTGACATAACCAACGTTTTTATTGCCAAGAGGAGGAATCGCAAAGGGAGGGATAATGGCAGATCTGGCATAAGCAAAAATTGGAATATCCACCGGCGCGTAAAATGTCGCGTGATTCATCGGACTGCTAATTTGCACTGAGGGCGCATAAAACGGCGTTGGGTAGGAAGGATAAAGTGTTTGCGCAGACCCGCGCCCTGCAACCAACAGACAAAGGGACAAAAACCACCGTCCACAGAATCCGGCGGTTTTGATGAAACGATATGCTTTCATAAACCAAGCCTTGGGCTTGATGAACGAATCCATCATGGCAAAGCCATTCTTTTATTCAAATGAAAACATGTACATAATCACGCCAAACTGAGGGAAATTATTTAGAGCGTTTTAAATAATAGTGTGGCCGCGAGGACGACGATGAGCACGCGGATGATTGGACGGCAGCCGGCCCGAGATTAATTTAATTCAACGCGATGCCACGGCGGATAAAGGTCGGCACGTCGAGATCTTCGCCCTGGTGCAAGGTCGGTTCGCTTTTATCGAAACGACCTTTGGAGACGATCGTCAGCGATAGTTGCGTCTGCACCGGCTTCTTGATTGACGCCTTTTTGCGCACCCCGTTGTCCAAGGGCAGGCTGCGACGGGCAGATGGGGAGGCGGCGGAAGAGGATGATGTTCCCGTCACGGTTTCCGCGCGGGGCGCAATGCCGGTGGCCGCGACGCTTTGTTTGGCCGCGATGACCGTGACACACAGGCGGTTCTTGAGTTCCGCGTCCATCCCCGCGCCCATGATGATTTGCGCCCGGCTGCACTGGCGTTTGATCTGTTCCATCACGCGGTTGACTTCAGACATGGTCAGGTCGTTGCCGGCGGTGAGGCTGACGAGGACGGCCTCTGATTCCGCCAGCGCCCGGCCGTCATCGAACAGCGGATGCGCGAGGATTTTTTCCACGGCTTCACGCGAACGGCCCGGCCCGGCGGTTTCGACAAAAGCGAAAGCACTCTCGGCATGGCGATCGCGGATCAACTGGCACAGATCGGCGAAATGAACCTGGATCAACCCCGGACGCATGAGCAATTGCCAGATGCCGCGCACGCCTTCGATCAGGAAACCGCCGGTGACGCGGAAGGTGTCGAGCACGCTGGTGTTCTCGTCAATGAGCTTGAAAATTTTCTGGTTCGGCAGGCAAATCACGCCGTCCGCGTTGGCTTTTAACTGTTCCAACGCCGCCTGCGCCTGCGCTTCGCGGCGGTTGCCTTCGCATTCAAACGGCACGGAGACGAACGCCAGCACGAGCGCGCCGGCTTCCCGCGCCGCCCGCGCGAGCACCGGGCTGATGCCGCTGCCCGCACCACCGCCCAGACCGGCGACGATGAAGACGACCCCGGCCCCGGCGCAACTGGATTTGAGCAGGGAAAATTGTTCCTCCGCCAGCGCGCGGCTGCGGTCGGGATCGCCGCCGGAACCCAGCCCGCGCAGCAATTTGTTTTCGAGATGGATCTTCACCGGCGCGGATGAAGCCGCTAATGAGGCGGCTTCCGTGTTAAGCACGGCAAACTCCGCCGCGGCAAATTCCGGCGTGTCCAGCGCGCCGAGCAAGGCGATGCCGGCATTGCCCACCCCAAAGACCTTCACCGCGAGCTGGTTGTCCGCGGCGGTGATTTCCGGAATCAAAGTTTGATTTTCAGTTTCCATGGCCAGTCCTCCAGTTCAGGAACGTTGCAACAATTTACCGACGACACTCTTGAACATTTCCGTGCCGCCACCCATGGCTTCGCCAAAAAGCGTCTTGCGCGCCCGGCGCTGGCGTTTTTTGAGCGAGCCATATTTCACCAGGCCGATGGCCGTGGCAAATTCCGGTTGATCGAGCGCAGCGGTCAAACCGCTGATGGCGCTGGCCTGGCCGAGCGTGACGTTCATCTGGAAAACATTTTCCGCCAGCGTCACCAGGCCCGGCACGCGCGAACCGCCGCCGCACAGGAAGATTCCCGAGCGCAAGTATTCGGTCAGCCCGGCGCGTTCGATGTCTTCAGCGACGAGCTGGAAGATCTCTTCCAGCCGCAGCGACATGATGCGCTGCAACTGTCCGGCATTGACGGATTTGAGCGGCAGGCCCAATTCATTCACGTTGGTGATAGTCTGGTTTTTGGCCGCCTCGGTGACGAGGGCTGATCCGTGCTCCACTTTCAGTATTTCTGCGCGGCTCAACGGCACTTTCAAGCCGTAGGCCAGATCGTTGGAAACATGGTCGCCGGCGACCGCCAGCACGCCGGTGTGGCGGATCGCGCCGTCAGAATACACGGCATATTCCGTGGTGCCGCCGCCGATATCAATCACCAGCGCACCGAGTTCCTTCTGTTCATTGCTCAACAAGGCCAGCGATGAAGCGACACCGTTGAAAACAATCTCATCCACTTCCAACTGCGTGCCGCGCACGAGCCGGATTGCATTCTGCAAACGGTTTGCGTGACCATGCACCACATGCATGTCCACTTCCAACCGCTGGCCCAACATGCCTGTGGGATTGGTGACACCATCGTGGCCGTCCACAAAGAAATGCTGGCGCACGGCATGGATGACCGTGTTCTCGGCGGGTAAATTGATGGCCTTGGCATTCTTGATGACATCCTGCACGTCGTCCTCCGTAATCTCCCGGTCGGCCGAAACCACCGTGTGCACGCCGCGATTGTTGAACCCGCGGATGTGGCCGCCGCTCACGCCAAGATAAACGCTGCGGATCTCCACGTCGGCCATCTGCTCGGCGCCGGCAATGGCGACGCGCAAATCTTCCTCGACCTGTTCGGGGTTGATGATCTCGCCCTTGCGCACGCCGCGCGAACGCGATTGGCCGATGCCGATGATGTTCGGCGCCCCTTCCGCGTTTTGCTCGCCGACGACGACACAGATCTTGGCTGTGCCGATCTCAAGGCCCGCTATGATGTTGGCATCCTCAAACATTTTTCCTCCGAGGTTTAATGATTTTGACCGGCTTGGGTGGAGCGTCCGGCGCCGCGTTCGCCATGACCCAATTGACCGGCACGTTATTTTCCACCGCTAAATCCACTGCGGCAATGATCTTGCCCTGACGCGCGCCGAGATCATAAATCCCGCGCCAACGCCGGAGCTGCCGGTCCAGGTTCTCCAGGCCGAATGTGACCTGGCTGCCCTGCCCCGTCGTGACCATGACGACCCCGGGCGAGGATGTGTCAATGTGCCGCAAATCCACCAGCCCGAACATCGGTGAATGGCCAAAGGCCGCCAATAATTGCAAGGCCGCCCGGACTTGCGGCGAGTCCACGCGATGCCCCGGTTGCAATTGGTAAAGATTCAACCCGGTGATCAACGGCAAGGGCACATCCGCTGACGCCGCCGGGGTGGTGCATTGACGCGGGTCCAGCGGCAACATCACCATGCCGCTGGCGTCCAATTGAAAGACCGAAATGCTGATGTTGCCGACCGCATCCGTGCGCGGCACGTTGACCTGCGCGATCGGCGTGCGTTCGGTCACCCGGATTTTCAATGTCTGGGGCAGCACGCGTTCCACTGAAACCGAATCAATGGCGTAAACCATTTCGAGATTGCGTTTTACCAGCGCGAGGTCGAGGCCGATCAGGTTGGCGCCGATCTTCACGCCGGACCAGTGGCGCAATTGTTCCGGGGTGATCACGCCATCCGTCTGCACCTGCACGGTCTGGATCGCAAAATCCTGATTCTCGTAAACAAACTTATTCAGCGCAAATTCGCCGGTGCGCCAGATGAGGCAAAGGCCGAACACGGTGCCAAACACGACCGCGCACGCGATGGCCACCAACCGGATGCGCGTCGCCCGCACCTGTTCGGAACGCAATTTCACGTCCAGAACGTGCTGCCGCCCCACCCGCCGGTTACGATTTTTATTTTCGCGCTTAAACCACATACTCTTCAAATTTCTTTTTTATTTCCGGGCCAGCGCCAGATCCACCATGCGCTGGCAGAGGGCGGCATAATTCAATCCCGCCGCCGCCGCCGCTTTTGGCAGCAGGCTGGTCTCGGTCATGCCGGGCAGCGTGTTGACTTCCAGCACGACCGGCGAACCGTCGGCGCGCACCATCACGTCCACGCGCGCATAATCACGAGCGTTCACCGCCTGAAAAGCTCCCAGAGCGGCCACTTGAATTTTTCGGGTCGTCGCCGCGTCAAAATCCGCCGGGCAAAAATACTCCGTCGCGCCGGTCGTATATTTATTTTTGTAATCGTAAGTCCCCGTGCCCGCTTTCGGGCAGATCTCCACGACGGGAAAAGCCTCGCCGCCGACGATGGCCACCGTGGTTTCGCGGCCGATGATTTTTTCCTCAACCAAAACTTCCGAGTCAAACTGCAACGATTCCGCCACCGCCTTCGGCCATTCCTCAACCCGTTCGATGAATTGCAAGCCGACGCTCGAACCCTGCCGGGAGGGCTTGGCGACCAGCGGCGGTGAAAAATCCTGCGGGAAAGGCGTCGCCGGTGAAGTCACCGTCAGAAATTTTGCGGTCGGCACCCCGGCCTGGAGGCACGCCTCTTTCGTCAACACTTTATCGAACGCGATGCGGCTCGCCTCGGCATCGCACCCGGTGTAAACCACCCCCAGCTCGTCCAGTTTTTTCTGGACCGTGCCGTCTTCGCCATAAGTTCCGTGCAACGCGAGAAACACCACATCCACTTTGGGCGGCAGGGTGAACGTGCCGTTTTGCGGATCAACTTCCGTCACGTCGTGGCCAAGCGAACGCAGCGCCTTCACCACCGCCGCACCGGTGCGCAACGAAACTTCGCGCTCGGCGCTCGGGCCGCCCAGCATCACTGTGATATTCAATTTACCGCTCATTTTTTCTTCGCAAATTTTTCCAGCGAAACCGCCGTTTTCGGGAACGCCTTCAACAATTGTTTATCCGCCGTCACCAGCGGCACGCCCAAATCCTGCGCGAGCGCGACGTATTCGCAATCGTAAGCCGAACAATCCGAGGCCCGCACCAGCTTGATGATCCGCTCGGCCGGCACCGTAAATTCATTCGCGCCCAAATCTTTTTGCACTTTCAGATAGGCCGCGCTGGCCTCGGATTCAGTCAAAAGATTTTTCCGCAAATAACCCGCCAGCACATTCCGGAACTCCGCCCGCCACAACACGGGCGCCGCCCACGCATCATCCTGCGCTTTGACCGCCTCCGCCAGTTCCGCAAAAACACTCGGCAACCAGAAATAAACCAGCAAGCTGTTGCCCGCGACGATCACGCCCGGCCTTCTTCTTTAAACCGCTTCAAGTCCGCCGGGGTCACCCGAAATTTCAGCGAATTACGAAACTCGCGCGCGTTTTGGATTACAATTTCCGCCGCCACCGGCTGGCTGCGAACGCTGGATTCCAATACCGCAATGGCCTCGGTGTTCAAACTGCGCCCGTGCGTCGCCGCCCGTTTCTTCAAGGCCTGATGGGCTTCTTTGGACAGCCCCTTGATCGTGATCGTGATCATGCTGCAACCATAACGCAACCATTTCGAATGTCAACGCTTTGCCTGATTTTTCAGGCGTTTTTTTGATTTTAAGCCGACTGGAACATTCAACATTCAACATCGAGCATGAGGACGAGGACGACAAGGAGGAGGATTGGCCTATCGCCTAGAGCCCAGTGCCCAGTGCCTTATCCCCCAATAATCTCAACTTCCGTGTGCAATTCGATGCCGCTCGCCGCCCTCACCTTCGCGCGCAACTGCGCGATCAAATCCAGAACATCCTGCGCCGTCGCCTTGTGGTCGTTCACAATAAAATTACCATGTTCCTGCGATACCACCGCCCCGCCCACCCGCGTGCCTTTTAGCCCCAACTCATCAATCAACCGCCCCGCCCCGATATTGGGCGGATTTTTAAAGGCGCAACCGGCGCTCGGCGCGGCGGGCTGCGACGCCCAGCGTTTTTCACTGTAAGCCGTCATGCGCTGGCCGATCTCCACCATGGAATCTGGTTTTCCGCGCAAGACAGCGCCCAGCGCAACCTGACTTTTCAACGTCACACAACTCCGATATTCCACCGCCATGTCACCGGGCACAAACTCGCGCACCGTACCGGCAAAATCCATCACCCGCACCGATTCAACGATGTCAAACGTCGCACTGGCCATCGCGCCCGCATTCATGCGCAAGGCCCCGCCAATACTGCCCGGAATGCCTTCCAGAAATTCCATGCCGGCAATGCCATTGCGCCGCGCCTCAACGGCAACATGTTTCAAGCGGGCCCCCGCGCCACAGAGCATCCGTTCGCCCTTGATCTCGATCGCGCTGAACGCCGGCTGCGCCAGACAGATCACCACCCCGCGAAAACCAGCATCGCGCACGATCAAATTTGAACCGCGGCCGAGGACGAAAAATTTGAGCTGCCGCGCGTGGCAAAATTTTAATACCGCCGCCAGGTCTGCCTCCGAAGCCGGTTCGGCATACACATCCGCCGGACCGCCAACGCGCAACGTCGTGTGCTTCGCCATCGGCTCGCCACCGCGCAGCAAGGTCGTGCTGGAAACCTGGGCAGCAAGTTCGCCAACCAGGCTGGTTGATGCAGACTTTTCCAAAATTTCAGAGGCAACGGCCATGGCTTTGAGTGTTTTAAGAAAAACTGTAACCGTAAAAACCGCCCGCTAGCGCGGCCAATTGCAACGTATCATGGAGTACGGCGGGAAGGCGGTAGCCGCCACGCCGCTTTCGTGCGTCCGGGCCGGCTTCGGATAAAGAGCAAATTCGGTGCGGGCGAAAGCGGTGTCGCCGCTGCGCTCTGCCACCGCCCTCCATGACCTCACAGACTTTCATCGCCCGCTGGTAAAACCAGGCTACATTTTGGATTGGAACGCTATAAAGCATAGCTTAGCGCATGGTTTTTACTGGCTGATGCGTGCTGCACCCGCAATTATGCCCGTGTTTATGGGGTGCCATCTTGGGGCGGGCATTGAACTGCAAAATATCATCGGCGATCAATCCGGCCGCCTGGGGCACATGCCAGGGCGCGAGCGCCGATTCCATCTGGGAACGCGTGGCCGCATCAGTGACCAGTTCCTCCAAGATCGTCACTACTTGTTCGGGGGTGGCTTTCCGTTGCTCCACCATTTTGGCGGCACCGGTCTTTTCAAAAGCGAGCGCGTTAAAATATTGGTGATTGTCCGCTGCGGTGGGCAGCGGTACGAGCAATGACGGCAGCCGCATCGCAGCCATTTCAGCCAACGATGACGCGCCGGAACGGCTGACACACGCCGTGGCGGCTCCCAGCGCCAGATCCATTTCCGCGAGAAAAGGTTTCACGACGGCGGAGATGCCTTGCACCCGATAGGCAGCCTGCACCTTATCGAAATCTTTCGCGCCCGTGAGATGCAGCCATTGCCAGTTTTTTTTCGCCAGCAGTGGCAACGCTGACAAAATTAACTCATTTAAACCGCTGGCGCCCTGGCTGCCGCCGACCACGAGCACCACCGGCAAATCGGACGCCAAGCCGAGGGCCGTGCGGCATTGAGTTGATTTGGGCTCGACGGAGTCTCGCCCCGCCGGGTTTTGGGCCGGAAAAAATTGCGGGCGCACGGGCGTGCCGGTGACGGCAATATTCCTGATCTTCAACCGGGCCGCCGCTTCAGGAAACCCGACAAACGCGGCATCGGCAAAGTGCGTGAGCAAACGGTTGGCGCGGCCAGGGATGGTGTTGGACTCGTGCAGAAACGCTTTGATCCCGGACACATAAGCAGCCAGCACCGGTGGCGCGCTGGTAAACCCGCCCATCGCCAGGACGGCCTGGGGACGGCGGATTTTGAAGATTTTTCGCGTGGCGCGAAAGGAATGCCAAAAACTTTTGGCGAAGGAAAAATAATTCCGATTTTGCAGGCCGACGGCGGGCAACGTAACGATCGCCATACCCGCCGCAGTCTTCACCGCCTGTTGATCCACATCCTTCGGCGAGATGAGCAGCGCCACATCACAACCGCGCTGCCGCAACTGCTCCGCGACGGCGATGCCGGGAAAGAGATGTCCGCCCGTTCCGCCACAAGCGATGGCGATGAAGGGCTTTTTTTCAGGGGAAGGATTCATGTTGCCCGGGCGGCAAAAGGATTGGGATTTTCGTCAACGACAAAATCCGAGGCGGCAATTTTTGCCGTCGGGTTGGCCCGCCGCGCCACGCTCAGCAAAATGCCGACGCATGTCAACATCGCCAGCAAGTTTGAGCCGCCGTAACTGATAAACGGCAGGGGCAGACCCTTGTTCGGCAGCGCACTGGTGACGACCCCGATGTTGATCATCGCCTGCAGGCCGATCAGAAAAGTAATGCCCGCCGCAAGCATGGTGCCAAACGTATCCCGCGCGCGCAGCGCGATGTAGATGCCGCAGATGACCAGGATGACGAAGGCGAGCACGACCAGCAACGTCGCAATTAAACCCAACTCTTCACCGATGATGGAGAAGATAAAATCCGTATGATGTTCGGGCACAAACCCGTTTTTTTGACGGCCGTTACCCAGCCCCAACCCTGTCCAACCGCCGGAACCGAGTGCGATCATGGCTTGATAGGCCTGATAGCCAACGCCATCCTTGTGCTCTTCCAGATACAACCAGCTAAAGATGCGACGCATGCGCATCGGATCGCGAAGAATGGAAAAGGTCAACCCAGCCGCAGCGAGAATCACCGGCGGCACGATGAATTTCCAACGGACGCCCGCGAGCAGCAACATGCAGCCGCTGACGGCGGACAGCAAAATCGTGGTCCCACGGTCAGGTTCGATGAAGATGACGCTGAGCATCATCGCGATGATACCGACGGGAAACACGATACCAATCTTGAAGGTATGCATCTGGCGTTGGAAACGGTCGCAATACCAGGCCAGGGCGATGATGAGGGAGAGTTTGCCGAGTTCGGACGGTTGCAAGCGCATCCCCGGCAAAATGAACCAGCGATGCGCGCCGTTGATGTTTTTGGTGATGCCATGCGGCAACGGCAGCAACACCAAAACCAGCAGGGCGAACGCAAAGAAAAACAACGGCCAGGTAATTCTTTTGAGCAGTTGATAATCAAGTGAAGCCGCCGTCACACAAAACACCAGGCCGAGCACGGACCAAATCAACTGTGATTTCAGGTACTGCGCCCCGACCTGCGTCATACTCGAGCTGTAGAGCATCACCAATCCCAGCGCGAGCAGGGCGGCGACGCAAAATGCCAAAGTGGTGACGGCGACTTTCATCTCAAATTAAGCCTACCGATTTTTCCGATCAATGACCAACGGGGACAGCCGGAGCCGACGTGGACGTCATGGGCGGCAGAACCGGCGCAGCGGTGTCAGCCGGCACTGCGGGAGCGGTTTCTTCAACCGTCGGCGCGGCGGTTTTCGGCGTCTTCGACGCCTTGGCCGTTTTGCCCGGGATCTTCAACTTTTGTCCGACCTTGATGCTGGTCGTGGTCAAGTGGTTGGCAGCCTGGATCGCCTTGACGCTCACGCCAAATTTCGTGGACAACTTGTGCAGGTTGTCACCGGACTTCACGACGTATGTCGTTGTGCTCGAGGTCGCGGCTGTTTCCGGCACGCCATTTTCAGAAACCGTTGGCGTCGCCACGGCAGAGGAACCACCCGCCGGGATGACCAATTTTTGTTTGATCTTCAAATGCTTCGAGTCCACGCCGGGATTCGCCGCTTCGAGCGCCTTCAACGTGACATGGTTTTTCGTGGCGATCTTGCCGAGCGTATCACCCGCGACGACAATATATTCGGCGCCACCAACAGTCGGCACGTCCGTCGGAGCGGCGGTCGGAGTGGCGGTCGTGGTGGGGAGGGTCGGCGGCAGCGGATTCACCACCGGATTGCTCGCCATGGACGGGGGCACATTGGTTGGATATTCCGGCATGGGCGGATTGACAGCATTCATGTCGTTCGTGACCACCGGATTGGTATCAACCATCGGCAGCGTGCCGTTATCGGTGCCGGTATCGCGCTTGCAACCCTGGATCAACATGGCGACCAGGCCGAGCGTGCCGACGGCGACAACGCAGAATACGGCGAGCTTCAGGCGTGAACGGCTCTGGGATTGCTGCTCCAACAGGGAGCCTTTGGGCAGGAATGGATTGGGATTACTCATGGGTTTTGGCGCAATGCGTCCTTTCAATCGAGGTGCTGTTTTTTTGTTTTTTGATTGTTGTACCGCGAAACTTTCCCTCGAAAAATTTCACGGTTGTTAAATTGCTTTTATCGGTCAACGGAATGAAGTCGCTACGGAAATAACCGCCGGTAGAAAATTGAAAATCGGTCGAACAACTGCCACCCGCCGCGCGCCTCGTTACATCTCGTCTAAAAACTAGCAACCGCGCGCCTGCCGTGCAAGCAGCAAAGCGCGTATTGGCAATGTTTTTTTGACGTTTCATAAATTTCAAATCACCGCAGCTTCAACGTCGCCAGCGCGACCACCGCGCAGAGCACGCACAGGATGTAAAACCGCATCACAATCTGCGATTCATACCAGCCTTTTTTCTCAAAATGATGATGCAATGGCGACATCAGAAAAATCCGCCGGCCGGTGCCGGTCCGCAGGCGTGTGAACTTGAACCAGCCCTTCTGCAAGATCACCGATCCCGCCTCCATCACGAACACGCCGCCCGCGATCACCAGCACAAACGGCTGGTGGATCAGCACAGCCACGATGCCAAACGCGCCGCCCAGCGCGAGCGAGCCCGTATCGCCCATGAACACCTGCGCCGGGTGGCAGTTGAACCACAAAAAACCCAGCCCCGCACCCAGCAGCGCCGCACAGAAAACCGTCAGTTCACCCGCGCCAGCCACATACGGAATCTGCAGATATTCCGCCGCTTTTATGTTGCCGGCAACGTAGGTGAACAGCAGGAACACCATGCCGACAATCAGCGTGCAACCAATCGCCAGACCGTCGAGGCCGTCCGTCAAATTCACCGCGTTCGAACTGCCGACAATCGTCAGCAACACAATCACAATCCCCGCCACCGCGCCGACGTGAAACGGATATTTATAAAACGGCACCATCAGGTCCGAGACCAGGTTGCTATGGATATGCAACGCGGCTTTGGCCTGGGGCAAAATCAGGTCGCTGCGGGCGGGCAGATTCCACAAGTAAACGCCGACGAACGTCGCCAGCCCGAATTGCACGATCAATTTCACCCGCGGCGGCGCGCCACCGCCGCTTTGCTTCAAAATTTTCGCATAATCATCGTAGAAACCCAGCCCGGCCAGAACCAGGACCGAAAGCATGGTCAATTCCACCTGCGCGTTCCATTGCGTCCACAACATGGTCGAAAGCAATAACGCAACGACGATCAACAGACCGCCCATCGTCGGGGTGCCTTTTTTGCTCAACACCCGCGCCGCCAAGCCCCCCGCTTCCTCGGCCTTGTCGGCGTAGTCCTGGCCAAATTTCAGCTGTTTCAACCAATGGATGATCTTGGGACCCAGCCACCAGCTCAAAACCAGCGCCGTCACCGCCGCGCCCGCCGCGCGCACCGTGATGTAATGGAACAGGCGCAGAAATGACAACTGCGACTCCCATTGCGTGCCGTGCGCTTGTTCCAAAATCCATTGGCTCAATACATAGAGCATCTTAATTTTTCTCCGCTTTCAACGTTTCCGCGATCCGCTCCAGCCGCGACGAACGCGAGGCTTTCAACAACACCACGTCGCCCGGTTTCAAAATTTTATGGACGGCGATCATCGCGCCCTCGACATCGGCAAATTCCATCACCCGCGCCAGCCCGGCCGCCCGCGCCGCCTGGGCCGTGACCGCGCCCATTTTCCCGACCGTGAACAGCTGGCCGATTTTCAACTCCGCTGCGAACTGGCCGATCTCAGCGTGCGCCGCCGCCGTATGCACCCCGAGTTCCGCCATGTCACCCAAGACTGCCACGCGCCGGCCTTGCAACGGCAGAGCGCACAGGGTTTCCAACGCCGCCCGCATCGAATCCGCGTTCGCGTTATAGGCATCGTCCAGCACGCGAATCCCGTTCGCTTCCCAGAATTGCATCCGCATTTTCGCCGGCGGACATTCGGCCAGCCCGGCCTGAATGTCAGCACGTTCCAGACCAAACTCAGCACCAATTGCGATGGCAAATAACGCATTCACCGCTTGATGCCGGCCCAGCAAATTCACGCGATATTCGCCGCTGAACGCGGCCGTGGGCGCCACGACTTGAAAGGTTGCCCCGCTTTTATCCAGGCGGATTTTGCCGGCGCGCCACTGGTTTTTTTCGCCGCAACCGATCCGGATCACTTCCGCCGGGCTGCGCGCTGCAATGGCGTCCGTCCATTCGCTGTCACCGTTTAAAAATAATTTTCCCGCCGCGGGCAACGCTTCCGCCAGCGCGCCTTCCTCCTGCGCCACCCCGGCCAGATCACCAAAAAATTCCAGATGCTCGCGGCCGATGCTCGTGATGACCCCAAACTTGGGCTGGATCAGCTTCACGAGCGGCGCGAGTTCGCCCGGATGATTGGTACCGACTTCCAGTACCGCTGCCTGATGGCCTGGTTGCAAACGAAACAATGTGGCCGGCACACCGATATCATTATTGAAACTGGCTTCGCTCCACAGCGTCGAAAATTTCCGGCGCAACACCGAGGCGACCAGTTCCTTCGTGGTCGTCTTGCCGTTGGAACCGCCAACGGCGATGACGGGCAGGTCGAAGGCCTGGCGATATGCCGCCGCCAACTGCCCCAGCGCGAGCCGGACATCTTCCACGATCAACACGGCGCACGGCGGCAACGGGACGGGAACTTTTTTCCGCGCCACCACCACGGCGGCAACTTTTTTCCCGGCAACTTCATTGATGAAATCGTGGCCGTCGAACTTTTCCCCGGCGATGGCAAAGAACAGGTCGCCCGCCTGCGCCGCCCGCGAATCGGTGCAAACATTGCCGAACAACGTTTCCGCCGCGCCGTTTTTGAGTTCGGCGTGCGCGGCCTCTGCGGCAAATTTCAAAGAACGGGCTTCCACAAAATTATTTCAACAGAAAAGTCGCCGTTACGACGGCGGTGATGGTTTTCCAGCGCGCGGTCGTATCGTTCATGCCTTCGCCGCTGGTATCCGTGCCATGCTGCGCCGTGATCTGAAAAACGCCTTGATCGGCATCGTGCAATTGGGCGAGGGCCCGCCCGCCCTGGGTGGCGATCTGGTCGGCACGCGCGCGCGCATCCTTCGCCGCCTCGGCCAGCATTTCGATCTTCGCCTCGCCCACGCTTGTGTAAATGAATTGCGGGGCGTCGGCGGTGAACAGCACGCCCTGCTCCACCAAGGGTGTCGAATCTAGATGATCAATCCGATCCACATCCGCCGACTCCACGCGCACCGTCTGGCTCAGGCGGTAGCCGGTGGTCTTTTGCTGCGTCCAGCCTTCGGGACTTTTTTGCACCGCGCGAATTTCCTCGATGCCAATGGCGGCAAAGGAATAATTCGTCACGCTGGAATCTTTCAGGAATTTTTCAACGATCACGCGGTTGGCTTGAATCCGGTGCTGCGCGTCCAGCAACGTTTCCGCCTCGACTACAAAAGTGCCGCGCCAGACCACGAGGTCGGATTCAATGGCCTTCCGCGCCGAACCTTTGACCGTGACGAACTGGGAATTTTTGATCTTCACCCAGGCCGTCGTAGCGAGCATGGCGGAGAACACCAGCCCTGCTGCCAGAAAAAGTCCGGCGAGCATGCCAAAAAGTTGTGGGCGGGGCGTATTCATTGGATCAATTTTTACGAATCCGCTTTTCCGCCACCATCGGCTCGAGGTTGGTCTGCATCAGGCTGGGATCCCCGGGAATGTTCAGGTAGCTCGCACAGCGTTCGGCGATGTCCTTGAACACCGGGCCGCATACTTTGCCGCCATAATAACCTTCCTTCGGTTCGTCCATCACGATGGAGATGCAGATCTGCGGGTCATCCGCCGGGAAAAAGCCGATGAACGACGAAATGAATTTGCCCGGGACGTACGCGCCGTTTTCCGCCTTTTGAGCCGTGCCGGTCTTGCCCGCGACGACATAATTTTTCATCGCCGCGCCCTCGGCGGTGCCCTCCTTCGTCGCAACCGTTTTCAACGCCTCGATCATTTCGCGGCAGGTGTTGTCACTGACCACCTGGCGCACGCGTTGCGGCGCATATTGTTGCACCAGCGTGCCATCATGTTCCTGCAAACGGCTGACAATCATCGGCCGCATCAACCAGCCGTGGTTCGCAATGGCCGCCATCGCCATGATCATCTGCAGCCGGGTGACGGCGACGCCGTGGCCCATTGGAATCTGCGCGATGGAAACCTTGCTCCAATCTTTCACCGGATATAAAAACCCGCGGCCTTCACCCGGCAACGGAATGCCCGTGCGCTGGCCGAAGCCATAATTCCAGGCGTAGTCATACAGGCTTTGCTCACCCAGTTTGATCCCGATTTTCGCCGCGCCGATGTTGGAAGATTTGGTGATGATGCCGATCGTTGACAATATTCCGTACGGTTCATGGTCGTGCAGCACATGGCCGGCAAAGGCAAAATGGCCGCGTTCACAATCAAATTGATCAGTCAACCTGATGGTGCCGTTGTTCAGCGCGCCGGAGACCACGACGATTTTGAACACCGAGCCCGGCTCGATCACATCAGTGATGACCCGGTTGCGCGTTTCCGGGGTGATGGTGCCCGGCTGGTTTGGATCAAACGTCGGCAGGGTCGCCATCGCCAAAATTTCCCCCGTGCGCGGACGCATCACGATGCCGGTAATGCTTTTGGGCGTGTGTTTTTGAATCGCATCCGCCAACGCCGTTTCGACGATATGTTGCACCACGGAATCCAGGGTCAGAACGACATCCATGCCATCGCGGGCGGCTACATCCTGGTCACGCATGGAAACCAATTCCCGTTGGGCGCGGTCCGTTTCGGTCACACGCCAGCCGGCCACGCCAAACAGATTTGTGTTCATCGCCCACTCAATACCGTCACGTCCGACAATCTTGGAGATTGTGCGGTCGCCGACTTTGGATTCTTCCACGCCGGAGAACCCGATGACCTGTGACGCCAGCGAACCGTTGGGATAAGTCCGTTTCTGGTCGGTTTCCGCGAACACTGCGCTTGAGCGCAGCGAGTTAAAAAACCGCCGGTCGTTGCGGGATAATTTTTTCTCGTCCACCCCGAACGTCAGGTTGGTCATCGCCGCGCGAATATGCAGCCAGACATCCGGCGAAACGTTGCGCGCCAGCCGGACGTAATGCGAGATGTTGGTGGTCAACTGGCCCTGGTCATTTTTGAAAACAATCGCGCGCGGCAGCAATTTTTGATAAATCGCCGCCTCATCCATCTGCAACCACGGCGCCACCGTGTGCGCGACCACGGCCTGCTGATTGCCGATCAAGGTCGGGTCCGCGCAAATTGTCTTCACCTCGGAACTGGTGGCGAGCACATTGCCGTTGATGTCCAGGATATCGCCGCGCCGGGGAACTTCCCAATAATCGCGATGCGTATTGTCATCCGCCAGCTTCGACAATTCGTCGTGGCGCAAGACCTGCAAATCCATGAGCCGGAAGCCCAGCCCGGCAAAGGCCAGGCTGACCAGCGTCAGCAGCAGCAATGCGCGCTTGATTAGCAGTTTGTTGTTCATCCTAAAAACGGCCAGCCGCCCGTGGCGATCGGTTCCTCACCCGACGGCGTCACGAGCGGCGGCCAAAATTATTTTTACGTCAAGGAGTCAATGCCACCGTCGGCCGCCCGGCAAACTGTCGCGGTTGCATTTTATCTTCCGCCGGCGCGTCATTGAGACGCACCACCTGCATCGGCTGCGCCGGGGCCAGCCCCAGATTCAACTGCCGGGCCCGCGCATCAATCATCACCGGCGAATGCAGCACGGCCAGCTGGCTCGCCAGCCGTTCGTTGTCGTCCTGCAACTGGTTCAAATTCTTTTCATGCTCGGAGATCTGCCGTGCGAGCCGGTTGATCTCGTTCTTTTCCCACACGTAACCGACCGCCGAGCCGCCGAACAAAAAGCAAAGCAGAACCACCTTCACCACCGGTCCAAAGTGGATCGCCGCCGACTGATTTTTCCGATTCTTCGCCATTTTAAATTTTTTCCATGACCCGCAACTGCGCGCTGCGGGCGCGCGGATTTTCCGCCAATTCAACTTCGCCCGGCAAAATCGCCTTGCGCGAGACCCATTTCAGCTCCGGCACGATCGGCGTGCGCAACTCCGGCACATCCACCTCGCCCGGAAACGTGTATTCCCGCGACCGTTCACGCCCAAATTCCTTCACCACGCGGTCTTCCAACGAATGGAAGGTGATCACCGCCAACCGCCCGCCCGGCTTTAACAATTTCACCGCCCCGGCCAGGCCGCGCTGCAACGAACCGATCTCGTCGTTCACCGCAATCCGCAATGCCTGAAAAACTTTCGTTGCCGGATGCGCCTTTTTCCCGTGGCGCGGCGCCAATCGCTCGATCAATTCCGCCAGTTGCCGCGTCGTCGTAAATTTTTTCTGCGCCCGGTCATAAACGATCGCCTTGGCAAATCGCCGGGAATCCCGTTCATCGCCATATTCCCAAAAAATCTTTGCCAGCGGCTCCGCTTCCTCGCCGTTCACCAGATCGGCTGCCGTCAATGGCTGGCGATCATCCATCCGCATATCCAACGGCCCGTCATTTTGAAAACTGAATCCGCGTTCCGCATGATCCAGTTGGGGCGAACTCACGCCCAGATCCAACAAGACGCCGTCACAACTTCCCGCCGGAACCCAATCCGCCAGCTCCGAAAAATTTCCGCGCCGGATCTCAAAACGTCCGGCAAATCTTTCCCCCAGGCGCGCCCGGGCCGTTTCAACCGCGACGCCATCGCGATCGCACCCATACAGCCATCCAGTCGGCGAACTCGCGGTCAGCAATTGAGCTGCGTGACCAGCTCCACCGAGGGTCCCGTCGGCGTACCGGCCGCTCGGCCGCGGGCTCAGCGCGGCCAGCACTTCCGCCGCCATCACTGGTTTGTGGATGAATCCTGGCACTGCGCATTTTTATTCAGGGTTAAACCGCTTCCAGCTGGTGTTCCTGGAAAATTCCCAGTGAACCACGCGACGCGGTCAACCGCGGCGCTTCCGCCGGGGCGTTGGTGCGGGATTTCACCGGCACAATCTCCACATCGGCGTCCGAAAGATCGTTATGCAACACCTTCACTTCACTCAATGAAACCTTGGGCGTATTCAGCGAAAGTTCCGCTTGCACGGCTTTTTGCGCCGGCGCTGCCGGTTCCGTCGCCCGGAACGGATTCAATTTGTCCATCCAGCCATTGCCGGCTCCCCGCAACGGTTTTTGCGCCGTAAAGATTGCGGGCTGCTGGGCCGGCTTCGGCGTTTTTGCCGTCACCGGCTTGACCGCAACCACGGCTGGCATCGCCGCCGGAGTTGCCGCCGCTGCCGGAGTTACCGGTGCGGAAAATTTCTTCGGGGCCGGCGCCGGGGCTGAGGCCGGGGCCGGGGCTGAGGCCGGGGCCGCCGGCTTTTCTTCCACCTTCGGCAAAAACGGGTTTTTCTGCGCGTTAAACTTCGGCAGATACACATGCTTGTCTTCGCGATAGGAGACAACCTTGCGCCCGCCAAAAAAGCTCTTCCCGGCTCCCAGTAATTTTCCAAGATTCATAATCAATCCAAGAATTTTGCGAGCGCGTCCACGGTCGGCGACGCATCCATTGCGCGCGCCTTGTCCAACGTTTCCGCGTCCCAGATTTCAAAATAGTCCAGCATTCCGACCAACACCGCCTGATCCTTGATCCCCGCCCCGGTCCGCATCTTCTCCGGCAGGCAGATCCGTCCCGCCTTATCGAGGGTCACCTGCTCCGATTCACTGCCAACGAACCGTTTCATCATGACCTTGTTCGGGTCGCCGTTGGGCAAAGCGTTGATATCCGCCAGCAATTTGGCCATCTGTTCCGGCGGTAATACCCGCAAACAGGCGCCTGCCTTGTGCTTCGGCCAGAACATCAGAGTCAATTCCGCACCCTCTTCCTCGGGCCGCCATTTGGCCGGAATCTGCAAACGACGCTTCTCATCCACCCCATGCGAATGGTTCGCATTGTAATAGATTGGCTTTTGATTTGGCGCCGCACTCATTTATCCACAACTTTTCTCAAATTGGCATTCTTGCCCCACAACGCCCCCTTTTTACCCCTTTTAACCCACTTAAGTCAATAGAAAACGGTGGCGGAATGGGGTATTTATTCGAAAGTTATTCACAATTTGTTTCCTATAATCGTGAATTGTCATTTTCCAGTCCGAACCATTACGCTATGCCGGTGCGAACCGCTGATTTCCATTTTGACCTGCCGCCGGAATTGATTGCCCAGACGCCCATGCCCGAGCGTGATCAATCCCGATTGCTGGTGCTGCACCGGGTAGAAAAGCGCATCGAACACCGGCAATTTTCTGACGTTCTGGAGTTTTTCCGCGCGGGTGACGTATTGGTACTGAACAATTCAAGGGTCATTCCGGCCCGTTTACGGGGAGCAAATGCCAAAACCGGCGGCCAGTTCGAAATCCTGCTCTTGGAGGAGTCTCTGGCGAACAACTGGTGGGCGATGCTCCGGCCCGGCAAACGCGCCCCGATCGGGGCCCAAATCAAGCTGCTCGACCGCTCCAGCCAGCCGACCGGCATCCTCGCAACCGTCGTGAACGTGAACGACGAAGGTCATCGTCAGTTGGAATTTTCGGGCACAAAAAATATCTTCAATGAGCTTGACTTGCTCGGCGAGATTCCCCTGCCGCCTTACATCGAGCGGGCGGGCAATTTTACCGCCGATAATGAGCGCTATCAAACCGTTTTCGCCCGGCCCGCCGGTTCCGTGGCCGCCCCGACGGCGGGCTTGCATTTCACGCCGGAATTGCTTGAAAAAATCTCGGCGCGCGGGGTCACAATCTGCTTCATCACCCTGCACGTCGGTGCGGGCACTTTCCTGCCGGTCAAAACCGCCGACATCACGGAACATAAGATGCACGCAGAACGGTTTGAGATCGGGGAAGCGACGGTCAGCGCGGTGAACGCGGCGAAAAATTCCGGCCATCGCGTCATCGCCGTCGGCACCACCGTCACGCGCACGCTGGAGACAGTAGCGCAAAGAAACGCGGGAAAACTCAATGTTTATGAGGGCAAAACGGATATCTTTCTTTTTCCGCCAGCGCCGTTCCGGATCGTGGATGCGTTGCTGACCAACTTCCACCTGCCGGAGTCCACCCTGCTCATGCTCGTCAGCGCGTTCGCCGCGCCCGGCGAAAAGACCGGCGGACGCGAATTGATTTTATCCGCTTACGCCGAAGCGGTCCGTGAGCGTTATCGCTTCTTCAGTTACGGCGATGCGATGCTGATTCTATGAGTTTTCCCGCCAAAATTCGCCGTCCGAAACTGCCCTTTGTTTTCATCAACATGGCGATGACGGCGGACGCGAAAATCGCGACGGCGAACCGCGCGGTCCATTCCTTCGGCAGCGCGCGGGATTCGGAGAATTTTTACCGATTACGGGCGACGGCGGATGCGATCATTTGCGGTGCCCGCACCGTTGAAATTTCCCGCGCCGTGCTGGATAACGGGCCAAAAAAATTCAATCAATTACGGCTTAAAAATGGTCTGACAGAATATAATATCCGAATTCTGGTCAGTGGCAGCGGCTCAATTGACAGCCACGCAGAAATCTTCCGAAAACCGTTCTCACCGATCATCATTTTGACCACCGGCCGCATTTCAAAAATTGACCTGAAAACGCTGCAATCCGTCGCCACCGAAGTAAAAATCTGCGGGCAAAGCGAAATCAATTTTCCCACGGCTCTCCGTTGGTTGCATAAAAAATGGGGTGTCCGGCGTTTATTGTGCGAAGGCGGCGGTGAATTGAACGAAGCATTTTTTCGCGCGGATCTCGTGGATGAAATTCATTTGACAATTTGCCCAAAAATTTTCGGTGGACAGCCGGCCCCCACCATCGCGGAAGGCTCGGGTTTTCCCACCTTGGCGCAAGCAGCTCGCTTTAAATTAGCAACGAAGTATCAAAAAGCCGGCGAGTTATTCACCGTCTTTTCACGGGTCAATCCAGCGTGGCCCCGTCCGTTTTTAAGGCATCATTAACCATAAAGTGAGGCCAAATCCGATGACCGCCCGGGGTCATGCCATTTAGAACTGCTTCGGATTGAAGCCGGCGACCACCGGCTGATGTGTCACCTAATCGTAACCTTTACGACAAATTAGTGTCACATGGATGACGAATCCTGTCTTAGCGCAAATTCCGCGCAGTTTCATTTTTTACTTTATGATCAAAAAGATT
>DASYEY010000056.1:0-4372 GCA_036498725.1 Verrucomicrobiia bacterium | reverse complement strand
TGACTTACGCTCTTGGGCTATAAAAGAATGTCCACATCTTTTGTTTTCGGAGAATGTCATTGAGCCTTTAAAAGTGATGCCATTTAAGTATTCCGCTGCTCAACAAATCCAGATACTATTAAAAATTTTAGACGATCTAAGCCAGTCACATGATAGTTCAGGAGCACTCAACGCTCACGGAATTGAATTGCATCAAAAAAATTTCGCCACTGAATGCGGAAGATTTTCGGATGAAACCTCCAATTCAAAATTCGATTTCAAGCATCCAAATACCGGCAATAAACTTCAGTGTTCTTGGCATGGAAAAGTCAGGATGGATGCACACTACCGAATTCACTTTCAGTGGCCAAAGCCAAATAATTCTCTTCTTTGGGTTGCTTATATTGGTCCCAAACTTACCAGAGGTTGATTTGTTTTATCTAAGTTTATTTTGAAGGTCTTATGAGGTCTTGATGGCCCAGACGACGTTTTAGATTTGAAGGAGCCGCGAGGCTTTGATTGATGTGAACAAAATTTCTGCGTCTGGCTGGCCTATTGTGAATCTAAATTATTTTAGCCAATGGATGGCAATGAAATGCTTGCGACCTATAAACCGAGGAAAACGAAAGCCGATGTAGTTTGGACTTTTCTACAAATTTGGTACAAAATCCGACCCGTTCTATTGACTACCAGATGAGATTCCCCACCGAAAATTAGACTACGACCCACGATAATCGTTGTTTCCATTGATCGAATTATGGTTGGTATTGGCCTGCCACACTTCGACGCTCTGCACCGTCATGGGATTATTGGTTCCCGAACTTAAGATGAGCGCCAGATGGTATTTATCCAGAATGCTGTAAGCGGTGGCACCATCCACCGGCGGCGGTGGGTTGGTGGGGTTGTATTCGCTCCATACGGCGGTTCCACCTACTTGAACATCGTCCAGATAACTGGTGGCATAACCTTTGGTTGTGGCCGTGGCGGGAACCCAGAGAAATCCGTATTTGTGCGCTTTAGCCCAATCGAATCCCGCAGGCACCGTGATTGATGGGAAGTTGGGATTTACGTCGTCGCCGCGGCCGACCACGCCATACCAATTGTGCACGGTATCGCCGTATTTATTGGGTGCACCATTGTTATACTCAAAAAAATCCGGCTCAATCCAATTGCCGTAGTTGGCCGCTTGACCCGGCCATTGAGTCGCATGCGTGACACCATTGGGAGCCATCATCTCAATGGGATTGGCCCACCAAGCCGGCCAGGTGGTTCGGCCCGGCTGGAATCCACCGGTGAATGAAAATGTCGCCACGAAATAAGCGCCACCGCCAAAAGCGATACCAGTCCATTCCTTGCCGGGTTTAATTTGCGCCGCCGTGCTGATGCCGTATTGGCTGCCAGCAATATTACCGGGCAACAAGACGCTGCCGTCGGAATTGGGAATGGCCGGGCCACCGTGCAGCCCATAGAAACTAAACAGAAACCAATTCGTTCCGATGCCGACACTGGGCCCAAAGGCCAGCGTGTTATATCCCACCGCTGCAGCGGGGGCGGGCGGGACGTTAGTTTTTGAAACCTTGGTGCCAGATTCAGCCAACGTTGTGGCAGCGCCAAATATCAATAGGGCACCGGTAAACAGCGGAATCAATTGGCTCACTTTGCGATAGAGTGTCATAAACATTTTAAATTCTATCCCGAATTCCCCCTACGCAGAAAATCCCGTGTACGTTCTGACTGCGGATTGTAAAAGATTTGATCAGGAGTTCCTGTCTCAACGATCCGGCCTTCAGCCAGAAATAAAACTTTGTTGGCGATATCTCGGGCCAATTTCATCTCATGCGTGACGACCATCATCGTCATGCCGTCGGCCGACAATTGGCGGATCACCGCCATCACTTCTTCCTTCAATCCCGGGTCCAAGGCGCTGGTCGGTTCGTCAAACAGCATCACTTCCGGTTCCATCGCCAAAGCCCGCGCAATGGCACCACGTTGCTGTTGCCCGCCGGAAAGTTGACTTGGATAAAGGCTGGCTTTGTCGCTCAATCCGACTTTGCCCAATAGCTTACGAGCCAGGTCTTCAGCCTCTTTAGGCGGCAATCCTTTGACCACGCAGGGCGCTCGCATGACATTTTGCAGGAGGGACAGGTGGTGAAAAAGATTGAAGGTCTGAAACACCATTCCGGTCCGAAGTCGCAATTGATGTTGATTCTCCCAATCCGCCCGGCTGCGCGGCGGTTTTCCTCCAGAAATTGTGGTGTCGCCGATGGTGATTTGTCCCGAATCTGCCAGTTCCAATTGGTTGAGACACCTCAGCAATGTGCTTTTGCCGCAACCGCTGGCGCCGATCAATACCAGTACTTCGCCGCGTTGTTGGCGGAGATCAATGCCGTGGAGGACAGGCGTGCCACGATATGATTTGAATAACTTTTCAACGATGATCATAACGCAACCTCCTTTCCAGCCAGCCGGCAAAAAGCGATGTAGGATAGCTCAAGGCAAAATAAATCCCGGCCGTCATAAGTCCAAGGCCGATGTAATCATACGTGGTCATGGCCAGCATGCCGTAGACCTTGGTCAATTCAACCATCGTAATCACCGAGACAATGGAGGAATCTTTGAACATGGCGATAAAGTCATTCGTGACCGGTGGAATCACGATCCGAAACGCTTGAGGCAACACGATATGCCGCAGGGTTTGCCAGCGATTCATTCCCAACGCCTGGGCAGCTTCGATCTGCGCCCGTGGGACCGCTTGAATACCGGCCCGATAATTCTCAGCTTCGTAGGCGGCATAATTCAAGCCCAAACCCAAAACGCCGGCAAAAAAAGCGTTCAACTTGATCCCGATCTGCGGCAAACCGTAGTAGATCAAAAACAGCTGAATCAACAACGGCGTACCGCGAATGATCTCGATGTAAGCGATGGCCAGCCAACTCAGCGGGGGAAAGGTGTACAATCGCGTTAGCACCAAAACCAATCCGGTCAAGACCGCCACGACCATTCCCAACACCGACAATTCCACGGTAACGATGGCGCCCTTTAGTAGTACGGGCAGATATTTTTGCCACTGACTCAAGGTGGAGACGGATTTTCGTTCTTTGACAATATCGGGATGATAATCGGCCAGGTTCGCCTGGCGATCATCCCACAGGCCGTATTTGCGATAGATTTTTTCCAGGGTGTGGTCTTGTGAAAGATCTTCGATGGCCTGGTTGATGGCTAGTTGCAAGGAAACGTCATCTTTACGAATGCCGATGCCATAATAACCGGGCGCAAAGGATTCACCGGAAAATTTGAGCGCCGGATCCGGCTTGGCGTAATAGAGGGCAATGGGCAGGTCCAATAATACTGCTTCAATCCGCCCGGCTTTTAGATCAATGAAACTTTCGACGTTGCCGGGATATACATGAACATCCACTCCGCCCAGATGTTCAACGATCCGTTCCGCGACTGAGTAAGATAGAACCCCTACGGATTTGCCTTTAAACCCCTCCACTTTGGCAACTTCCGGTGAGTCTTTACGCACGATCATCTGTTGCGCATAAACATAATAGGGCCGCGACATGGCAATGCGCTGGCGATTCTCATCCGTCAGTTCCAACCCATTAAGGATGATGTCAAAGTTACCCCGTTCCAGAGCGGGAATGAGTTGATCCCATTCATTTTGGACGAGTTGGGCTTTCACTCCCAATTTTGCCGCCAGCGCATTTGCCAGATCATATTCAAACCCGGTGATTTGACCGGGGTTTTGCGGATCAGGAAAAGCATACGGCGCGCCGCCTTCGGCATCAGCTCCCCACAGTAAAACTCCGCGCTGCTTGATCAAGGCCAAGGTATCGCCACTGGCCGCAAAGCCTGTGTCGCCCATTACCAGGCAGGTCAAAAACAAAGACCAGCCAAGCCATCGCGTCCACTGACGAATAAATCCCATTGGCACAAGTGCGCTGATCACGGGTTTTGCAAATATTTCATCACGGCTTCCGTCCGGCAGCGAACGTGCAACTTTTCATAGATACGCCGGAGATGGGCGCGGACGGTGTCATAACTGATATTAAGTTTGGGGCCGATCTCTTTATTCGTCAGGCCCTGGGCGACTAAGTCGAGCAGTTCCGTTTCCCGGGGAGAAAGCTCTGCGGGCGTGGACGCCTCCGTGGCGGATTGTTGAAACGTCTCCACGACCATGCGCGCGATTTCTCCCGTCATGGGCGCGCCGCCAGATCGCACTTCAGCGATGGCGCGCAATAATTCCTCGGGCGAGGATCGTTTTAACAGGTAGCCGCAAGCGCCCGCTTTGAGAGCCTGGAACAGTAAATCCCGATCCCGATAGACGGTGACCACAATCACTTGCAGCGCCGGCATCAGGCTTTTCAAGCGGGCGGTGCAGGCGATGCCA
>DASYEY010000055.1:0-3136 GCA_036498725.1 Verrucomicrobiia bacterium | reverse complement strand
GTAATCAAAACCAGCGTTGGTATAGTAGCCATCCGCTGAGCCATAACTTCCGGCGAGCGTGGTGACGGTGCCGTTGGTGGAGAGGATGCGAACCAATCCATTGCCGCCGTCGGTGATATAAATATTGTCGGACGGGTCAACGGCCAGGGCGTAGGGATTACTGAAAGTGGCATTGGTGCCCACGCCATCGTGACGCCCATAAAAGCCGGCGCGTCCGGCAACGGTGGTCACAATCCAGTTGGTTCCGGTCGAGTCTTTGGCGAGCTTGCGCACGGCGCGATTGTTGGAATCCGCCACGTAAACATTGCCCTTTGAATCACAAGCGAGCCCGGTCGGACTGCTGAAGCGCGCCTGACTGTTAGTTCCATCGCTGCTGCCGGTCTGGCCGGGTGATCCGGCGATCGTGGTCACCGCCCAATTGGCGGTGGAACCGATGCGAGATACTTTGCGGATGATGTTACTATCGTTATCCGACACATAAATATTGGTGAAGCTGTCCACGGCGATGCCCCAGGGGGAGGAGAACCGGGCGGAAGTATTGTTGCCATCCGCCCATCCCGCGACACCGGCGGAGCCAGCCAGCGTGGTCACAGAACCCGAAGGGCTAACCCGCTGAATCACGCTTAGTCCGGAATCGGTGACGTATAAATTCGTAGCGGCATCGATAGCCATTCCTTCCGGAGTAAAAAAGTTATCGGCAAAAACGGTGGCGACGCCGTTTGGAGTAATTTTCCGGATCACGCCGTCCCAGTATTCGGCCACGTAAATGTTGCCCGCCGCATCACAAGCCATTTCCCAGGGATAACCGAAAGTGGCATTCGTGCCGGTGCCGTTGTCAGAGCCTATGTTCCCTGTTTGTCCGGCAAAAGTGGAGATGACCAAAGCGGCGTTGATGGTCATGGACGCCGGCGCGCTGGTCACGGAGCCCTCACTGTTCGAGGCCACACAGCGGAATTGATCTCCGGAAAAAATGAAGGAATTAGGCATCACGGCCAGATTAGTGGCGGTGGCTCCGCTATAGGAAGCGTCGTCGGTCACCGTAGTCCAACTCGAGCTCCCAGCGGCCTGGCGCTGCCATTGGTAAGTCGGCACGGGATTGCCGCTTGCCAGCGCGACGAAGTTCATCGTTTGCCCCAGAACTCCGGATTGATTGGCGGGCGTGAACGTAAACGTGGGTGCGAAGGGCGGAGCGGTGCCAAAGGCGATCTGAACATCCCGATATTCATTCGGCGCAACACCACCGCGGGCCAACGGATGAATGGTAACGCCCAGGCCGCTGGCGGCCGCAGTATCATTAAAAATCCCGCCAAGGTAGAGTCCGGCATCGGTATCACTTGAGCCGGGAGTATTCATGTCCAGCAAATCGCTTTGGCGCGTGGAATTGTAGCCCCATTCCAAGTAGACACCATTGGTCATGGAATAGTTACTGGTGAAATCGGTCCGGCAGGATACCCAGTAGTTGTGAGTGCCGTCCTTGGCGATTTTAAGCGCCATCACCTCGCCTGGGGCAGTGGCATAATTGTTTTGGTCGAAAGCGTAGATGCGGTAGGTGCCGTTGGAAGTGACCGTCTTAACCTGGGAATCAGCAACCCACCCCAAAATATTTTTGAACCACGGACCAAAATCAGTTCCGTGGCTGTTCGCAAAGTTGGCGCCCATGGTGTCGAAATCATCGCCGTATTCTGTGTCCACGCCAGACGAACTGATGGGATTACCGTCATTGACCTGCCAGAGATTGGCGTGATAAAGGCCGTAGGTGTGCCCCAGTTCATGGGCGACAACACGAAAATCAAATTCGCCGTTACACCAGACATCTTTGCCATGGATATTGGCCAAGCCACCGTAAGTGATCTGGGAATGGCTGATGCCGCCGAGGCTGTTAAAAAACACGATAATGCGATCATAGCTGGACACGGGGAAATCGGCGGCAGCGGAGTTTTCAGCGTCCGTATGCAAAGCATCATTGGCGTTGTTCGTGGCATAATAGGCTGCCGTTTGCGGCATCCGATAAACCAACGGAGTCACCGTATTGGTCATTGAAGTGAGGCCGTAAGAACTTTTGGCGTAGTATGGGACGATTTCGGTATCGGCAATATTTTGAATATTGAGGGCGGTATAACCTTCCGGCGCGCCGGGGAGGTCGGAAAAGTCCACCCGGATGATCAAAATATTCTTTCCACCCGTGGTCCAGGCGGACGGCGGGTTGGCTTGCGAGTCTTGAGGCGTAGCCGCCGGTTCCGCCAACACGGCTTCATCATCCAGAGCGATGCCGCTCAGGGGCACGTCATATTGACTGACGCCATCAAGGTTTTGCCCAAAGACATGCGCGTGAAAAATTTTACCGCCAACGCGCACCAACCGGCGAAGCGGTTCCACCTTCGGCCCGCCTTGAGCAGCCAGGGCTCCGCGCACAATAAAATCACCCCGCTCCGAAAAAGGTGTTTCCAATTCGCGTTGTACTTCCGGAGGCAAATCGGTCGGGTCCGTGACGGAACTGCTGGCCGCGAGAGCTGCGCGCGGATCAGACTCCATGAGGGATTTCAATCGGACACGGCGTTGTTGAGCAGCAGTAACACCTTCGGCCACAATTCCCGCTTGAGCAGTGTTGGGGTGGATTTCCGTTCTATAACGCGCCACCCAGTTGGAGAACGTGGTGATTTCAGGCGGCGGCACGGTTTGGGCGTGTGCCGAATAAATGAAAGACACCAAAAGGAGCGCAGTGACAATCGGAGTCTTAATCCTGCAAACCGCATTAGAAATATGTGTGAATTGCATGTGGGGCGTTTTAAAAGGCAGTCTAAATTAACACAGGCTTGTTCGGCAGCTAACCCGATGCCAATCATACCGTACTATTTTAAACATCGCGTATCTGATTCAGGACAGCCCCGATACGCCTATCCGCGGTTTGAGACAGCGAGACTCCCTGCCCCGGGAGTGTACACAAACGAGCCAAAGCCTTGCCTTTATGAGGCGAAACGGGCACGGTAAATGCTAATTCACGGGCATTAAAGGGCCTTTTGAACAATGATTGGCGGCGATTTTGCAGCCCGAATGCTGCAAGAAACGCCATCCAAGGCCGTGAGTATTCGAAACTTCAACCAACGGGCAGCGACCAAAATGAAGGCACATAACATTA
>DASYEY010000054.1:0-15308 GCA_036498725.1 Verrucomicrobiia bacterium | reverse complement strand
ACAAAGTAAAAGTGTCACCTGCCGTTAACGCTGTACTGCCAAGGTTGGTGACGACCAGCCCACCGCCATAAGTCAACGTGGTGACGCGTTTGACCAGATCATTCGTCAAGACCGTGTTCGTCTTGCTTAATTCCATCACGGTATTGCCCGCCAAGCTTAAAGTATTGCTGATGGTCAAAGTTCCAATGGTATTGTCGCCGGGAGCCAGCGTGCCGCCGCTGGCCACTGTGACCGCGCCGCTCACAATCCCAGCGCCAGCCAGCGTGGCGGTGTTGGCGATGGTAACGGTATTGGTTCTGATTGAACCATCCACTTGCAACTTGCCGGCGTTAACGGTGGTCTTGCTCGTGTAAGTATTAACACTTGAGAGCACCAACGTACCGCTGCCGGTTTTGATCAAGCCGTTGTCTGCACCATTGGCCGTGTGATCGAGAATGGATGAAACGATCACCGAATCATTCGCGCCAACATTGAATACACTGCCGCCACTTTGCGACAAAGTGACGTTGCCGCCGGAAATGGTCGAAGTGGAGCCATTCCCCGGCGTTGAGACGCCGTTGTCCAGATTCCAGTTGCCGTAGCTGCTATTGGCCGCCGTGGCGGAGAGGGTGCCGCCATTGAGAACGATGGCGTTCAAATGACCCGAAGAGGTGGCAGTATTATTGACGATACCGCCGGCATTGATCCGTATGCTTTTGGCACTGGAAACCGTCTGGCCGACGAGCGAATTGTCACCGTTGGCCGTAAGGATGCCACCGCTATTGACTACGACATTGCCATTGCCACAAGCACCATAAGCCGTTCCGTTGGGCTTGCCGGCAATAATGGTGCCCGCGTTTACAGTCAGCCCACCGGTAAAGGTGTTTGCTGAACTTCCCGAAAGTGTCAGCGTCCCGGACCCGGTCTTGATCAAACTACCGGCGCCCTGAAGAGTAACGCTGATGGTGCTGCTGGCGTCGTCTGCTTCGATCGTCGTCGCCTGGGGAATGCTGGCCGCTACCGTTCCTGCCAGCGTATAGCCGCCGCCGTTGTTCGCGTTGAAAATGATGCCGCCCAGCGTCAGGGTGCTGGTGATGGTGGCCACGCAATTGGTCATTGTGCCGCTGCCTATAATGGCTAGCGCACTATTTTGCCAGGCCACAGTGGCCGAGCCATTCCACCAGGTGTTCACGGTGCTGCTCCAATTGGCGCTGCCGTCCTGCGCTCCCGCAGTTGAACCGCCTGCATCCCATTGCAAGGCCGTGCCAGTGGCGGGCGTGGTGATACAACTACTCGCGCTGGAATCGGAATTGCCATAGTTGTTACTGGCTACAACCGCATAACAATAACTGGTGTTGGCGGCGAGACCGAAGTCCTGATAGTTGGTGCCGGTCAACGTGGTGATCATTTGGCCATTACGAAACAATTGGTAACTGCTGGCGTAAGCTGCCGGCGGCCAACTGATGATCGCCAGATTTGCCGCCAGGGCAGTGACCGTCGGCGTTGCGGGAACCAACGGTACGGGATTGACGGAGACAATCACCGGCATAGAACTCATCATGCTGCTGCCGTCATAAGTTACTTGGGCGAATAATGTGTAAGTTCCTGCAGCCACGTTGGCCCACAGATAAGCCCCGCTGCCATCGGCAGTACCCAGCAAATTTGTGCCGCTATAAAATTGGATGTTATTGATTGTGTGGCCATTCGTGCTGACGTTGGCAGCCAGGTTAATGGTGGCGGGCGCGCCGAAATTGGCACCAGAAATCGGCGCGGTTAAAGTGACCGCCGGTGTGGTCTGGCCGGAAGCCGAAAGTAACTGGCCGAGCTGTTGCTGGCTGAGGGTTCGATTATAAATGGCAATTTCATCCAAAGCACCGTTCAGTCGCCGGCTGGAACCGTTGGGATCGGAACCAAAATAAAAATTTCCGTTAAAAGTTCGGCCGCTGTTGGTTACGTTGTTCGTTGCGGATTGCAACACTGAATTGGTGGCCAGATAGACAATGGCCCGGTTCGGTTCAATGGTCAGCGCTATGAATGCCCACATTCCGTTTGTCGGCAGGTTCAAGTGTGTGCTGAAATTGTAATCGCCGCCGTCATCATTCCAGCCATAGCGTAGTTCCAGGTTGTTGCCGTTGTTGGCCATCATCAATCCCGTGCCGTAACCGCTGCTGCGACTGAACATCAGACCGGAATAAGACACCTGCGCGCCGTTGCAGCGCACCCAGCCGGTAATCGTGAAGTTCGTGGTGGTAAGATTGAAACCCGGCACGGAAATATCCGCATCGGTGCCATTGAACTGCGCCGCCAAATTATCTGTGCCAAAGCCATTAAAAGGGGGGGTGGTTACGCCGGGAACGCCAAATACGATGCCGCCTTCGCCGGTTCCATCCAAGCTGCCAGTGGCATCATAAGCCGTCGGGCCGGTCGTTTCATTCAAATGCCAATAGCCGGTGGGATTATTCGAAAGGATCTGCGTCACGACCGGCGAGGCCGTCAAAACACTCAGACTGGCTGTCGCACTGGCGCCGCCGTCAGCATTCGTCAGTTGGACGGTGTAAGAACCAGAATCAGCCACTTGCAGACTGGTCAGAACCAGCGTTGCGTTGGTCGCACCGGTGAGATTGATGCCGTTGTGTTGCCATTGGTAGAAGAACGGCGCGTTACCGGTCGGATTGGCGTTGAACGTAATGCCTTGATTGGCGTAAACGGTTTCCGTCGATGGATTCACGGTGACACTGGGTGGACCAACGAGTTTGCCCGTCAAACTGACATTATCAAAGCTGGCCCAAGGGATATTTGGATTTGATGATGGCCCGGCATAGGTGAAGAATCCCGCATAGATCGTTTGGGGGAAATCCGTCAGGGTATTGGTATAGACCGGCTGCCACGTGATGCCATTGGCGGAAACAGAACTGGTGAACACATTGCCGGCACGTTGGATTTTAAACCATTTCTGGCCGCCCAGATTGCTTGAAGTGTAACCACCACCGCCATTGACCATGCTTTCATCCTGGTAATACGCACCGCCGCCAACTTGTCCCAAAACCGTCGTGAATGGAGCGGTGCCCGTCTGACCCCACGGATAACCGGGCGTCATATTAGTGTTGCCACGCAAAATGATGCCCGCTTCCCAGCCGGAATTGGCAGTGGAACCATCTGGTGCGGCCGCCGTGGTGGGGAGACCGGCGAGATGGGCGATCAAGGTGCAATCACCGTTGATCTGCCGCGCCAATAAATTGACGCCGTCGCCGATGACTGAATAAGTACCGCCCTGGATTGCTGCGCCGTTGGGCGTGTTGTGATAAAAAATCTGGTTGAACTGCCATGGGGCCAAAGTGCCGTTCGTCGTCGTCACCAGATTGACATCCGAATCCAAAATATTGGTCGTATTATAGGTCAGCCGTGCGTGAACCGGATTGGCTGGGTTCGCCCAAAAGAAGGAACTGGCGGTGTAGGGCAGGGCGGTGTCCTGCGACCAAAAATAATCGCCGACATAGAACTGGACCTTGTTGATGGTGGCACCGTTCGGCGTCACGGTCGCATTCAATGGCACGCCGACATTGACGATCGTGGTGTTGTTGGTGGGCGACAGCAAATTGATGAGCGGTTCACTGGCACCGGGCGTCCGACGATACGCGTTCACGGGAACCGGGGTTTGGCTGAAACCCGGCCCGGCATACGAGAGCGTCAGGCGGTCAAAATATTCGCTGAACAAGGATGTTGGCTGGGTGTCGCAGAAGTATTGCACATTCAAAGTATGCAAGCCGGCTTGTAAACCGATGCCACCGCTCAAATCGGACGGACTATGTTCGCCGTCCCAATTCACCACCAATTGTCCATCCACGTATAATTTGCTGCCGGCCGATGAATTAAGCGTGAACGTGTAAAGACCATTGCTGGCAATGTTCAAATAACCGGTATAGTTGAACGCGTAACCATTCCGGCGTTTGCGCGGCGTCAAGTCCAGTCCGCTGACGGCGCCGGAAGCCATCGGCGTCAGCGCGGCAAAATTCGGCATGCTGGACCAGTTCGTACTGCCGTCACTGGTATAATTGCTGGCGGATTGGTAATAGGCGAAGTTCAGACCATCCACCGTTCCCGTCGCGGTGCTGGCCAGCGACAAGGTCGCATTGGTGGTCGTCACGTTGATGGCCATATTGGTCTGGTTGAAAATATCCACGATGGTGAGTTGTACATACGGCGTGGTGGCATTGCCGATATCCAATAATTTCTGCCGCACTTCCGGAGCGATGTCATAGGCGGAGGCCACGACGGTGCCGGTGTAACTGGCGTTGGTATAGACCTTCACCTGATAAGCAAATTGCGGCGAACTGGTCGGCAACATCTGCCATTGTACGAGCAACTGGCTGCCGGAAAGACTGGCCCCGTAGTTGGTGACCAGGATGGGATCAAACGTCGGCGCTGCTGGCTGGCTGGAAATGGTGAACGTGGGAGAATATTGTCCGACATTGGTGATGGTGCCAGTATAGCTTGGATTATTTTCGCAAGTTTCGTAATAGACCGCCGTGTTGTTCTCAATCAGCCCGGCATTTTCAACGGCACCTGCGTGGTTATAGACTTGAAATTTGCTGGCAGCATTCCAGGTGTTGCTTTTGTGATAATAGCAATTGCGATAATCCGTGCGTTGCGGCTGGCTGCCCCCGCTGGCATTTTCTTGAAAGCCATCCGACCCGGTGACACCGGTGACGGCAAATGGCAATTGCACGGTGGCCATGTGATACCAGATGCCACTGGAGCCATCCCGCATCCAGGTTCCAGAAAAACCCAGATGTGCTGTGCCGGCCACGGGTTGCCAGGTACGGATCGCCATGCGATACCAGACATTGGTCTGCCAGCCGGACCAGAGGCCGGGCGCGCGGCAAATCGTGCCCTCCGCGATCGTCGGCATGGAAAACGTATTAGGACTGGTCCAGACCGGCGTGATGGTATCTGAGATGTTGATCGGGCTGCTCAATGGCCAGAAACTCCAGTTAAGCGTTTGTCGGCTGGTGACCGGATTAGGTGAACTGGCAGACGGCAGGGCGAGGCCGTTGTAAAAATAACCACTGACCCCATCGCTGCTGGTCCAGTTGTCATTGATCCAAGTGTTGTAATAATAACTGTTCCAATACGGCCAGCGGACATCTTTCATGATGATGTCGGAGCCGCTCAAGCTGCTGCCGCTGCTGGTGTAGAAATAACTATATTCAGCACGGCTCGTGTCCGGCCGCAATGCCAGCGCCAGCCCCAGATAAATCCCCCATGTTATTATTTTCATAAATTGAAAAAGCTCCGCCTGGGCCGGAATCGCCATTGGGCAATTCCGGACCCGAGATTTGAAATCCACTGCTCCCTCACTTCGGCCCCATCCTGCAAAGGGGGGCCGATTCAGAACTAACATTCAACATTTAACATTCAACGCTCAACACCGAAGGCAACGTTGCTCCGTTTCCTTAAATGTTCGGAGTTGAATGTTGAGTGTTAAATGTTTTCCACATTTCTCAATCATCGAACTGCCGCCGTTGGCAACGCTTCGAGTACCAGCACCTGATACGGTTTTAATTTAAAAGTCGTTTTGACACCGGCGGTCAGGTGTGTCACCTCCAGAGATTGATCGTGGAAAGGATCAACCACTTGATAGTCCTGTGCGGCACCAGCCGGCAGTTCGAAAATTTTTGCCGGATCGAGATCAATGTGCGCCGCGCGATTCCGGGGATTGCGCAAAGTGAGGATGCCCTTTTTCGGCGACCAAGCCGCCCAGCCATAAACTTCGCGGTCGCCCGGACTGCCGCCGACCCAGTGGGTATCCACCAGCGTGTCGGCATTGGCGCGCGACCATTTGGCCGCCTGTGCCAGGTCATCCCAATTCGTGGAACTCATCAGGCTGGGCGTGATATACATTTCCTGCAACTGCGTGCCGTTCCCGAAGAAATCGCGAATCTCAGATTTCAGGATGTTGTTCGTGTCGTAATTGATGTCATGCGCTTTTTGCGCGTAGATAATGCCGTGGATCATCAATGAGTTCAGCGGATACAATTCGCTCCGGCCCACAATCTCGTCATGCACGTCGTTGTCTTTGTAACTGATCCAGCGTTCGCGAAAAGGTCCGGGGCCGCTCACGAAATCATGGTCTTCACCGCCGCGCCAGATGGAATCCGCGTGCAGCAACCAGAAGGGCGACGGCCAGGTGCCGGTTGTCTGGTTGATGTAAAGGTCGGGTTTGATCGTGCGCAATTCATCCACCAACCGCAGCATGGCTTCAAAGTCACGCAACACCGTGCCCTGGTCATCATCGCTGCCAAATGCGCCGATGCCATCGAACTTGAACTGGTTAATGCCGTATTTTTTGACGACGTCAATGCACAACTGGCGGAACCGCGCATAGTATTTCGGCCCGGACATGGAGAAGTTGCCGTTGTTGATTTCATAGCCTTGTTCCCGGCCAAATTTGATCCGCTCATCATGTGGCGCACCGTAGCCGCCCCACGGCGAAAGCCAAATACCGGGCGCGGCGCCATATTTCGCGGCCGCTTCCTTCAAGGGTGTGAATCCATTCGGGAAATTGGTCTTGTCGAATTGCCACAGTGTTGCGTCATTGTCCCAGCCGTCGTCGAACAGGAACGAATCCAATTTCACGCCCCGCTTAACGGTCAATTCCTGGCCAAAGGCGTTGATGACATCCACCGCCATCTTTTCGTTGTATTTGCTGAAGTAACCGATGTCATACCAGGAATTATAATGAAGAAATGGCCGGTACGGATGTGCGCGTTCGCGTTCGAGGTAAACCAGGAATTGCCGGCGCAACTGGCCTTTGTCCACAAAACCCGCCACCGAAGTGGCGGTATAACTTTCGCCGGCGCGCAAGGCGGTTCCGCGCGGCAGGAAACAACGGACGTAACCCATTTCCCCGCGATTGACGGAGAGCGGATGTTCCACTGCAAAAAATGCGGTTGATGTCACCACGGGCGAGCCATCCACCGTGCCAGTTGCGCGGGCATTGGGCATGGGCGTGTCCAGCAGGAGAAATCCACTGAGGGGAATTTCTGTTTTGCCCGCAGTGAAAACATATTCCTGACGGATATAGCGCGAGCCATCACGCAGGATCGCGTGCCAGGTCACCCGCAGATTTCCGTCCGCGCTGACGAGATCGGCGACCAACTGT
The DNA here is from genome assembly GCA_036498725.1 of Verrucomicrobiia bacterium. Lineage (GTDB taxonomy): Bacteria > Verrucomicrobiota > Verrucomicrobiia > Limisphaerales > UBA11358 > UBA11358. Next base: position 8,167 of record DASYEY010000054.1, on the reverse strand, counting down.
TTGCCGCCGATGCGTTCGGCCATCCGGGAGGCATCGGGATTGACCGGCAACGCCTCGGTTCGCACTTTGCCGGCCAGTTTGAAGTTGGCCGAACTGAGGTAATCGCCATTGGTCAAAACCACGTCGAACAGGTCGCCCTTGATCGCGAGTGTCTGTCCGGTTTTCCGGTCCTGGATTGAATCCGGCGCCAGCGAGCTGGATGAAAAGAGTGTGCCTTCCGTTTTCCACGTCGCCGTCACCTGGTCATTCTGCAAAGTATAAATGGCGGCGCTGGCTCTCATGGCCACGTTCGTGACTGCCAGCAGGCCGGCGAAGAGGATGGCGCTGTAACAACGGTGAAATGGGTGACGAGGAAATTGAATCATGAGGTGATGGCTTTAATTGGTTTGACGGTGTTTGAAAAATTCAACGGTGGCTTGCAAGCCGTCGTAAAAATTGCTGGTGGGCGTGAAACCGGCGGCGCGCAATTTATCAATGGCCGCCAACGAATGCTTTACATCGCCCGCGCGTTCGGGGGCGTATTTGACTTCGGATTTTGACCCGGTCAGCGCGCAGATCTTGAGGCAGAGGTCTTTGATCGTGATCCGCTGGCCATAGGCGACGTTAAACACGCCGGTGGCCGCCGATTGGGTGGCAAAAAATACATTCGCTGCCACGATGTCTTTCACAAAAATAAAATCGCGTGTCTGTTCCCCGTCGCCGTAGATCGTGATCGGCTGGTTTTTCACCGCGCGATCAATGAAGATCGGCACGGCGGCGGCGTATTGGCTTTTCGGATCCTGGCGCGGACCGAAGACGTTGAAATAACGCAGGCATGCGGTGGAAATCCGTTTTTCGTCCGCGAACATCTTGCAGTAAAATTCGCCGTCCAGCTTCGTGATGGCGTAGGGGCTTTTCGGCTCCGGCAACATTGTTTCGAGTTTCGGCGTCACCGGATTGTCGCCGTAGATGGCGGCGGACGAACTGAGCACCAATTTTTTAACGCCAGCTTTCGCCGCTTCTTCGAGGATGATCAAAGTGCCGGTCGTGTTGATCTCATTGCATTCCACCGGCTTGGACATGGATTCCGGCACGCTGATCATCGCGGCCAGATGGAAGATATAATCCACGCCCTGCACGGCGCGGCGGACCGTTTCGCGGTCAAGGATCGAGCCTTCGATTAGTTCATGTTGAAACGGCGCGAGATTGTGCCGGTGGCCGGAGCGCAGGTTGTCGAGCACGCGCACTTCTGCGCGGTTTTGAAAATGTTCCACAATATGGCTGCCGATAAAACCGGCGCCACCGGTGACGAGAATTTTCATTGAATGCCTTCGATCAATTGGTTCATACGGGTTTCCTGTTGAGCGATGGATTCAACCAGTTTGAATTGCGTGCGGCAACGATCAAGGTTGTGTCCCTCCCGGTGTACTTTGAAGTATTTGTCGCCGGCGAGGTAATCGGTCAGAAAACGGAGGCCGATCTCAAACGTGATGAGCTTGCCGGAGAAGGCGAGGAATTTTTTTTCCGCCGGGGTCAGAAATTCGCCGGCGGTTTCCAGATAGCCGCGCACCAGTGCCTCGAACATCGGGAACTGCATCGTGACTTTGGACAGATCGCGTTCGTCTTCCTTGGCCGGGCTGGTCGTGGTGCGCACCATATCGCCAAAATCATAGAGGGCGAGACCTGGCATCACGGTGTCCAGGTCAATGACGCAAATGCCTTTGCCCGTTGCGTCATCCAGCATCACGTTGTTGAACTTCGTGTCGTTGTGCGTGACGCGTTCCGGCAGCCCGGCTGCGAGCAGAACTCCGGTGATGTTTTTGTGCGCCAGGGCAAATTCGATTTCCGGTTTCGCCAGCGCTGCGCGGTTGGCGGAGTCCGCGGCAATGGCTTGTTCCAGGGCGGCAAAACGTTTGGGCGTGTGATGGAAGTCCGGGATGGTGTCGTGCAGGCGTGGTGCAGGCAGATCGGCCAGCAATTTTTGAAAGTGCCCGAATGCCTTCGCTGCCTGCCAGGCTTGGGCGGTGGATTCCACGGCATCGAACGTGCGCGCTTTTTCGACGAATAGATAAACGCGCCAATGATTCCCATCAGCATCGCGATGGTACGGCTGGCCGTCACGGGCGGGGATCAACGTCAATCGGCGACGGCTGGCATCCGGTTCGCCGGCGATTTTTTGACCGAGGTGTGTGGTCACGCGCGCCACATTTTCCATCAAGGCCACCGGATTTTTGAAAATAGCGTGGTTGATGCGTTGGAAAATATAACGCGTATGGGTGCCGGCCTGGTCAAAAACCACACAATACGTGTCATTGATGTGGCCGCTGCCGTATGGCTCGGCACTGACAAAATCGCCAGCAAGCTGGAATTGTCCAGCTACCGCGCGGACATCGTGTTTCAGAGTCATGCAAAAAATCGCCGGATTTTTCAGGCTTCAGCAATGCCGAGCGGGGTCATCGTTTTCCACAAACCGCGCGTGAAATCCGGGATGGCCACCGGCGCACTGTCATTGGCGACGGAGTGGACGGAGGTCTCGATGATGCAACTCCACGCCGCTGCGTCATACACCACGCTGTCCGGCGTGGCCCCGCGCCGGATGCAATCCAGCAACCGCCAGCTCATCACGTAATCCATGCCGCCATGACCGCCGCCTTTGGCGCGGGCTTGCAATTTTTTCCATAAGGGATGCGTGAATTTATCGCGCATCGTTTGCAGGTCCTTGTCGGACATCCAATCTTCAGTGTCCTGCGCGTCCAAGCCATAGGTCTTGGGCTGGTTCACCGTCATGCGCGCCGGATAATCGAAGAACACCGCTTCCGTGCCGTAGAGTGCATTGATGCGGCTGTAGGGCCGCGGGCTGACGACGTCATGTTGTACCATGATGCTGCGGCCCAGCTCGGTTTTGATGAGCGAGGTGTTCATGTCGCCGCAAATATATTTTTCGCCGGCATGGCGGCCGCCATTCGGATGCGTGGTGTCGCGGTAATGCGTCAGGCTCATTTCCTGCGAACTCATGGAAACAATGTATTTGAACTGGTCGCCGCGGCCGACGCCAAGATATTGCGCCACCGGCCCCAGGCCGTGCGTGGGGTAAAGATTGCCGTTATATTCCCAATGAAAATTGCGCCGCCAATCGCCTTCGGTTCCGAGCGAGAACAACATGGAACGTAAATCGTGGATATAGGCGCATTCTGCGTGGGTCAACTGGCCAAATACGCCCTGGCGCGCGAGGTTGAGGACGAATAGTTCGTTTTCCCCGTAACAGCAATTTTCCAGCATGATACAATGACGTTGCAAACGTTCGCTCGCATCCACCAGGCGCCAGCAATCGTCCACCGTCAAGGCTGCCGCGACTTCAACGAATGCGTGTTTGCCATGCTCCATCGTTTTCAAAGCCATCGGCACATGCCAGTTCCACGGTGTCGCGATATAAACAGCGTCAATGTCATCGCGCGCCACCATTTGTTCCCAGATATTTTCCGTGCCGCTGTAGACGGCCGGGCGTTTGCCGGATTTTTTTTCGCACAAGGCCGCCGCTTTTTGCGCGCGATCATCGCGCAAATCGCAAACCGCCACGACTTCGGCGAACTCGATGCCCAGGCAACTGCCAACATGGGTCATGCCGCGGCTCAAGCCGATGACGGCCACGCGAACTTTTTCGATGGGCGTCGTGGTCAAGGTGTTGACCGGTTTTTGACCGGCCGGACGGGGGCGGGTGCTGCTGAAATCAGTGCTCAAAACCCCCGGACCAGATGGCAGGACCATTCTGGTTTTTTCCGTCGCACAGCCGCTGGTCAGGCCAACGGCCGAAGCCCCCAACCCGGCCAATACCGAGGCTTTCAGGAAATTGCGGCGTGATGAGTTTAAGTTTTCCATATTTTTCAAATTGACGTGTATATATTGCGTGTTGCGTCTTGTAACTTGTGCTTACATTGCATGAGATAAGCCGATATGGAAACCCCCACGTTTGGGTGAGATTTTAGGCGGATGTTAAAATAATTTGTCACCAATTTATTTTAACCAACCTGATGGGGCTGTCGGCGTGGACAAACTCTAAAGGCTGGCTGTAAAAATCATTTTACGCCAGCCGCCCGACCGTGCCAACGTACAAGATCAATGGCCGTTCGCACTCCCCGGGCTGCACCAAAGAGCATTGCGATTCTGGGTGTCGCTCTGCAATACATTCCAGGTCGTCTTCTTCATAAAGCCGACGCTGCCATCTATATTGATGGTTAAACCGCCTTTTTTATCATGGGTTGTGCCAAATGTATCGGGGTCACTAGGAGAGCTGGAACCGTCATTCAGGGTGCCCGCGTCGCCATAAATATCGGCTTCCCACCATAAAACCGCATCCTGACGAAATTTAGATTGCTTATAAGTGGCTGAATTGGCCGCATAATAGCCAATGACGGCTGCATTCATGATATATGTAGATAATTTATTGATGCGACCCGACCAAGATGAAGGTGGATTGGTATTCTGATCCAACGGGCATTTGTAAATATTCACATTGTTGATATATGGCCATAATTGACCGCCGCCAAGTGTTACACCAGAAATCACACCGCCAGAATAACAGATCAATTGGTTGTTGCCGTTAAATGGAGCCTTGGTCGGGTCTGGGGTGGCGCCGGATCCCGGCAAACCGGTATATAACCAGCCTGATACGGGGCTCTGCCAATTTGGAAAAGGTAAATAGTCATTGAAGTCGCCCACGTACATTTGGTTGCCCAAGCCAAGCTGCTTGCAATTGCCCAGACATTGAGTGCGAATCGCTTTGCTTTTGGCGGCCGCTAGGGCTGGCAGCAACATGGCCGCCAGAATGGCAATGATGGCGATCACCACCAGCAATTCAATCAACGTAAAAGCGCCTTTTCGGTTTTGCGTTTGCGACCGGTTTATCTGTGTTCTCATATAATTTAAGATTTTAAGCCTGATTTTAGCGGGTGGCTGTTTATTGCTGGCATCTGCTTTTTTAGCTCTTTAATTCAGGGTGGCGAAATGCATTTGCCAGGCATTTTCCATTTACATCCATACACTTAGTCCAACCACCTTATTGAGACTCTAATTTGATTCAGAAACAGGGTAAATACCACATTTGGGGGAGAATGTTTCCAGAATGTTATTTTTTCGTCGTTTACGCTGCTGGCATGGCCAGAGCATTTTTGGCTTTCCAGCAGTGCGCGCACCCACCGCTTTACGCCTCGCGATGCATGGGATTGAAATCGCATCAATGGGACTAAACCGAATAGCCAAATGCCCGGCAATACGGCGCCAGTTTTTTTTGGAGGGGTTCCAGAGTTTCGGCATAACGCTCCCAGCGTTTGACCGCTCGGCGATAAACCGGCTGGGTCACATCATGATAGGTTGGTGCGAATAAGAACTTTCGCCGCGCGGTTTCATAGAAACGTGATTGACCGGGATGCCAGGTCAGGCCAAGAAATTCAGTCGCTTTCCGGCCTTCCACCTCCATGTTATCGACCACGTCCTCATAGCGGGTTTCAATCCAGTCAAAGCCGCCTAAATCACGCATCCGCAACCAGACATCCATCAGATCGGCATAATGCTTGGCGGTGCGTTCGAGCGTGAGGAAATTCATGTTAACTGCATTAAGCATCAGGTTTAGAAAAAAACAACTGATGATGACATCGCGTGGATCGCGAAGAGCGATGATGACTTTTATTTCGGGGAAGACGCGCAGCCACTGAGGCAGTAACATGGTGGGTGAAGGGTTTTTATCCAGCAAAATTCGGGCAGTGGGCTCGCCTTCGATCTCCCGCAACAAACTTTTAACATAGCGTTCACGCAATGGTCTGATACGCGCTGGCGGCAAAGCATTCAATGTTTGCGCCTGAATTTCTCCGGTTGCCGACGGCAGCGGCAGGTTTCCGAATACTTCCTGGTTGAACGATGAAGGTTCATCAAATGCCAGCACATCAGGATGTGCGTCTAATATTTGTTCGAGCAAAGTAGTACCGCTACGAGGATGGCCGCCGAGAAAGGCGACCTGATGACGCAGCGGCGGTGGCGGCGCCTTTCGCCAGGAACGAATCATTTCTGATGTCAGCCCAGACAACAATTTGCGGCGCCGGTCGGCCAGTTCGTCGTATTTTTGTTCCAATAAGGCGATATTTGTGAGTTGTCGAACTTGAGCTTTGGCCTCGACGAGCCAGCGCATGGCCTCGGGATATTGTTCCATCTCGTCAAGCACGACGCCAAGCAGATGCCGGCTGGCATATTTCACATAGGGATATTGTGGATTATCTTTGATCAGATCCCGTAGCGCTGTTTCCGCTTCGGAATTTTTTTTCTGCCGATGAAGCAGGAATGCACGAAAATATCGAGCCTGGTCGTCGCGCGGACGGCGTGACAAGCAGGCTTCAACGGTGATCCAGGCATCATCCAACCGCCGCTCTTTTTCAAACCAGACTGCAAGGCTGATGCGGGCATCCACCGAAGTCGGGTCGGCAGCCACGGCACGTTCGAAACAGTTCCGTGCATTATCCAACTGACGCAAGCCTTGGTATTGCTGGCCGATCAATACCAATAGGGTGGCATTTCCTGGCGCTAATTCAGTCGCGCGGCGGTAGGCCAGGTTCGCCAGATTGAAGTCCAGTTCGCCAGCCGCTGCATTTCCCATTTCGAACCATAATTCCGGCACGGTCGGGAAACATCTGGTCAGGTCCCGATAGGCTGCCAGCGCGACTGCCCGTCGTCCGCCCAATAATTGTTCCTGGGATTTACGCCAGCGGGCCATATCGCGGGGCGAACTGTTTAGTTTGGCCAAATCGCTTTGCTTCATCTATGTGATTCTTTCGCAGGGCAGTCAGGAATGCAGCTAAATTATTATCCAATGATTGGTTTGCTTGCTTTTAGTTGCATAAGAAAATGCGGCCAAGGCTTTCAGCCTTGGCCGCGTGAATTATTTTAATTTGCCTGGGGCAGTTGGCTTAAGGTGTTCCCGTCAGGCGATAGAACAATGCCGGCACCGTCGGACTGATGATAATGGGCTGCGGCGAGATGGCATTGGTCAAGGATGTCCACGCTGCGTCGGAACCCAGTGACGACGAACTCTGCAATGTGCCATAGGGCCAGACTACGCTCTTGCCGAAAGTGGTGCTGTCGGCATCGAAGTTGTAGCGTACTTTCAAGGCACTGGTATCCACCAACTGGTCGCTGGTGGTGGCTGTGCCGATCGTGGTGATTTCCCCGGCTGTGAGAACGCGGCTATAAATCCGGAAGTCATCCATCTGACCATTATAGATTTTCCAATACGCATCGCGCGAATGGCCCAGTTCGATGTCGCCATTGGTCGGCCAGGTCCAGGTATTGGGATTGTTGGCCTGGGTGTCGAGCACGCCGTCAATGTAAATGGCCACCACCCCATTGGATGATTGGTCGTAAGTGACGGCGACATGATGCCAGTTGCCATCGGGCAGGACGGTAGAAACCCCTGCGAAACGCGCGCCCGCAGTGGCTTGGAATTGGATGCCGCCACTGGCATTGAGGGCAATAATGGTGCCACTGGTGGTGCGCCAGTCAAATAACATGGCTGATTCGCTGCCCGGGCCGGGCAGGGCAAAGCCGTCGGCTGCGATATTATAATTCATCCAGAAGGAGATGGTCCCGGTGGTGGATTGTAAGTCGGGATCGGTTGGGATGGTGATCTGGCTACTGTTGGTCATGATGAACTGCTCCACGCCGGTGCGGGTGACGCTATTGAAATCCGTGACCGAAGGTTGCCAGATTGTTTTATAGTTCAAACCTTGATGGAGTGTACCAGCTGGTTTGCTGTCTTGAACCACACCGCCGAGAACCATTTGCAATGAGAATGGCGCATCCGTGCGGATATTATAAGGCGTGACGGAAGCCCAGGTGCCACCAACCCGAAGTTCATCAAGCACTCCGTCGGGGCCGGCATTGCCGGTAATATAGCCATGAGAAACGATGCGGATTTTATTGAAAGCCACCGCGGTTTCGCTGCCTGAGACTGTGGCAGTGGCGGGTTCAGCGGTCATGGATGCCGGGTTGACATACAATTTCACCAGTACGTTGGTCGGGGTGTAATCAAAGCGATACACTAGCAAAGAATAGGTCGCCGGGGCAATCGTGGAGACGGCATCCGGCCCACCGCGTGCGCCCCAGCCCCATTTGCTGCCCTGCCAGCATTCACCGAGAAACAACGAGG
>DASYEY010000053.1:0-3482 GCA_036498725.1 Verrucomicrobiia bacterium | reverse complement strand
CCTAACCGAGCTGCGGCGTTGCCACAGTAAATATCATTTTTTAACGCTCCCCATCGCCGATGCACGCCCGATCGTGGCACCTCGGTCTTGGCAGGTCAAAAAAGCCTTGCGATTTGTATGACTCGATAATCAGCCGGCTGGATTGTGCGGATTGGTCTTTAGAGCGTTTAAGAAAAACTGTGGCCGTTTGGAACGAGGGTTTTTGGGTTTTGGCGAGGCTTCAGCGAAGGTTTGAAAACTCTTGAAAACCCTGTAACTGAGCTGAAACGAAGCCAAAACCCAAAAAGACCGTTTCGTGCTTCTAACTAACCGAACGGCTGCAGTTTCTCTTAAACCGCTCAAGTCAGGAAATTGTGTGGAGGATCGAGTTGTCACCCCTAATAGGATTCGATCCGATGTTTCGCCACGGCTTCGAGCCGGCTGCGCACATGCATTTTCAGGCAGATGTTTTTGACATAAGTCCGGACGGTTTCGGTGCCGATATTGAGTTTGCTGCCGATTTCTTTATAGATGAAACCCATCGCCAGCAAATTGAGCACCTCGCGTTCCCGCGGCGAGAGATTTTCGGATTCCTGGACAGAAGGGCCAAGCAGGTGAAAGTGTTGCACCACTTTGCGCGCGATGTGGCTCGACATCGGCGCGCCGCCTTTATAAGCGTCGCGAATGGCTTGCACCAGTTGTTCCGGCGGACTTGATTTGACCAGATAACCATTGGCCCCGGCTTTCAACGCGCGAAAAATGCGCTCACTGTCCTCGTAAACCGTGACCATGATGATCTGCATTTCGGGGGCGATTTTTTTTATTTCGGCCACGCATTGAATGCCCGACATGCCGGGGAGTTTGATGTCCATGAGCACGACGTCGGGGCGCTTTTCCAAAATTTTCGGCACCGCCTCCTCCCCGGTGGCGTACGCGCCTAGAAATTTTATGTCCGGCACGGCTTCCAGGATTTGAACCAGTTGCTCGCGCAATCCCCGGTCATCCTCAACCACCACCACAGTTTTTTTCATGGCCTGCAAAATATATTACGGTTGAATTTATCGCATCTCTGATGGATAGCGAGGGGTTGTTTGCTAATCCTTTGGTCGCGGGGCGATGACCAGTTGAAAATGGACGGCCGTCCCTTTGCCGGGCAGGCGCTCAATGAAACAGGTGCCGCCGATATCCTCCAGCCGGCGTTTCATGTTGTGCAATCCATTGCCGTCATATTTGCCCGCTGCTTCAAAGCCCACGCCGTCATCCTGGACCAGGATCGACAACCGGTTTCCGTGGAGGTCCACCCGCATGACCAATTCGGAAGCCTGGGCGTGTTTGATGACGTTATGCACGGCTTCCTTCACGGCCATGCTGATGTTGTGGCGCGTCTGGCTGGAGACCTGGATTTCCCGCGGCAGATCCGACATGTGGAACCGGCAGCGGCATTGCGAAGGTTCGCATAGCTGGTTCACCATCTGGCAGAGATAATTTCCCAGCGCGTCGAGATTATCGTTTTCCGGATTGACCGCCCAGACGGTTTCATAAAGCGCGGACACCAGCTCGCGGCACATGCGCGAGATGCGGTCAAAATCTGCGCGCGCTTTTTCCGGAAAAGCGGGATTCTCCACCGACATGGCGCTGAGCAGCGAGATCTGCGTAACGCGCGCGCCCAAATCGTCGTGGATGTCGTGAGAAATGCGCAGCCGTTCACGTTCCAAGGCGCGCTGGCCTTTAAGTTCCAGCATCTCCAGGTTGAGCCGGTGCCAGGCCACATAGCGCCAGCCGCCCAACACCACGGCGGTGATTCCGATCAGGAACGCGCCCCAAAACCACGGCATTCTCCAGAACGGCGGCGGCACCAAAACGCCCAGCAAAGCCGCCGCGCCGGTGGGCTGGCCCAGCATGTCGGCTTCCTCCACGCGGAACACGTAGTTTCCCACCGGCAGACTGTCATAATTCGCTGCTTGAGCCTCTCCCACGCCCATGCTGTACATTTCATTCCATTCCACCACCAGGTCTTCGCCCGGTTTCACGGCGGCGGCCGAGTCCAAGGTGCTATGCCATTCCGCGTGGCTGAAGGGGTCGTCATCCAAAATAGCAAACGCGCTCGTGGCCATGTCTTTGCCGATGTTGACAATTTTTGCCATGCTGGCGTGGTTGCCATCGCGCATCCAGCCGCCGGGAATCTGATTGGTCCATTCGTCTTGCGAGCGCCCTTCGAAAGGCGATTGCATCAGCACGATCGGCGGCTGCGACCCGGCGGATTTTGTCACCATCACGTTGGCCATGATGTAAACTCCTTCGGTTTGGGGAGGTCCGGCGGAGGAAATCACGAGCATCAATCGCGACGCAAGCGGCGGTACCAGGAGTGTTTCGCGGCGGTGCGTGAGGGGAGAGGTCCGCAGCGAACCGTTCCACCCCGCGCTTTCGCCTCGGATCTTGAACGTATCCTGGCTCACCTGGTCACCGGCGTCGTTGTAAAAGCGCACCCCGAAATACATTTCACCAACGCCCTCGTGCCAGCTATTTTCGTAACCTTCCAGTTTGTAGCGCAAGCGAATGGGCAATCGTCCCGAATTGGTGTGCGCCTCGAAGTGAAAGGCGATGTCCCCCGGAAACGGCCCCAGGTTAACTTCGCCATTCGGGCGAAACGGCACCTGTCGGCCGGAGACCTCCACTGACTTGATCTCCAGCGAAATCGGCTCTTGGACATGTGCCGGGGAGGGGGCGGAAAGTGAATGGACTGCCCGAAGAGCCAGCAGCCCGGCGAGCAGACCCGGCAATCTCAGGCGTTTAATCATGGCGGGAGCAGGAGTTTTTATCAGCCAGCCCAAACTGAAGCAATGGTAAACGACCAGCCATTGGCCGGGCTGCGCATTTTGATCCTGTGTTTAGATAAGTCATTGATAGAAACGCTCTATGGTCGGAACCGCAAAATCTCCACCAAAGATCCGACCCAATGCGAACTTTTCCGACCAAATCCGACCCGAGTTAGCGAGTAACTCAGCCGGAGCGCGGGCTTCAGCCCGCAGCCATGCCCGGCAACCCACCGTATCCAAACGCGGCCCAAACCAAAATCCCGCCAACCCGCACATTCCGCGTAAACCTCGGCAGGGCCTTGCTTCCGCAAGGCCCCGACTAAAAAACCGTTCTCGAATCCGACCAAATGCGACCCATCCCCACTTTTGGTCGGCAAAAATCCGAACCAATCCGCCTTTCCGGGTCGCCTCTTTTCTTTTTCATTACAATTCATATCATCCATCACCCCAAACCATACCAAATCCCTCCCTTCAAGCGTAACCTACCATAGGTACGGACCCACATTTACCCTCCCAGCATCCCTGATGAATCATCCCGCCATTGACTTGCACTCACGTCTCAACCCATCCACCACTCCATTAATAAAAAAATGACTCTCCCTCTGCCCTCTGCGTCTCGGCGGTTAATTTTTTTCCCTCCCCAATCCGTGTTAAATCTGTGTTCCATCCGTGGCTAACCATCAGTTT
>DASYEY010000052.1:0-45082 GCA_036498725.1 Verrucomicrobiia bacterium | reverse complement strand
GATTTTTAATGCCCTTGCTGGCCGCAACGGTTTCACTAGCCACTTTTGTGCATGCGAAAGATGCGAATCTTTCCGATGCCATTGCCCGTCCATCCCCGGATTGGCTGCGCACCGGTACCATCTATGAAATTTTTCCGCGCGACTTTTCTGTCGCGGGAAATCTTAACGGGGTTACCGCTCGTTTGGACGATTTGAATGTGCTCGGCGTAAACATTCTCTGGCTGATGCCCATTCACCCCATCGGCGCAAAATTTCGCAAGGGTGGGTTCGGCAGCCCTTATTCCATCAGCGATTATTATGCGGTGAATCCTGATTACGGCACGCTCGATGACTTCAAAAAATTGGTCGCCGGCGCGCACCAACGCGGCATGAAAGTCATCATGGATCTGGTCGCCAATCATACCGCCTGGGATAGCGTGATGATGACGAACAAGAATTTTTATAAACAGAACGAAAATGGCCGGGTCATCCCGCCCGTGCCGGAATGGACGGATGTCGCCGGCTTGAATTATCATAGCCCCGCGTTGCGCACCTACATGATCGCGATGTTGAAGTATTGGGTCACGGAGGCGGATGTGGATGGTTTCCGCTGCGATGTCGCCTATATGGTGCCAACGGATTTCTGGGAACAAGTCCGCGCCGAACTCACAAAAGTCAAACCGGACATCCTGATGCTCGCTGAGGCCAGCAAGCCAGAATTGCTCACGAACGCGTTTGACATTGATTATTCCTGGCCGCTGCTGGCCACGATGAATAATATTTTCATCCACAACGCCCCCGCCACTGAGATCCGTAAAACCTGGGAAGAAAGTTTGCGGCAATTTCCAAAGGACTCGCTGCACCTGCGGATCACTGACGACCATGACGAAGCCCGCGCCGTCGCGCGCTACGGCCTCAACGGCGCCCTGGCCGCGTCCGTGCTTATGTTCACGCTCGATGGTGTGCCCCTGCTCTACAATGGCATGGAAGTCGGCGATGCCACTGAATCCGGCGACCCTGCGTTGTTCGACAAACTGAACATTTTCTGGCGCCCCAAGGAGCGGCCGCCGCTGGAGGAGATCTATCACGACCTTATTCAATTGCGAAAAAACTGCCCGGCTTTTACCAGTGACCGGTTGATCTGGCTGCCGAATAGCGAAGAAACCAAAATTGTTTCCTTCCTGCGGCTGGATGCCAACGATGAATTTGTCATCGTCATCAACCTGTCCAATCGCCCCGTCACCGCTTCACTAAAGGTGGAAAATGCCGCAGACTTTCAGCCGGTCAAAATCGCCGGCCAGCCCGGTGCCGCCGCCAACAGCCTGCCGCATTTTCAATTGAACGGCTTTGGCTGGCAGATTTTTCATCGCGCGGTGCCGAAATAATTTGTGGGGGAAACAAAGCTGCCGCCCGATACGTTGAACGTAGGGGCGGCAGTTTTTTAGCCACAGATGGACACAGATGAAACACAGATAAGGCGGGAAGACTTTAGAGCGGTTCAAGAAATACTGTGGTCGTTCGGGAAGAAAAGACGGGCAGCGGTCTTTATGGGTTTTGGCGTCGTTTCGGCTCCGTCACAGGGTTGGCAAACCTGCTCCTGCGCCGAGGCCTCGCCTCAACCCATAAATCCTCGCTCCGAACGGCCACTGTATTTCTTGAACCGCTCTAAAGTTCACAATATTCGTGAAAATTTGTGCAATTCGCGTCTATTTATTCGTTCTTTGCGGCTTTGCGGCTTTGCGTGAGAATGCTTTTCCGTCCCGTCTGTGGCTAAAAATCATTTGGCCGATGCCCAAGCCCGATTTGTTGCCCCGGGCAGCTTCACCCATTGCGCCAGCGCGGCAGCGAGCAACAGGCAGATGCCACCGGCCATCACGGCATAAACCAGATTGCCACCCAGCAAATGCTTCACCAACGGGCCAAAGGTCAAGGCCGCGATAATCTCCGGCAGCACGATGAAGAAATTAAAGATGCCCATGTAAACCCCCATTCGTTCCGCGGGCAGCGCGCCTGCCAGAATCGCATAAGGCATTGATAGAATGGAAGCCCACGCCACCCCACCCAACGCGAGTGACAGCAACAACCAGTTCTTCTGTTCCTCCCCATGAATGAAACCGATGGCCAGCAGACCGATGCCGCCCAGCGCGAGGCAAACACCGTGAATGCGTCGCCGGTCAAATTTCCGCGCCGCCAACATCAGGCCAAACGCCGCCACAAACGTCACCGCGTCTTTTAACGAATAACAAACCCCCGCCCATTCCGCACCGCGCTTGAACAATTCCGAATCCGGGTCGCTGCTGCCAAACACCACCGGCACGGCGTTGGAAAAATGCAGCCACATGCAGAATAAACCAAGCCAGGTGAAAAATTGCACCAGTGCCAGTTGCTTCATCGTTCCCGGCATTTCCCGAAGGGCGGAAATGATCTCGCAGGCAAACTGGATGAAGCCGGCGCGCGCTTTTTTTTGACGACGAAATTCCACCAAATCTTCCGGCGGATATTCCTTGGTGGAAAAAACCGTCCACAACACCGCACCCAAAAAAGCGGCGGCCCCGGCATAGAAGGAGATTCTCACGTTCAGCGGAATCGCATTACCCTGGCCGGTCTCACTGCTGACATGGAACCAGTTTTTCAAGATGTAAGGCAGCAGGCCCGCCACGACCGCCCCCACTCCGATAAAAAAACTCTGCATCGCGAATCCGGTGCCGCGTTGCTCCTCTGGCAATTTATCCGCCACGAACGCGCGGAACGGCTCCATGGAGACATTGATGCTCGCATCAAGAATCCATAATAAACCTGCGGCCATCCACAGCGTACTGCAATTCGGCATGGCGATGAGCGCAAGCGAGCTCAAGATTGCGCCCACCAGAAAATACGGACGCCGCCGGCCAAGTTTTCCCCAAGTGCGATCGCTCAGGGCCCCAATGATCGGCTGCACCAATAACCCGGTTAAGGGCGCAGCCAGCCAGAGCATCGGAATCTGCGAGTCAGCGGCACCCAGATATTTGTAGATGGGACTCATGTTGGCCATCTGCAAGCCCCAGCCAAACTGGATACCGAGAAAGCCGAAGCTCATGTTCCAGATCTGCCAAAAAGACAATTGAGGTTTTTGCATGGAGTTTGGGTGGGAAGATTTTGCGGAAACACCCATCCCGGCGCAACCGCACAACCATGCGGGATAAATCGGATTTTAAATTTTAAAGAGATGCCAAACAACACCTGACCGCAAAAGAACTTGCGCATTGTGTCGCAAGATTTAGTTTTCAACGGCGGCTCAAAATAGCACGTTGATTTCCATGACAAAATATTTGCTGACGCTTCTCATTCTACTCCTGATTGGCATCAATGGCGCGACCAGCCTCTTTGCCGGAACCATTCGCATCGCTGAATATAATGTCGAAAACTATCTCGACCAACCGACCGAATCACGTCACTTCGCCAAATCCGAAGACGCAAAGGCCAAAGTGCGTGAAAGCATCAAAGCCGCCAATCCCGATGTCCTCGCACTGGAAGAAATGGGCAGCACTAATGCGTTGCTGGAATTGCAGGCATCCCTCAAGGCTGACGGCTTGGATTTTCCGTATTGGGAACACGTTCAAGGGTTTGATACCAACATCCATGTTGCCGTTTTGAGCAAATTACCCATCATCGCGCGCCGCCCGCATACCAATGATAATTTCCTTTTGGATGGCCGCCGGTTTCGCGTCAGCCGCGGGTTTGCGGAAGTGGATATCCAAGCGAACACGGACTTTACGTTCACCTTGATCGTGGCACATTTGAAATCGGGCCGGCTGATTCCCGAAGCGGATGAAACAGAATTACGCTTGCAGGAAGCCACCGTCTTGCGCGGTATCATTGATGAAAAGCTCAAGGGCCATCCAGACGTCAAGTTGGTCGTGCTTGGTGATTTGAATGATGTGCAAAATACCGCTTCAACCAAGGAAGTCATCGGCCGCGGCAAATTGAAACTCTTCGACACACGCCCCGCCGAACGCAACGGCGACAACCTGCCGAATCCGCACCCGCACTCCGCGCCGCTCAACATCACGTGGACCCATTATTACGCGGTTGAAGATTCGTACTCGCGGATTGATTATATTCTGTTGAGCCCGGCGATGAAATCGTATTGGCTGGCAGATGAAACCTATATTCCAACTATTCCCAATTGGGGCATCGGTTCGGATCATCGTCCTCTAGTGGCTGGATTTAAAACACCAGAGTAATAAAAAAGACCGGTTGCGCTTTTTATTCTGGAGGAAAAATTAACCAGCTACGCAGCGGCTGGTCATGGTGGATGAAAAAATCCGTCCTAAAGGGACGACGGAAGTGCCCAGATAAAATTTGAAGGTCGAATTTCCGCCGCCCTTTCAGGACTAAACTGTTTTTTGTGGCAGGCACCAGCCACTGCGTAGCTGGCTAATTTCCGGTTGTGCCTTCAGCACCAAACAGCAGCTCATAAATTACCGTTTGCACTTTGACGGCTGCGGTTTAGATTTTCAGTATGAAAGTGAATCTTGCCGTGAGGCTGTCCATGCTGGCAATCGCTATTACGCTCTTCGCGGGTTGCGCCACCAATCGGGTGGATTGGAGCAGTCGCATCGGCCATTACACATCTGACCAGGCAATTATTGACATGGGCCCGCCGGATAAGACGGCCGTGCTAAGCGACGGTCGGAAAGTTTACGAATGGGTTTCGCGCTATAACAACAATAGCAATGTCGCCGTCGCCACCGGTTTTGGTGGTTACCCCGGCAGTGTCGGCTTTATTCAAACCACCGGGCCGCAATATTACGAAAGCAAATTGCGCCTGACCTTCACGACGAATAACGTCCTTTCTGCCTGGTCAAAGAACTAGAATTCAACTTGTAAATAGTAGGGCAAAGCTACCGCTTTGCTCATTCATGAGTCCGCTGGTGGCTGCCGCTAAATTCTTCTCATGCTCATCCTCGAATTTTCAGCAGTCGGCAAGGACGAGGATTGTATATCCTAGTGACGGGTGGAATGGGTTGCGCTGCGACTCATTATGCCGGCGCCGCCGGCACTTTGTGGCGTCCGGTTGCAATTGGACACGCAACGGTTCGTCGCCTGACGCTACGCTCGGCGACGACTTTGGCCGCAGCGCAGCCAAAGCCACCTCAATTTACAATCAAAAACGGCGTGCTCCCCTGCCCGCTTGAGTCAGGGACGTAAACACCAATGGTTCATTGGGAAAAAGGGCGCTGGCAAAATCAATACCCGCGCGCGCACCCAGCAAACGGGCGCGAGTCAGTTGCAACTCGATATAATTTCGAGCGGATACCTGAGAAACATGCGCAGACATGGCTGCCTGCCAGGCCGCTACAATCTTCGGCTCGGAAATATCAATTAATATTGGTGTGATATCGCGTGGCTCCGCTTCGGGAGTCACCGCATAGAAAAATAATTGTCCGATCGCGTGCGGTTTTATCCGGCGCAGTTCCTTCAATCCGCCATAACGGGCCAAACGCGCGGCGTCGCGCACCATTTTCCCCAGACGTGCATGGTCGGGGTGCTGGTTTTCCACCAAGCTCGGTGCCAGCACAGCACCGGGTCGGAGGCGACGGATGAGCGCTGCCAATTTGATCGTATGCGCCGTGCGGATTTCCAAATGCGCATCACCGTCGAGGTCAAGAAATTCAATCGTCGCGCCCAGCAGTTTGGCCGCCTGCTTCGCTTCGAGCGTTCGTTGTTTGGGCGTGCCGTGCGTGCCGGCTTCCCCGCGCGAGCAGACCACAAAATGCGCCTTGCGCGCGGCGCGTGTCTCAGCGGCGATGACGCCGCCGCAGCCAAATTCAATGTCGTCGGGATGCGCGCCAAAAACAAGCAGCGGCAAGGATTCAGGTAAATTCGACATAGGCTTCCTCAGATCGGTCAATATTGTCCCGGGTGATAAAATTGATTTCCGGCGCGTCGGCATGGCGAAGATAAGCCTGTTCGCCCGCACCGGCAACGTAATGCGTGCAGTGCACCACGGATTGCATCCAGCGTAAACGGCTGTCGCGTGCCGGGCTGATCTGTTCCTTTGTGAACGGCATCAACGGCACGGTGATAAATTCATTGCCACCTTCATGCAGCTTGAACGAATCACCGGCAAAACGAGCCCGGACGGTTTCGCCAGCGTAAGGGACATCCACAAAAAATTCCGTGATGTCACACGCGTCGCGGCGCACGGCCACATCACTCGACCGCACGACCCGAATGCCATCAAGCAGTCCCAGTCGGCGATACATCTCCAGGCAATAATCGGCCACATTCGTGGAGGCAACCGACTGAAAAATTTCAATCAACGGCCGGTCGAGATAATTGGGCAATTGCAATGCGGTTTTGCCCGCCCAGTCCGCCGGAATTTTTTTGAGATGGAGCGGCGAAAACTTGCGTTGCACCTTGTTTTCACAGGCAAAATTCAATGGGGCAACTTCCTGGGTTTTGCGATGCCGCAACAAGGTCCGGGTTTCCCGCGGATCATGATCGCTGTCGTGATAGAAGAAAATGATTTCACCACCAAACTCGCTTTGCAGCCGGCGCGCGGTCTGGAATTTGGCGAACAGAAATCGTTTCGGAAAAAATCCGCACGGTTGTTGGCCAAAACAAATGATCGGTGAATTCATGTCGCGCGCGGTTGGGTTTGGTTTTTAGCGTTGCCCAGAATGGCTTGCAAGACGAGGCCGAAAACCACGCACGCCGCACAGCCGATAAGATTATACCAGAGATACGAAATATCGAGCACCGGGAAACGGTGACGCAGCAGGTAGAGCGCAAAGATCAAGGCTTGCGCGACCACTGCGGCCCAGAACACAGCGGTGCCACCGACCCATTTCAAGAAAAAGGCAACGAGGAAAATTCCCAGCACCACTCCATAAAAAATCGAGCCGATGATATTGATGGCTTCGATCAAATTTTCGGAGAAGCCGGCGAACAAGGCAAAGGCAACTGCGATGACACCCCAAAACGCGGTGAACCATTTGGCGGCGCGGACATTGCGCGCCTCATCATGCGCGGCGAGCGGGCGAAAATGCCGCCACAGATCAATGGTCGTCGTCGTGCCCAGCGCGTTGAGTTCGCCCGCCTTGGAGCCCAAGGCAGCCGCGATCATCACCGCGATCAACAGACCGATAAGGCCATGCGGCAACTGGTCCATGATGAACCCAATGAAGACGTAATCAGAATCCTTGGTTTGAGCGTGCGGATCAACTGCAAGCAGCGCGGCCTTGGCTTCAGTACGAATGGATTGATTGGCCGCTTCCGCATCCAGCATCGCCGCCCGCGCACTGGCCTCAGCCTGCTCGTCGCCCCGGGCACGAACATCCAGCCAGGTCCGGATTTTTTCCTGCACCACAAGATGCGCAGCGGCATTCTTTTCATCCAAGGCCCGAAAGGTGGCGCCGTTTGGGCCAGCGGCATAGTGCTGCCATTCCACGCGATTATAAAAGACCGGCGCGGGTTCAAATTGATAAAACACAAATAACAAGGCCCCAAGTAACAGGATGAAAAATTGCATCGGAATTTTCAGCAGCGCATTGAACATCAATCCCAACCGGCCTTCGCGCAAAGCCGCGCCACCGATGTAACGTTGCACCTGGGATTGATCGGTGCCGAAATAGGAGAGCGAAAGAAAAAGACCGCCCAAAAGCCCGGTCCAGAGCGTGTAACGCCGGTCCGGGTTCAGGGAAAAATCCACCGCCTGTAGTTTGCCCATCGCGCCGGCGACATGCGCGGCACCGCCAAAACCGAGGCCCGCCGGCAGGCGTGTCAGCAAGATTACAAATGCCGCGATCATGCCGCCAAAGATGATGCCCATCTGCCATTTTTGCGTAAGGCTCACTGCGGCACTGCCGCCGGTGACGGTATAAATGATTACTAACAATCCCGTGGCGATGATGGTCAGGTCGAGCCGCCAGCCCAGCACGGTTGAGAGAATGATGGCGGGGGCATAAATGGTGACACCCGCAGCGAGACCGCGTTGCAATAAAAATAATCCTGCGCCAAGCAAACGCGTTTTTGCGTCGAACCGTTGACCGAGAAATTCATAGGCCGTATAAACGCCCAATTTGCGGTAGATGGGCAGAAAGACGGCACACACGATGATGAGCGCGAGCGGGACGCCAAAATAATTTTGCACGAAACCGATGCCGCTTTCGAAACCTTGCCCCGGAATGGACAGAAAGGTTATGGCGCTTGCCTGCGTGGCCATCACGGAAATACCGATTGTCCCCCAGCGCGTGGTCTGGCTGCCTTTAAGGTAGGTATCCAGATGATCGGTGTGGCGCGTGTGCCAGGCTCCGTAAGCAGCAATGCCCACCATGGTCGCGAGCAGCACAATCCAGTCGAACCAATTCATGCAAACATCCGCGAAAAAATGGTGAGCAACACAACGACCGCCACAAAAGCAACGAACACGAACCAATAAACTCCGCGCCATGTGCGAAAGCCCGGCACGCCCGGATTTTCGATTTCATTTTCCCGGG
This sequence comes from Verrucomicrobiia bacterium, assembly GCA_036498725.1. GTDB lineage: Bacteria > Verrucomicrobiota > Verrucomicrobiia > Limisphaerales > UBA11358 > UBA11358. The sequence continues at coordinate 36,620 of DASYEY010000052.1, read as the reverse complement.
CCGGCGGTTCGGAAACGATGGCAGGTTTCATTTGCCGAGCGAAATCAGATTGGCGAAAAGCCGATACGCACCCGGCACACCGGCGGGCAATTCGCGGAAAAAGTCGAGGCCGGTGTAAACAAAATAGCCTTTGCCGTATTGGGCAACGAGGAGGCTGCCTTTAAGCGGCGCGTCACCAGGATCGTGGCAGGCAAAGATGGGCGTAAAATGATCGTCCCATTGGTTGGGGAAATAAATACCGCGCTCCTGCACCCAGCCGTCAAAATCTGCATTCGTGATCTTATTCGGTGTATTCAACACCGGATGGTCGGGGGCGAGAAAGGTCATCGTCGCCGTTTCATCCGTGACGCGATCACCGGAAAGATGCAAATCATACGGCGCGATTTGATTTACCTTCAAACCGTCCGGACGATTATATTGGGCGATGAGGGTGCCGCCATTTTCCACGTAGCCAAACAGCAGCGGCATTTTGTCCGCGAGATCGTTCCGCACATTGAATGCGCGCACACCGATCACAATCGCATCCAGCCCGCGTAATTGTTCCGCCGTGAGTTCCGCGCCGTCCAACGTCTTCACGGCATAACCCATCTGTTGCAGATTTTCGGCGAGACTATCGCCGGCGCCCGGCAGGTAACCGATCAAATGGCCGCGGGTGGCCAGATCGAGGCTGACAGCTTTCAAGCGGGCGAGCGGCTGAAGCAATTGCCGCGGAATGTGCGGATAATTGATCTGCTCCCGCGCATTTCGGTAATGCACGCCGCTGATCTCCGCATCGGCAATGATCTTCGCCGTGCCAGGGGCCGATGGAGCGGTGACGGTGAAGTTAAACATCGCCTCGTCGCCAATTTGGGCGAGCTGAAACGATTGTCCAGCTGGTAGAACGCCCCAACCGGCGGGCGCATCCAAACTTAAAGTCCCAGCGGAGCCGGGGCGGGAGGCCGTGATGGCAACCGTAACCGTCCGCGATTTTCCAGGCGCGAACAACGTGATGTCAGAAATGAAGCGTAATGATACCGGCGGGATCACATCGAGCTGGCGGCGGATTTCCTGACCGGCGGCATCGGTGGTGAGCTGAACCGGCTGATTGGACACCACCAGCGTCTGGCCGCCGACTTCAAAAATATTTTCGATGGGCAGGGCAGGCGCATTTTCCGGCGTGCCGATCAAAGTGGGATCGTCCACGCGAAACATTCCCGGCGTGCCTTCGCTTCGCAACCAATATGGCTGGGTCAGCGGCGTATTCGCCGGCAGAATAATGTCGGCGGACTGGCTGGAAGATTGGTTGGCAACGAGGTCTTTTGCGGCCCCGGCCGAAGTTTCTGCGCCCACGTTAACGAACGGATGCGAGCCAACCCAACGGACCGGAATTGGAGAATGAACGATGGCGGAATAATGCAGGTCAATTTTTTCACCCGGCACCACTTCCGCCTGGGTAATCGTCGTCTGCACTTCCAATCCAAGACAGGCTTGCAAAATATGGTCCAATTGCGCGCGTTTTTCCGCCACAATGGAATCAGCCGTTTTCAAGGCCGCGATCTGGCTTCGCAGTTTCAGCAGCGCCGGAACACTTGCGGCCGGATTTTGCGCATCAAATTTTGCGATTAAATCATCCGTCTGCGCCTCGATTTCAGCGCCGCCGGGCAGGCGGTTCCAAGTCGGGTCAATGCCATCCAAAATATCGTTCGTCACCGGTGCGCCATCGAGGAGTTGGAACGATTCATAGCGCGCACCGCCGTTGCCGCCGGGGCTCCGGTAATTGCCAAAGCCTTGCGTCTTGTGCATTGAACGGCTTTGGCCGGCAATGTCGGCAAAGGTCTCACCCGATACCGCATCCACGCCGCCGGCATTGATGCGGATCTGATTGGTGCCGACGATTTTGTCACGCTGAAAACCTGAGACATTCCACAAAATACGTTTCGGTTGCCACGGTGCCAGTCCTTGTTCGGGGAACGCCTTGGGATCGCCCGCCAGCTTGAAGGCTTCCAACGCCAGCACGGTTGACGCGGTGTGATGACCGTGCGTGCCACCGGGAATGGGCGAAAAACGCGTGACCAAAATGTCCGGACGAAATTCGCGGATGACACGCACCATGTCGGACAAAACCCCCTGCCGGTCCCAGATATTCAGCGTCTCGCGGTAATCCTTGGAGAAACCAAAATCCACGGCCCGGGAAAAGAATTGGCGCGCGCCGTCAACCCGCCGGGCGGCCAGCAATTCTTGCGTCCGCGCCACTCCCAACTTCTCGCCAAAATCAGGGCCAAGGACGTTTTGTCCGCCATCACCGCGCGTCAGCGACAGATACGCGGTGCGATAATCCCGGCCGCGCGCCAGGTACGCGAGCAATTCGGTATTCTCATCGTCGGGATGCGCGGCGATATAGAGCACACTGCCCCATTGGCGAAAGCTCTCAAGTTCGTGGCGGATTTCGCGCGCAGAATTAGTCGGGGATTCCTCGGCCAAAGCCGGCACCGGCAAAATGGACAGGCTCCAGATGCCAATACCCAACATCCCTAGCAACTTCACATTCCAAGCGCGAGCTTTGCGCGCACCCGGAAGCTGCCGCCAACACAGTGAAAGACGGCGGGCGATCATCATTTCAGGCTGTTGATCAAGTCTTCGTTCAGCTTTACGTAGCCAGTGTCTTTGGCCTTGATCGCCAATTCCGTGGAGCGCTTGGCGGCAGCGATGGCGCCGGGTTTATCACCGAGGCGCGCGAGGATTTTTGCCTTCAGATAAACGATGTAATGCGCTTCGCGTTCGGCGATGGCGGCATCCACCCATTTACTGGCTTTGTGCAGGTCCTGATCGTGGTCATAATAAAACATTGCCGCCTGATAATAAGGCTTTTGTTTTGCATCCGAGGCCATCACGGCTTCAATCTGCGGCACCAGCGTGCTCGTCAGGTCAATTTCAACCTTGATCGGCACCACGGTCCGGTCCCATACCAGATTCAGATACGCCGAGTCATCACGGATTTTATTGAACTCAATGGTAAAGGCATCAATCGGACGTTCCATGGCGATTGGGGTGGCTTTGAACCGCGCGACATCCGCCTTTTCATCGTATTGATAAGCTCCCCACTGATCGGAACCCTTGTTGAGGATGATCGTCCATTCATTTTCGCCGGGAATCGTGAAAAGCGCGTAAGTGCCCGCTGGAATTTCCGTGCCGTTCAAGTTCACCGCCGTGCTGAAGATGATCTTGGTCGCCTGGTTGGCACCCGTGCGCCAGACCTGGCCATAGGGCACCATCCCGCCAAAAATCTCGCGATCTTTCACGCCCGGACGGGAGTAATCAATCTCGATGTCGGTCAGTCCGACGCGTTGCTTGAGCGTACAGGCCGGGCTGGGAGCGGGAAACTCCACTTTCGGCGCCTGCGCCAACAAGCTGGAAGCCACCATCAAACCACAGGTGAAAATCGAAAATGAACGGAGCGTTCGTGATTTCATAGGTCAAGGCGGTCAGAATCATTTCTGAACGGTGAACGCGGCGGAATACTGCGTATTTTCCCAGGACAATTTCAAGACGCCGCCGTCCGGACTTTTGGCGATGGCCATGGTAAATTGATCCACCGGCGCCGACAGCGCTTCTTTCTTCAGGTCAATCCGCGCCAGATCCTGTTTTTCATCATAAGACCCTGGACCAACACCCCATTGGCCAACCTGCTTGTTGATGATCAATTTCGCCGTGCCGTCTTCATTTGGCAACGTCCACAAAGTATAGGCACCGGCCGGAACCGTGGTGTCGCCGAAGGCAATCGGCTTCTGCACGACCAACAACGTGGCTTCATCCGCGCCGGTACGCCAGACCCGGCCATAAGGCACCAATCCGCCCCAAATTTTCCGGGCTTCGCCGGTTTTGTGATCTTTCGTGTAAGGCCGGCCGTAAACCACCGTGACCCGGTCGCCCGCGACCACCGTCCCGATGGTTTCATGCGGACTGACGCGTTTCTGTTGGGCCATGATGGGCAAGGCAGTGGCGAGGATGGCGATCAGGGTGAGCAGGGATTTTATTTTCATAAATAGTATTGTGTTGGACGGCAAACCTTTGGTTGAGGTGACATTATGGCAACCCGTTGGACAGGAAAAGAAAAAATCTGCTCAAGATATGTTTCGTCCCAGTGAATAAATCATTTTGGCCTCATGCTCACCGTCGGCCTCGTTCTCGCCAAATGACGGGAATTCGAGGACGAGGGCGACGATGAGGATGACGAGGATTTAGCGATGCTCTGTTTTCAGACAGGCACTTATTTAAGGCGAAGACAAACGATAGAAGGCTGACTGGCCGGTGGGCTGAATCAGCATCGGACTTTGCGTCGCGCTCAGATCGGACCAGTTCGTCTGAAGTCCGGCGCTCACCGGCGCGACCTGGGCTTGCAGATGGCAAATGATATTGCTCGGCCAGTTCAGGAGCAGGCTGGAATTGGTTGCCGAAATGGAAAGCGTCAAGGGCGCGGTCGGCGACATGAGCCGCACGTAATCCACCTGCATTTCGCCGGGGAAAACTGTGTTGGTATTGATGTCGCTCTGGCTGGGATTGCCAAGATATTGGCCGCCAACCGCGATATTCATGATGATGAAGAATGGCTGATTGAACGGCGCCGGGTAGGCGCCGACGGAACTCGACCAAATGCTCTGTGATTGATAGAGATGCCCGTCCACATAGAACAGAATGGCGTTCGTGGACCAATCCAAAGTGTAGGTGTGAAAATCCGCAACCGAGCCGTTATCCGGCAAATTATACACGGCCGTTTCATCACTGCCAGAATGCAAGCTGCCCTGAACCGTGTTCGGCTGGCTGCCCCGGTTCTCCACCACATCAATCTCGCCGCAGCCGGGCCAATTAACCGTCGTGATATTCGTACCCAACAACCAGAGTGCCGGCCAGAAACCTTTGCCCAGGGGCAATTTGGCGCGCCATTCCAAACGACCATATTTGCAGGAAAATAATCCCTGGGTTTTCAATCGGGCCGAGGTGTAATTCTGGCCGTTATAAGATTCCTGCCGGGCGGCAATGTGCAGCAGACCCCCGGCCTGAAAAGCGTTTTGCAGACGGCTGGTATAGTATTCCAACTCACTATTGCCCCAGCCGCCTGCGCCGGTGTCGTAGGTCCAGATGTTTGGGTTGATCGAACTGCTGTTAAATTCATCGCTCCAGATAATGTTCCAATTGCCGTAGGGGGCACCGCCGGTCTGCGTCAAGGTCAGGTCATCAAAATAAAGCGAGCCGCCTGAATAATTGGCATCACCCTGAAACACCACTTGATAGCGCACAAAGTAAGTTCCCACCGGCGCGACCAAGGTTTTTGCACTGTTGGTAATCTGAAGCGTGTTGGGATTGTATTGATTGGTGACGGACAGATTGACCCAGGTATTTTTAGGGAAGGCTCCGCTGGCAACGATATTGGTGGCAATCATTGCCGACCGGTAAAGCGCCAGAATATTTGCGCTGGCATCGCGGAACGCGATTTCAATCCAGGCGACATTTTGCCCGGCCACCGTGTCGCTGGAACTGGTGTAAGCCCAACCGTTCGCCGAATAAACTGCGCCGGCACCGGAGATGTAATCCTGATAGATGCCGGTGTAATTCACTGCGCCGCTGAAGGACTGATAGACTTTGAAATAATTGGTGCCGCTGTGGGCAAGGCTGGGCGACGTGATGGTGTAGGCGTTCCCGCCGTACGCATTCCAGCCCACCAGCGTTTGGCTCGATTCCAGCCCGGGATTGCTCAACAGGCTGGCCGCACGGCCAGGCCAGGCCGATGCGAATGCGAGCAAAATCAGCGATAAGAAAAAGCCACGCTGCCGGCCTTTTGTCTGAACCAGGCGCATATTCTCAAAAACGTAAGATTTCAAATTTCAATCCTTCAACCCAAAACCCATTTTGAAGAGCGGCTTGGCGCCATCCAAACTGGAAAGATGTTCGTTGCTCAACGGCCACTGGCGCGGCAATTTGCCGGTAAACTTCGCATCGCCAAACAATACGTCCGCCACGCCCTGCCCTTCGGTTCCCGGCAACCAGGCCGCCACGAACGCACGGCTATCCTCCAAGGCCGAGCCTAAGATCAAGGGGCGGCCGGATAACAACAGCGTGATCACCGGCGAACCGGTGGCTTTAGCTTTCGCAACCAGGTCTTTGTCAGCGGCCGACAAATCCAAATCCTTGCGGTCGCCTTTCATTTCCGCATAGGGGGCTTCGCCCACGACCACGATGACCGCATCTGCTGACTTAAGATCGCTGCCATCGGCCGAGAACGTCACTTCTGTATCTGGCGCAACCGTTTTCTTGATCGCCGACAAAATAGTGGTTCCGCCGGGCGTCACCGCGCCCTGGCGACCCTGCCAGTCAATCGTCCAACCGCCGCACTGCACGCCCAAATCATCCGCCGCCGCCCCAACGACGATCAGATGCTTGATGTTTTTCGCCAGCGGCAGCGCATGCCCGCTATTCTTCAGCAAGACCAGCGATTCACGCACGCATTCGCGCGCCACTTCACGATGTGCCGCCGAACCGATGTCCGCGGTCAATTTGGGATCGGTCGCGTCACTCGCAAACAGTCCCATTTGAAATTTGATCCGCAAGATACGGCTCACCGCATCATCAATGCGGGACTGCGGGACTTTGCCTTCAGCCACCAGGGCTTTCAGATCGTCAATAAATTCAACGAAATTATTCGCATGCCCGGGACCGTACGGAATCATCACCATGTCCAGGCCGGCGTTGACAGATTGTTCGACGTCCGCCTTGAAATCAGGATTGATCTGATCAATCGCCGCCCAGTCCGAAACCAGAAAGCCATTGAATCCCAGTTCACCCTTCAGCACATCGGTGAGCAGATATTTATTGCCGTGCATCTTTTGTCCATTCCAACTGCTGTAGGAAACCATGATGGAACCGACCCCGGCCTTGATGGCGGCCTGATACGGCGGCAGGTATAATTTCCGCAAAGTCGCCTCGTCACACACGGTGTTGCCCTGATCCTTGCCATTCTGCGTTCCGCCATCGCCGATGAAATGTTTCGCGCAAGCCAGCACGGAACTGGCAGACAACGCGTCGCCTTGAAAGCCCTTCACCGCCGCCACGCCCAACTCAGAAACCAGCGCGGTATTGTCGCTGTAACCTTCGTAAGTGCGGCCCCAACGTTCATTTTGTGGCACGGCAATGCACGGCGCGAACGCCCAGCGCACCCCGGTACCAGCCACTTCGGCCGCCGTGACTTGTTCGGCCCGTTCGATCAATTTGGGATCATGCGTCGCCCCCAAGCCGATGTGGTGCGGGAAAATGACGGCACCTTCGATATTATTATGGCCATGAACGGCATCAATCCCATAAATCAATGGAATCTTTAACCGCGTCGTCAAAGCTTGTGCTTTGAGACCGTTAACCAGATCCAACCAGGCACCCGGCGAATTGCCAGCGGCTGGATCAGAGCTGCCGCCGCTCAAAGCCGAGCCCAAATAATACTTTGCCACAGCGTCATTGCCCGATAACACGCCGCTATCCACCTGCACCATCTGGCCGATCTTCTCGTCCAGTGTCATTTGCGCCAATAATGCACTGACTTTTGCATCGTTCCCGGAAAAGTCCTGTGAAAAAGCCGTCATAGCTGAAAGCGATAGACCAAATAACATCAAGCTACAATTGGATAAATTCATGTTTTTAGAAAAAATGGTGTTTCGTGATCGTTTTGCGCGGCAAAAGGAGAATTTAATGAGTTCGACCCGAATCTGACACAAACTTGAACATTTGTAAACATACTTATTGACATTTTTTGAATTATGTAATAAAAGCTATTACATACACCACCGACGTCAATGTTAACCAAACTATTTTGTCGTTTGTCGTGCCCCGATGAAAGGTCAAGAATGAAAAACTATCAAACCGCGTCTCGCAAACCCACCCACCTCAGAATGCAACGTATCCTTCCCAAAATTACCTGCTTGGCAACATTTTTTAGCTTGTTGCTGCTGGCTAGCGGCATCGCCCAAGCGCAAATCAATGTCCTTTCCAACCCGGGCGGTGAAACGGGAGACTACACCAGCTGGACGGTCTATAATAATGCTGGCTATAACTTTAATGTAGTTACCAACGTCGGTTCCGGGGCCATCATTCCCCCGCGCACTGGCAACTACTGTTTCTTTATTTATGGTGATTATAATATGGCGACGGAATACAATGGAATTTATCAGAAAGCGCCCGCGCATGCCGGCCAGATTTTTACTGCGGATGGCTGGGTTTATCAACTTGGCACGGACAGTTTTAATAACAGTGGCGATGGAAACAATGCCTTCCTGGAAGTGACCTTTTTGGACATCAATTCCGCCACCCTCGCCCGTTATCGTTCAGCCTCCATTGTCAACGGCTCGACCACGGACCTGTGGATAGACATGTCAGTCACGAACCAGCTTGACCCGAACACGTATGCCGCCATTGGCTCCGTGACCAATTTGGTGGCTCCGGCCGGCACCGTCCAAGTCGAATATAACCTGGTGTTTAATTTGGTGAACTACGGCGGAGGTTCAACCTATTGGGACGACTTGTCATTATTGTCTTATTCCCCCCCCCCGCCTTACATTACCAACGTCGCCCCCAACGTCATATTAGCCACGAACAACAATCTCACTTTTAATGTCGTCGCCCAGAACGGAACCATCACAAATATTCAGTTAACTGTCAAATCCGTTACCGGCTTGGCCAACCCCATCACTAACACGGTAACTTATACGTCGCCATCAACCAATTTCACCGTTGTCGGCCTGAACACCGTGACGGCAAGCGTCAGCTATCCTTTGGCCAGCAATACAACTTATACCGTAACCATCCAAGCCACCGATAGCAACCAGGACACGGCCCTGGCCAACGCCGCCTTTGACACGATGAGTCCGGTGCTGGTCTGGGAAGCGGAAGATTTCAATTATAACAGCGGTCAATTCCTGACGACGCCAGCCAATGGCGGTGCCGGGCTTTACGCCGGGCTGGTTGGCACTGAAGGGATTGATGAGCACAAGATTGGCGGCCCGACCGCAAATGGCGGCGGCGCCTTCCATTTTTACCGCCCAACGGACGCCGTATCCATCCAGGCGGCGAATGAATTGCCGCGCCAGAAATACATTGATGGCATCGCCGCCGGCAATACCAACGCGATTGATGAAGAAGTCGGATATAACTCACCGGGCGACTGGATCAATTGGACGCGCAATTTTCCGGCTGGCGATTACAATATCTATGCCCGCTTATCCACCTCCGGCAGCGGCACAATGTTGAACTTCGGATTAGTCACCGGCGACCCGACCAGCAGCAGCCAATCCGTAACCAACCTTGGCATCTTCAGTTTCACGGATGACAGTTTTGGAACTTATAAGTATGTGCCGTTGCAGGATAATTTCGGCAACCTCGTAACGGTCCACTTGAACGGTCAACAGACCTTGCGTTCAACGGTCGTGGGCAATCCGAATATCAGCTTCTTCATGCTCATGCCGGCCACCGGCAGCCCTTACCCGGCGCTGCTCTCATCCTATCCAACCGGCCTCCATCCGTTTGAGCCGGGAACTCAATTGACGTTCTCAATTGGACCCGCCAACGGCAGTGTCATCAACAGCAGCGCAATCGGCGTGACTTTGAACGGCCAGGATATGACGTCGCACTTGACAATCACGGCGGGTACGGCCAATAGCTGGAATGCCAGCCTGCCGATCTCGTCGAACGCCATTTATTCAGCGGTCATCAACGTGACGAACACGACGGAACTGAGTTCTCATTTCGCCATTAATTTCGACACCTTCTCCCAGAGCAATTTCATGTGGGAAGCGGAGGATTTTGATTTTAACGGCGGCCAGTTCATTGATAACCCCGTGCCCACGGCAGATAATGTATTGATAGTCGGTCAAACCCCTCCCCTGGCCAATGGTACGCTGGCCGGTGACAGCTATTATGGTTTGCCGGGTGGAGGAAATCAGTCCACTTACGGAATTGATTTCACCACGCAAGGGAAATCAGACACTGCCCAGGAATATTATCGGTTTGACGATTGTGGCACCGAATTCAGCACGGACTTCATCCGTCAAAAATTCCTTGATGCCCGCACTGCTTCAGGTGACCAGAACATAACGGACTTTGATGTGGGCTGGTGGAATGCCGGGTGGTGGTTGAATTATACCCGCACCTATCCGACCGGCAGATTCTATGTCTATGGCCGCTTGGCGGGCGGGGCCGGAGCATTTAGCGGCACTAGTTTGAGCATCGTCACCAATGGCGTCGGCACTTCGTTGCAATCCAGCAATGTGATTGGCTCCTTTGCCGATCCGAATGCCGCCGGCTGGGCGACCTGGCACTGGGTGCCGATGTTGGATGCGAACAATCAAATGGCCGTCATTACTTTAGGTGGCCAGGCGACGCTGAAATTGACCAGCGGCGGCAACTTGAATGCCAACTACTACATGCTGGTACCGGCGCCGGCAACCGCCAACTTCTTCAGCGCAACGGTAGCCATTAACAACCAGCAACCGGCCGTCTCTTTCCCGACCCAGAACGGGTTTACCTACACGTTGGTCTATAAGAATGACCTGACCGACACAGGCTGGAGCACGGTAACCAGCGTGCCGGGCGATGGCTCGGTCAAAACCTTGACGGACACGACCGCCACCGGCGTCGCCCACCGCTTTTATGCGGTGCAAGCCCAGTGATTCGTTGATTCCCAGGCCGGTGCCGATTAAGCGGCACCGGCTTTCAATTAAGAAGATCATTACAATGAATTTATCCGCCGGAAAAAATAAAGTTCAACCAAAGCGTCTGGCTGCCAACGGCTTTACCCTGATTGAATTATTGGTCGTCATCGCCATCATCGCCATTTTGGCGGCGATGTTGCTGCCCGCACTGGCCAAGGCCAAATCGAAGGCCCAGGGCATACAATGCATGAACAATCTGCGCCAATTATGCCTCGGGGCGAAGATGTATTCTGGAGACAGCCAGGATCGTTTGCCATCCAATGCCGATGAGAATGTGCTTAACAATGTCACCGGTCTAACCGATCCTAATATCCAGTCTGGAGGGATGTATGCCAATTGGTGCCCAGGCCGCCAGGATGTAACGACAGCAGGTGCCGCCGGGGCACAGTTAAGCCAGAGTTCCGTAGCGCCGAGTGCCAATGTTGGTTATAAGTGGATTCAGTTGGGCCAGATATACCCGTATGTCAATAATCCGGCCATCTATCATTGCCCGGCTGATAACACAAGCGTATCGCTGCTTACCCTAAACTTTCCCCGGGTCCGCAGCATGTCCATGAATGAATGGATCAATCCCATCGCCGCCTGGGGTGGCGATGCCAGCGCCTCATCCAAAATCATCATCTACCGAAAAGAATCGGATGCGGTTCGCCCCGGCCCGGCGAACTTGTGGATGTTCATTGACGAAAATCCCTCAAGCATTAATGACGGGGCGTTTATCTGCGATCCGGACATTCAAAGCTGGATTGATTATCCGGCATCGTATCATAACGGTGCGGGCGGGATAACCTTTGTGGACGGTCACGCAGAAATTCATCGGTGGCGTGATTCCGTGGTGCTGACCGCGACGGCATTGATTCACCAAAACAGCGGTCAAAGCCCGCAAACACCACCCAACCAAAATCCTCCCGTGGATTTGAATTGGCTGCAGGCCGCCAGTTCCGCCTTAAAGTGATCGCCGTCGGCAAATTATCCGAGCCAGCATGAAAGATTGCTGGCTCGTTTTCGTTTAGAGCGGTTCAAGAAATACTATGGCTGTTCGGAGCGAGGATTTATGGGTTTAGGCCAGGCTTCGGCGAAGGCGCAAGTTTGAAAAACCTGTGACGGAGCCGAAACGGCGCCAAAACCCAAAAAGACCGCTCCCCGTCTTTTATTCCCGAACGACCTCAGTATTTCTTGAACCGCTCTAGCCACTTAACCCGCCTTCGGTTCCAGCTTGGCACCATCCGCCGGGCGCGGCATAATCCGGCATCCGGCGTTCATGAAACTCAACCTTTTCCCCCTCACGTTGCGCGCGCTGGTGCTGGTGGTTTTGTCTGCCGTGACCGGTCTGCGGCTCACCGCACAACCGGTTGCCGACAATGCCACGAACCTTCTGGTCACGGCGGCACAAATCCGGCAGTTGACGCCGGAACAGGCGGCGCAACATCGTCCGGTTTCGGTGCGCGGAGTGGTCACCTTCTTCGATCCCGGCCAGTTCTTCCGCTTCATTCAGGACGACAGCGCCGGTATTTATTTCTACCTGGATAATTCGGTGAACAACCCCGGCCTCATGGCGGGTAAATTAATCGAGATTAACGGTGAGACCAGTCCGGGTGAATACGCACCGATCATCCTGCCACATCAGATCAAAATCGTGGGCGACGGCAAATTTCCCGCCGCCAAACCGGCGACACTGGAACAGGTTGCCAGTGGCGAGGATGACAGCCAGTTTGTCGAGGTCCACGGCATCGTCCGCTCGGCGCAATGGAACAAAGACATCAAATATTTCATGATCGAGATCACGACCGGCGGCGGGCGGCTGACGGCGCTGGCCGCCAAATTGCCGGTAAACGTGAGCGATGACCTGGTGGACAGTACCGTGCGAATCCGGGGCGTATGCGTGACGCGATTCAATCTGCAACGGCAATTGTTCGACGCCCGAATCCTGGTGCCGCGCCCGGAAGACCTGGTGGTGGAATCGCCCGCGCCGAAAGACCCTTTCGCCATTCCCGCGCGGCAGATTGAACAGCTCCTGCAATTTGCCCCGCAGGGTTCCTACGGTCATCGCGTGAAAGTAGCGGGCACGGTGATCTACCGTGAGAGCGATGATGTGCTGTATATCCAGGATGCGACCGAAGGCTTGTCCGTGGAGACGACGCAGGCAGGATCGCTGTCGGTCGGCGACCACGTGGAAGTACTGGGGTTTCCGTCCAAGGGTGAATACACACCCATGTTACGCGACGCCGTGTTCCGCAAAACCGGCACCAGTTCCCCACCGCCAGCGGACCTGGTCACGGCGGATGAAGCCTTGAGCGGCAAACATGATTGCCGGCTTATCCGCATCGAAGCGACCTTGCTGGACCGCGCCCGACATAGCCTGGAACAGTTCGTGGTGCTGCAATCCGGCGGATTCATTTTTCACGCCTACCTGCCTTATAAAGGCCCAGGCACAGATTTTGCCGATCTGCAAAACGGCAGCAAAGTGACGATCACTGGAGTCTGCCTGATCGAAATGGGCAACGACTGGCATTATGGCACGGATTGGCGTGCCAAATCCTTCCGCGTCCTAATGCGGTCACCCGGCGATATTTTTGTGCGGCAACAGCCGCCGTGGTGGAACCTGGAGAAAATGCTGTGGGCCACCGGCGTCCTGGCGTTGCTGGTGTTCACCGCGCTTTCCTGGGTGGGCATCCTGCGCCGCCGCGTGCAGAAGCAGACGGCCATTATCCTGCACCAATTACAGACAGAGGCGGCCTTGAAGGAACGTTACGAAAACCTGTTCGAGAATGCGAACGACATGGTGTTCACGCATGATCCCGACGGGCGCATCACCTCAATCAACAAAACAGGCGAACAATTATTACGCCGGGACCGCAAAGAAATCCTTGGCCATAACCTGGCCGGGTTCGTCGCGGAAGACCAGCGGGAGGGAGCGCAACATTGGCTCGAACAAGTGTCCAAGGGAGCCCAACTGGCACCGGCAGAATGGGATTTCATCAATGCCGACGGCCAGCGATTCCGGCTGGAGATCAGCGCGCTCCTGGTGGAGCAGGCCGGCAGCGCCCACGAAATTGAAAGCGTCGCGCGCGATGTCACAGAACGCAAGCGGCTGGAGCGCGAGATTCTGGAAATCAGCAACCGTGAGCAGCGGCGCATTGGCCATGACCTGCATGACGGCGTCTGCCAGCAACTGGCGGCCATCGCCTATCGGGTGGATATCCTTGCCGATCAGTTGGATGAAAAAAAATTCCCGGAATCAAGCGAGGCGACGCGCATCGGCAGCCTGCTGAATGAGGCGATGTCCCAGACGCGCGGGGTGGCGCGGGGCCTGTTCCCCGTGCGGCTGGAAGAGGAAGGCTTGATCTCCGCCTTGGAAGAAGTGGCGCTTAATGCGACCCGGCTGTTCCGTCTCCGCTGTGAATTTGCCTGCGTCACGCCGCATCCGAAACCGGAGACGACAGCAGCCTTGCATTTGTATTACATCACGCAGGAAGCGGTGTTGAATGCGGCCAAGCACGGCAACGCCACGGAAATTTCCGTGACCATCACGCGCCAGCAGGAGCGTTTCGTGCTCACGGTGCGGGACAACGGCAAAGGTTTTGCGATCGCAGAACGTGCATCCGGCGGCATGGGCATCCGCATCATGCGTTACCGCGCCCAGGTGATCGGAGCAACGCTGGACCTGAAAAGCCAGCCGGGTCAGGGCACGCAGGTCACCTGCACTTTCCACGGAGCGACTTGAAGGCGCCCCCGGCTTGAATCCGCCGGGTCGAATAAAATAGGATGTTTGCCACGTTGCTGACGGCGCCAAATGGGACTATGTTAAGCCAGCGTTAATATGACCACGGATTTACCCAGCCCAACTTCCGCCCGCAGCCGAAGCTTGATTTTTCTCGTGGACGACCATGAGATGTTCCGCGAAGGGTTGCGGCAGTTGATTGATCGCGAGCCCGACTTTATTGTAAGTGGCGACGCGGCCAGTGCCGAAGAGGCGTTGGCAAAGGTTCAATATTCCCTGCCCGACCTCATCATCACCGATATTTCGCTCGGCGGCACTTCCGGCATTGATCTCATCAAGGCCTTGAAAAGCCGTCACCCCGAACTGGCGGTCCTCGTCGTGTCCATGCACGAGGAAACCCTCTACGCTGAACGCGCCCTGCGCGCGGGCGCGATGGGTTACGTCATGAAACAGGAGCCGGCGAAAACGGTGAAAGCAGCTATCCGCAAGGTCCTCGGCGGCGACATCCACCTGAGCGAAAAGATGGCATCCGCGATGCTTGGCAAGCTGGTCCACGAACGTTCCAACGAGCAACCAGCCTCGTTGGTGGAACCCCTGAGCAACCGCGAATTGGAAGTTTTCCGGATGTTGGGCCAGGGCAAGGCATCACGCGAAATCGCCGAGGAATTAAACCTGAGCATTGCGACCATCAACTCCTTTCGCAACCGCATCAAGGAAAAGTTGAGTCTCAAAAATTCAACTGAACTGGTCCTGCAAGCAATCCATTGGGTGCGCGAAGGTATTTGAACTTAAATTTATGGATGCAGTGGCGCAAAAGGCATTTCCCGCAAGTATAAGCGATAGTCTTTGATCCGGCCATGATCGGAATCTTGCCGGGGCAATAATTTGACCCCGCCAATCTCGTATTTCGCCCCCAGATCAATGACCAGCATATGCGGATGGGGAGTAGAGGGCGCGCTCCAGAGGGTGTGCCAGTAAGTATTCGCATGGCCATCGAAGGCATTTTCCGCCGGATCACCCTCAGCAAAATTTTCTTCGCTATCCACGTAAGTCACTTTCCAATTACGGCTCGGAATCGCCTTGCCCGCAGCGTTCAACACTTTGAGTTCAGCCAGCGTCGTAAAATCATCGCCGTTATGCGATGACAATGCCTGCAAACAAAGATAGCGCGCGGTCTTTGGCGGAAAGGTGACGTCCTGCACTTCCGCACTGTCAGCCAAGGTGCCGGACTTGATGAGATCAGCGGCTTCAATCTTCGGTTCCACCATCTTGCCGCGCCCCGGCGCGTTTTCATCCTTTTTCAACTGATCCAATACGGGCGTTGTCAGGCCGGAAATATTGGTGCCACCGTCACTCAATTGTTCAAACACCACAATTTCGTTGCTGCCTTTTTTAAGCCAGACCCCGGGACAATAAAGTGTTTGTTGCGGTCCGATGTACCAATAACGGCCGAGATTATGGCCATTGACGATGACGATGCCCTTCTCCCACCCGCGCAAATCCAGGAAGGTATCGCCCAGTTGCGCGAGTTCAAAAGTGCCCCGGTGCACGGCCGGCGCGGCCATCGTGGACATGGGCCGGAAGTCCATCGCGGAAATCACGGCGTTGTCGTCGAACGGAAACTTATACATTTCCCAGCCGGTCAGTTCCTGGTCTCCCAGTGAAACCGACTCCGTGATGCCTTTGCGATTGTCGCGCAATTGCCGCCCGTAATTGATGCGCCCGCCATTTTCCACCAGGATATCGAGCGTCGCATTCTCACTGACGTTGGTCAGCGTGACAGAATCCTGCTGATGGCGGCGGTCCAGAATGGCCACCCGCTTGCCATCCAGGTAAACCGTCGCGTAATCGCGCAATTCCTTGATCTGAAGCAAGGCATTTGTGGTCGCTTCGGCAATGTGCGTGCGATACAAAACATAACCATAACCCTGATCGAGGTCTTCAAAGCTCAATGGCTTGGGGGAGCGAATCGGTTTGCCAAGATTATCAAATAAACTCGCCGATTCGGTCAGGGCAATGTTCGTAATCGCAATGATGGGCGTTGAGGCGGGAACGTCCGGCAACGTTTCGCCGGGCGCAATGTGCTTGGCCAATACTCCACGCAACGCAAAATATTTTGGCGTCGGACGCCCGGCTTCGTCCATCGGTGAATTGTAATCGTAGCTCGTCGGCTGCGGTTGGAAATGTCCGCCATAATTTGCGCCGTTCATGAAACCGAACGAGGTGCCCCCAAAAATCATGTAGTAACAAAATGAAACATTGTGGCTGATTTTCCATTCAGTTTCCTCCACTAAACCGCCAATGCCGATTTTGGCATGGGGTTCGCCCCAATGATCGAGCCAGCCAGGATAGAACTCCGGAACAAACCACGGACCGGTGGGACGATATACGCTGACCTCTTTCATGGTATTTTCACCGCCACCGTTCAACCCCGGCAACGCGTCCGGCAGATGTCCGCCCGCCATCATGCTGCCACCGCCGTCCGCCGTGAAAAACGGCACGTCGAAACCAGCGGCGCGTTCGAGATCCATGATTTTTTGCATATACACATGGTCGCTGCCGAAACTGCCATATTCATTTTCCACTTGCATCATGAGAATCGGGCCGCCATGCGTTACCTGGAGCGGCACCAATTGTTCGCCCAATTTTTTCAGATACGTCCCGGCCGCAGCCAAAAACCGCGGATCCTGACTGCGCACTTGCAAGTCGTGTTCCTTGAGCAACCACCAGGGAAAACCCCCGAATTCCCACTCTGCACAGACATAAGGCCCGGGCCGGAGAACAACCCACAAGCCTTCTTTTTGCGCCAGACGGACAAATTCTGCGATATCCGCATCACCCGTAAAATTGAACTCGCCCTCGCGCGGCTCAAATTGATTCCAAAAGGCATAGATTGAAACGGTATTCAATCCCATGGCGTGCATCATCCGCAAACGATCCGCCCAATATTCATGGGGCACCCGGGCCGGATGAATCTCACCCGCCTTGATCAAGAACGGTTTGCCATTAAGCAAAAAATTATTCGTGCTGATGGTGAACGTATCCGCCGAAGCTGTCATTCCGCCCAATAACAGCAACAGCCAACAGGCATAGCCCCGACGAACAAGGGATTGGATCATTTTCATTTTTATGATTTTACAGAATCACTTCAGCATCAGAAACGTTCCACCGAAAAGCAACACCCGCATTCGGGGGAGGCCTTCACAGAATTAAAATGGCGGGATGAAACAGCCAGGTTGTTCATGGTGAAATAACGCGATAAAAACGACTGGGATTGGTCGCGAAAACGTCCTTGAACGTGACCGGGTTGGAACTAAAAACACCATTAGTCAGCACCCACCAGTTGCTGATCGGCAGTCCCAGATTGGTGCTGCCCAGCACATGATAACTTTGTTGAACCGGTCCGCTGAATGACAGACTGACGCCGTTCGCCGTCGAAACCGTGGCGCCCGTTAGTTGAGGTATGCCCAAGGGGGCCGCTGTGTAATTAAGTGTCAACCCGTTGCCCGCCACGCCGATTGAAAATGTTCCGCCGCTAAAATTGTTGCTGAACAATAAAGTGTTCAATTTGAAAAGATTCGTCGAAAAATTTTGCACCCCACCGGTGGTGGCGGCCAGCGGCCACACATAATTGGAATATTTATTAAAATTGGCCAGCGGGCCATGCATCCCAGGCGTGGTCAATGATATGAGGTTGACCGTCACCGGGTTGCCGGATGTCGCTTGCAAATTGAGCGCGCCGATAATCCGCAACTGATTGACACTGGCTGAGTTAGTATCGGCGAGATAGCACTGGAAGCTGCTGCCGCTGTTCCACGTTTCCGCGCCAGTGCTCAACGTGCCACTGCCATTGGTACCCGGTGACAATGCGCCATTATTAATTACCGTGCCGCCGACCGAGCCACTGCCAGCCAGGGTGCCGCCGGTGTAAACGATCACGCTGCCATTGCCAGTGCCGGAACCAGAAAGATTGTTCACGAGCAAGATGCCGTTGGTGACCGTGGTGCCGCCAGTGTAAGTATTGGCACCGGTCAAGGCCATGGTTCCCGCACCGGTTTTAGCGATGTTGCCACCATTGATGACGCTGGCCATCAACAAATCAACGCCTGCGCCGGTCAGCCCGACGTTAAAATAACCGCCGTTGGCAACGGCAAAGGTCGTGGCGTTGATGACCGACTGACCGGTTCCCGACACGGTCAAAACGCCCTGATTCAAGAGAAAATTGCCGTAACCGCTGTCATTGGCCGGGCCAGCCAACCCATTGACGGAAGTTAAAGTTCCGCCCTGCATGAGGACTGCCCGGTTAACGCAATTGACCTGATTCTGGCTGGAGCCATCCACAGAAAATGTGCCACCGATGAGGTTCAGTGCGGAAAAGGCTGCCTGTGCATAAGCGCCCACTTGATACGAAACTTTGGCCCCAGCGTTGATAGTTAACGGACCAACGCCGCCGGAAGTCGCGACTTTTTCCACCAGCGTTCGGCCATTCACAATCAAGCCGCCGGAAAAGGTATTCGCACTGCTCAGGGTCAAGGCGCCGGAACCGCTGCTGGCCACCACGCCGCTGCCATTCAAAATGGCGCTAATGGTGGCGTTAGTGTAAGCGATGACGCTCAACGGGGCATTGGTTGTCGTCCAAATTTTACTGGCTCCGGCCAGCGTGTAAGTACCGCCGCCAGTGGCGTTAAACTGGATGCCGGATGGCGTCACATCATTGGTCAATGTCACCGTGCAGTTCGTCACCGTGTTCACACCAAATATCGCCACGTTTTGATCCAGCCAATTGATGTTGGTGCCATGATACAACCAATTAGTCGGGCCGCTGCCCCAATAGCCACTGCCATCCTGTGCGCCGGCAGTAGTCATGCCGGCGTTCCATTGCAAAGACGCATACTGGGCAAACGTCGTGGTGAAATTCCATACGACTCCAGGGACAATCACCGTGGTTCCAGCGGCGACTTCGTCCACGCGCCAATAATATGTCGTGGCAAATTGCAGCGGCGGCGAAAAATTCGCCGCTGTCATCCGTCCTTGATACTCCGGTGAATTGGTCGTGGCATTCACCACGGCATTGGAACTGGTGCCGACATAGACATCATTCAACAAACCACTGGCAGCGCCGGGCAGCCAGCTTAATGCCGTGTTGGTCGCCACGCCGGCCTGTCCCACGCCCGGAACCGGGCTGGTCGCCACATAGCTTGCGGTATTGAACTGCCACACACTGCCTATGCCTGAATTGGTGCCGGCAATTTCATCCACCCGCCAGAAATAGGCCGTGCCAGGTTGGAGAACCGGCAAGGAAAAATTAGTCGCGCTTTGACGTCCTTGATACTCCGGCGAACTGGTGGTGGCCATCACTATCGCATTGGAACTCGTACCAAAATACACGTCGTGCAGATAATTCGTGCCGCCGGTCAGCCAGGTTAAATTAGTGGCGAGACTGATGCCGTTGGCATAATCCAGTGGTGTCGGGTTTTGCGCCGGAAACGGTGGCAGCGTCCATTGTAAAGTATAAGTGGTGCCGGCGACGGCGGAAAATTGCGTGTTGCCGGA
This sequence comes from Verrucomicrobiia bacterium, assembly GCA_036498725.1. Lineage (GTDB taxonomy): Bacteria > Verrucomicrobiota > Verrucomicrobiia > Limisphaerales > UBA11358 > UBA11358. Next base: position 16,625 of record DASYEY010000052.1, on the reverse strand, counting down.
ACTGTTTGTCGTCACCGTCACCGTGGCGCTGTTGGCTGTGACCGTCACCGGATTGGGCGTATGCACGGTGCAAACCCCTGTTGAGTTGGGCGTGAGAGTAGCCACGGCCGCCGCATTCGTCCAAGCAATACCCACGGTATAACCACCGCGTGCGAGCAGGCCGGAAACTGAACCGAAAGGCCACGCATTCGGCAACGCGGGCAATAAATTGATGCAACCCGCGTGGCTTTGCAGCAGCATTTCCGCAATGCCAGCGGTGATGCCGCAGGGGCCATCCATCTGCATGACGGTCGAATAAAAAAGCCCGCTCAAGTTGGGATTCACCGCATTGTTATAATGCAGCGCAAGGGCATGATGAGCGTTGTACCAATCATGCAAGCGCGCATAAAAAGCCACATGCCATGCGCTTTCCCATTCGTAAGCATTATCGCCCAGGTGATACAACTGTACCCGCGCGCCCGCCGCCAGATTCGGAGCAACTTCCGGTGTCGTCTGCGTTCCCGGATACAGGCCAACCAAATAAATCGTGGCACTGTCGCCATTAACGACGTTGGTGTCAGCGGTATAAAACCATTCGCGTAATTCTCCCCAAGGACCAAGGCGCGGCTTTAACAGGTTCACCTGTAAATTTGACACCGTGGCCGAAAACACAGCGTCCGTATTCAGCAAGGAACATGCCTGTTGATATTTATTAAACAAATCCCAGATCAATACCTGGTCACACGTCACGCCGTCCTCGCGCGGCCCGTGTTCTGCCGACCAGCCGTTGGTGACCACCAGAGTTCCCGCCGCCGCACCGTTGGTAGCGTAAGGCAGCGCCTTCAAATGTTGCTGCCAATACTGGCAAAGTTCCTTCATGATGGGATAGGCTTCATTCCGCAAATAATTGGTGTCGCCGGTGAATGCATAATGATCCCATAAATACATGCAATACCACGCGTTGCCAGCTTCGATCCATTCCCAGCCTTGTCCACCGTAGATGTTCTGCGAGGTGCGCGTGGCCCAGCCGTTTGTACCGCCAAAAGCGCCGCCATAGCCACCATTATTAAGGCTGGAACTAGTGTTCGTCGTCACGTTCCGCCACAGTGGGATCTGGTTCTGGAGAAAATTGACGAAGGGCAAAAAACATTCAGGCAGGTTCGCCACGTCAACGTGTGAATACGCCATTTCAAAATTGAGGTCGGAATGATAATCGCTGGACCATGAAGGATTATTGATGTCATTCCATAATCCCTGCAAATTAAACGGCAACCCACCGCGCGAGGCAGAAATCGCCACATAACGTCCGTAGGCAAACAATAGTGAATCCATCCCCGGATCATCATCATTATGCGAGATGTTCTGGGTGAGCCGCTGATCCGTCGGCAAGCTCGCGCGCCCCATCGGCGCATCGCCAAGATTGATGGCCACGCGATTGAAGAGCGAAGAAAAATCATTCGTATGGGTTGTCAGCAACGCGGCAAAAGGTTGGGCCATGGCAGCCTGCGCCTGCGCCGCCACGATGGCATGCGGATTATTTCCGACATAATTGTTCAGGTAATTCGTGGCGTTATAACTTGTCCCCAGCGCAACCACCAGTGTCAGGCTGTCACAATTGGTGAAATGGATGACGCCACCGCTATTGATGAGCGTGCCGTTACTGTTGGTCGCCAATAGTTGCGCTTCATAAAGTTCACCATTGGCCAGTGCACCGGCAAACATCAAACCGTAAGTCGTGGAAATGGTCGTGGTGGAATGGCCGTCAGACAATTGGAGGCTGCCGGTGTAGGCAGCGGCCGCGCTGGCTGTCAATTGGATGACCATTACCTGGTCGGGATAGCTGCAAAACGCGGTCCGGGTATAGGCAATGCCGCTATTCGTATAAACCACCGTCGCCACACCGGTGTTTAAGTCTAATGACCGCTTATAACCAGTGTAATTTGACTGTGCCGGGAGGTTGATCAACAGATTGCCAAAAAGCTGATAAGAGCCAAAACCGCCGGTGGTGCTTTCGTCATAACCACCAGAGAGGTTGGCGTTGCCGGTCCAGAGGCTATTTTCGTTCAAGACGATGTTTTCGCTGGCAACATTGCCCAGCATCATCCCGCCCAGCCGTCCGTTGCCCAGCAACAACGCCTGAGAAATATTAACCGTGCCGGGTGCATTATACCATTCGGTGAAATCGGCGGCAGCGACCGCACCAGTCAAAAAAAGCATGGCTGCCAATCGGATACAAACGAGTTTCAAGAGGTTGATTTTCATACTGATGATTCCTTTTAGCAAAAAAACACACTAGGGATGGCTGGTAAAAAAACAACATCCACATTCGGGGGAGATTCCAAACTGAAATCGAGCAAACCGGCCACGCTTCAGGCCAGCAAAGATCACTTCACCGATATGGCGTTTAATTTTATTTCTGCTGATTGCAGACCCAAAGCCGTGGCTCGAACCAGCACGGAGCCAGATGATAAGCTGTGCGAACAGATCAGCATCGTCGCCACCCCAGCTTCCGCTGGCACGATGGCTGGACTGACCAGTTGAGCTGCGCCAGCCACATTGCAAGTAACCGGATTATCTGCGTCTGGCACAGGGTTGCCGTCCGCATCACAAATTGTGGCGCGGATGAAAATTGCGTCAGCACCGTCGGCGGCCAAAGGGCGGCCTTCCAATTCAGCGGTCAGCTGCAATCGCGCCGGTTTGCCGGGTGTGTGCCGGCGATCCTCGGTCACAGCTTTACCCCTGATATAGCCAACAGCCTTTAATTCACCGGCTGCAAAATTTACCGGCGCAAAGGTGAATGGCGCATGGTCGATATGCCGGCAGTTTCCGCCGTCAAACATGGAACGCAATTCGGCGGCGTGCGGCGTTTTGAGATCATCCGCTGATTCCTTTTCGTCATCTGAAACGGTTTTTCCTTTCGCCATGTAAACGAGATCGGCTTCGGGATGCCACACGCCATAATCCGTGTCCGGCCCGGCGTCGGGACGGCGACGACCGAGAGATTTACCATTCAAAAATAATTCCACCTCCTCGCAATTGGAGAAGATGACAACCTTGGCGGGCGATGAACGGGGCGTCCAATAATTGGCGATAAAAACCATCGGCGCATTTTCTGCGCGCTGGCTTTGGAAAAAATAATACGAGAACTTCGGCAGCCGCAGATAATCCAACACCCCGCAGCGGGCAATGGGATTCTCACGACTGCAACCGCGCTGGTTATCCACACCTTCCCAGATGGCATCACCACACAACCAGGGAAATGAAGCGTTGCGATTGTGCGACCATTGAAAATTCCATGCCTGTAGCAACAATGCGTCCTCGCCGGCACCACGGGCTACCCGAGTCGTGCTGTGTTCGCCGCCAAATTCGTAATCGCCATACTCGCGGGCAAATGAACGCTTGGAGGATTCGAATCCGGGCGCAGCTGGACGTTGATAAAAATCTGCCCAACCAGCGTAGGGAAAATCGAAATGACTCACATCTTTACTCGCGTAACTATCGCCGCTGACCAACATTTGACCGCCGGGAAATTCTTCACGCGCGATGCGCGCACAGTCCGCATAAAACGAATCGTGCCCATACGTTTCATTCAGGCTGACTTCCCACATCACCGCACTGGGATGATTCCGGTGCCAACGCACCATTTCGCGAATATTTTGCCGGGCCAACTGGGTGAACTGCCCGTCACGGCTGAAATGTTGCCAGCCGGGAGTACAAACCGAAACCATCAACCCCAATTCATCACAGGCATCCATCACCGCCGACGACTGCGGATAATGCGCGAGGCGAAGGAAATTAAATCCCGCATCCTTCAACCGTTTGAGGTCGCGATACGCAGCGTTATCCGCGACCGCATTGCCCAGCCACGGAAAATCTTGATGCCGGTTGGCGCCTCGAATGACAAGCGGTTTGCCATTGAGAACAAACCCCAGCTTGTCGTCGCCCGCCACGGTACGGATGCCAAAACGGGTTGAAATCACATCAACGACTTTGTCATGGCGCAAAATCTCAGTCTTTAAAGTATAAAGCCACGGATGATCGGGGTACCAAAGCTTTGGGTTTTCAATTGAGAAAAGGTGGTTGGTTGCCCGTTCATCGCCAGCGGCAAGCGTGGAAAATTTTACGGCCGCCCGCGTCACGGTTTTTTCATCGGGTCCCAATACCGTGAACCGTACGGCAGCATTCGTTTCGTTTTCGCCTTCGTTCAAAACATCCACTTGCGCGAAAATCGCAGCCGTATTTGATGAAATGAATTCCGTACGCACGAAGATGCCGCCGCCCGCCACGCGATTGGCGGCGATCGGATCGGTGACATGCAAGGGATCGGTGATGACCAGATGAACATTGCGATACAGACCGCCGAAATATGAAAAATCAAGCTGGTCATGATTTTTTCCGGGCGGAACGTCCGGGTGGTCGGTGTTATCCAGACACACCGCCACCGTCGCGCCGCCGGGCTGCGTCAAAGCGTCAGTGATGTCCACGGAAAACGGCAGATAACCGCCCAGATGAGTCAGCCGGTGCTGACCATTCACCCAGACATCCGCAACCTGCATCGCGCCTTCAAACCGAAGTGAAACTTTCTTTCCGCGCCAGGCTGGTTGTGGAACAATTTGTCGCCGATACCAACTGACGCCCTGAAAATAATTTTGCACTCCGTCTGGTGATTCAATCCGGGGTGTATGCGGCAGAAAAACTGTTTCCCATTTGGCATCGTCAAAGGCACTCCCAACCTCAGGCGGATTGGCGGAGGAAATATTTGTCTGATTTTCCAATCGTGTAAAATGCCAGCCGTCGTTCAAATTAATATCTTCACGCGCTAAAGCAGGCGGAGTCAAAATAACCATCCCCAAAGCGACAAGCATCAGCGCAGGCAGATAGTGCCAAAAAACATTCAATCGCCGGGCCAACCAGTCTGGCGCGTGTTCAATTTCTAGTTTCCCGGCTGGCTTCATTTTCCCTCCCGGTTTTGAATCAGATTTTTTGGCAATACAGCTATAATTAAACCTCCCGCCAGCGTAACGCTGGCGTTCAACCAGATCAGGCTGGCCATATTTTTATGAAAGGTGTGTTCGTAAAGCATCGGCCCCGTTTTACACCCGATCATCAGGCCGATATTCCACACACCAATAAGCAATGAATAACCCAACGCCTCACTGCCTTTGGGCGTGGCGCGCACGGCCAGATCGAAGAGCGGCAGATAGGCGAGATATTGCAGAAACGTTCCCACGCCTTCGATGGCAAAAGCGCGCAACATGTAGGGAGTATAAGCTGTATAAAACAAATACGGCAGCGCCGACAGCGCCGTGACCAAAATCGCCAGATACAATGAAGTGCGCAAAGTGGAACGACGGCACCACCACGCATAAACCCATGAACTTAACAACGCGATCCCATAACCCGCCAGTCCCAGCCAGCCCATGGCCGCATCGCTATAATGCAAAGTTCCGGTTTGGTATTCGTAAAAACTGGTGCTACGAAAGGTCGGCACGGCTTGGAGAAAAAACAATAATGCTGCGGGCAATAACATCTGCCAGCAGAACACATTTTTGATCTGCCGTACGATGGAGGCACTGACATAACCGATTTGTTGGACAAATGAACGACCGTGCGCAACTGTTACCAGCAACGGTTCTGGTTTCAATAAAAACCACGCGGCAAAAAACATCCCGGCCAACGGTAGAATGGCTGCCAGGCTGGAATACCACAACGCATAGGTGGCCAATAGACCACCCACCGGCAAGCTCAACCCTGCACCCAGATTTTGGGCAAAAACCCGCACCGAACTCAGCCGGCCGCTCACGCCAAATCTTTGACCGGCTTCCACCAATAAACCACCTGAAGCGGTACTGCCAAATACCAAGGCGGTATTCATGCCCATCGCCAGCAGAAGTAATACGTTATAATTATTTGGGACCAAACCCATCACCAGCCACATCAGCATCGCCACACAAGCGCTCAACATCAGGTAACTGCGCCGGCGTGAACCGAATAGTGGCACGCTATCCACCAGCAATCCGGCGACGATCTTGAAGGTCCACGGCAACATGGCGAGTGACATGAATGTCGCAGACCGGGAACTATCCAACCCCATGTCCTTCGTCAAAATATGGCAGAACGGCAAATAGCCCATCGTCTGCAACTGCACGAAGGTGGTCGCAAAAACACCGGCCCCCATCACCGTCGCCACCGGCCATAAACGTTGGTCTGACTGATCGCCACCAGATGGCAAACTGTTTTTCGCGGCGGTATTTGACTCGGGCATATCAGCTTTTTTGGTTACAGAATTTCCGCCCGTTTTTCATGACTGCGATGGCCAAGATTACCGTAACGATGGTAATCAGTGCTGATACTTTGCTCCCGCAGATACCAGAGCATTTCCAACCGGCCTTCACTCGCCACCGGCACGCTGACAATGACGCCACCGGCTTCATTGCCAGCACTCAAGACCGTTGGGGGCACGCGTTCTGGTGCGGCAAAACGCACGCGTTGCGTCTGCCCGGCGCGAATGACCGCTGCCAGTTGCTCATCCGTTTCCTCGATAAATCCGATTACTTTCGCCCAACCGACCGCCACCTCTTTAAGCAACGCCACCAACGGCAGTTCGCTCCCGACTGGCACGCTCACCGTGACACGGCAACCAGCCAGGCAGGCGGCAAAAGCCTGCGTAAAAACCTCAAAGAGACTGTCATTCGCACAAATACGAATCCGCACCTCGCTCATCGGCAGGTAACGCCGCACGTTGTCCTGGCCAACCAATTTGAAATGATCATGTTCCCGGCCAAATTCATCGCGTTGTGCCAGCTCACAACTGGCAATCGCAGCGATGATGCTTTCCGCGCCGGAAATTTTCCGCACCAGCAATGCGTGGCACAGATCTACCAGCCGGGGATCAGATGGTCCCTTGGTTTTTTTTGTTCGCACCGCAGCGATAAAATCCATGAACTGAGCGACATAATTTGGCCCCCCGGCTTTCATGCCCGCTCCAAAAACGGATTTGCCCATGCCACCAAACGGTTGGCGCAGCACCACGGCGCCAGTAGTGACGCGATTGAGGTAAAGGTTGCCCGCGTGGATGTTTTCTTTCCAGTAAGCCCATTCGCGTTCATCCAGGCTCTCCAATCCGCTGGTCAGTCCATAGCCGGTCTGGTTAACCAAGGCGACGGCTTCACTTAATGTTTCAAAACGCATGACCGCAAGTAATGGGCCGAAAAACTCGGTCGTGTGGGTGTAGCCGCCGGGAGTCGCGCCATATTTGATGCCGGGCGTCCACAAGTTTGGATTACCGCCGATCATCTCCGGCTTGAGCGCCCATTCCTCACCGGGTTCAAGGGTGGTCAACGCTTGCAACAGATCCCCGCCGGGCGCCCGGATGAGGGGCCCCATTTTTGTATCCAACTCCCAGGCGGAGCCAACTTTCAAAGATTGTACCGCCTCACACAGGGCAGCACGAAAGGCGGGATCATCATAGATTTCCGCCGCCAACAATAAGAGTGAGGTGGCGGAACACTTTTGCCCGGCATGGCCAAAGGCAGAATGCAAAATATGTTTGATCACCTGGTCGCGGTCAGAAACGGCGGTGACAATGGTGGCATTCTTGCCGCCGGTTTCCGCGAACAGATTCAAACGGGGACTATCACGCAACATCGTCTGCGCCGTTTCAGTGCCTCCGGTCAGGATCACTGCGTTGACCTTCGGATGATTGACCAGTTGGCGGCCTTCCTTGCCGCCGGCACACGGAACAAATTGCAGAACCTTTTTCGAGATGCCCGCACGCCAGAAACATTGACACATTTCCCAGGCGACCAGCACGGTGTCAGATGCCGGTTTGAGGATGACCGTGTTACCCGCCGCCAGTGCCGCCGCAATGCCGCCGCAAGGGATCGCGATTGGGAAATTCCATGGCGATACAACTACCGCCACACCCTTGCCCCGCGCCGATAACGTCGGCAGTTCCTGCCATTCCCGGGCGGTGTCGCGGTAAAATTCTAAAAAATCCACCGCTTCAGAAACTTCCGGATCAGATTCCAGCAATGTTTTACCGCCATTCGCCAGCGCCGCGCCCATCAGATCCCCGCGGGCCAGGCGAAGTTCCTGCGCGACGTTTCCCAACAGGCGCCAGCGTGCCAACGGGGATAATTTTCGCCAGCCATCTGCGTCGTCCGCCGCACATTCAATGGCTTCAGCCACATCGTCGGCACTCGCCTGCACATATTTTCCAACGACCACCCCGGGGCGCGATGGATCAAGACAACCACGGGCCGTCCGCCCATCAAACATTTCCCCGCCGCCGATGACCAGGGGAATTGGCACCGCCTGATCGCCCTGACGCGGCTGCCATTTGGCGATGATCTGCTGAGCCCACTCGCCGTTTTGAGGCAATGAAAAATCTGTATCCGCTTCGTTCTCAAAGTTTCGCCAGCCGCGGGTGACCGCCTGGGTGGGCGCGGGCGGCAACTGCCGGTTCTGTGTCCGGCGCGGCGCGGCGCTGACCTGCTCCACTGCCGCACAAGCTGCGAGAAAACCTTGCTCCAGTTTTTGCCATTCATCGCTGCCGACCTTGATCTTGAACGCGTGGCGCAGAAAATTTTCCGGCCCGGTGTTTTCATCCAGACGACGAACAAGGTAACCGATGGCATTGATGAAATGTTCCTTCTTGCACGCCGGGGCGTAGAGTAACAAATTCCGCGACAGTTCAAACAACGCCCGGCGTTGATGATTGGCCATGCCCTCCAGCATTTCAAACTGGACGCGAGCCAATGCGTTATGATCGTGGGCGAGCGTCAGCGCATACGCGATGTCGAACAGGTTGTGCGAAGCCACGCCGACATCCAATGCAGCCAGGTTTTCCGGCTGTAATGCCGCGTGCAACATCCGCTTATAATTGGCATCCGTCTCCAGCTTGCTTTTGTAAGGCGCCAGGGGCCAACCACGCAACGACGCCTCGGCGCGTTCGTTTTCCAAATTTGCGCCTTTGACCAGGCGAACGGTAATCCGACCGCCACCGGTCTTCACCCGCTCGCGCGCCCAAACCTGAATCTGTTGCAACGTGCGGAATGAATCCGGAATGTAGCCCTGCAAGGCAATGCCAGCCCGGATATGCAATAACTTTGGCCGGCTGAGCGTCCGCATAAAGGCCTCGGCCGTCAGTTCCTTGTCGCGATATTCCTCCATATCGAGATAAACAAATTTCGGCACGATCTCGCCGGAAGGACGTTTGAAGGTTGCCCGATCAGCGGCGAGAAATAATTTTTCAAGCCGCTCACAGAGGACGGAGACCGTATGTTCCCGTGCCAGCGGCGAAATCTGTGAATACACTGTGGAAATTTTGATCGAAACGACTTCAATTTCCGGCCACTGCAAACTCGTCAGGTATTGTTGCAACCGGCGTCCGGATTCCGCCTCGCTTAAAACAGATTCACCGAGAAAATTGACATTCATTCGCACGCCTTCGCGCGTGCGTTCGGCCAGATGATGCACCAGCTTGTCCTTTTCACCCGGCAGGATGACGTTGGCGGTTTCCTTCTGCATATGCTCCTTCACCAGCGGCAGCGCCACCCCGGGCAGATAGCCGCCAAAGGATTGGAATCCCTTCATCAGCGTACGGTCCCACGGACTGAAAAAGCGCGGCACCCCTTGCACGTCGAGGATATGGATCAAATGCTCGACGGCCCGCCGCGGATCACTGGTGCGAAATGCCTGGTCGGTCATTTGCGCCAAAGTTGCCTTGTCGGACGGCGTCTGCAGCATCCGGTCAAGTTCCGACTGCTGCTTTTTCTCCGGGGAGGTTTGCAATTGGGTGGCGAGTTCCTGCAAGCAACGGGCCAGCCACAAGGCACGTTGCACCACCGGCAACTGTGCAGATTTTGCGTCGGGTTGAAAACTGGCGAGTAACGATTCAAGTCGGGTTGGATTCATATTCTGACCATCAGAGGAATGTTTGCGAAGCGGCCATGCGAGTCCATCAAATCAGGCCTGTCGGATTATCCGGCAAGTTATTACCGGCTGAAAAAACCTAAATGCCAGCCTGATTGGAATATGGGCGCTTTCACAAATCACCTTGGCCGGTAATTTGAAACGAACGCGCCTCCGGGACAATACCCAATACGGGGGAGCGCAACAAGACGCCGCCGCTTTCACCCACAGCAACACACAGCCAAAATCCGGCCCCGTATCAATCCGCCGTCAGCGACAATTTTAATTCATGCTGGCGCAGGGCGGTTTCACGCATAAAAATCGGACCGACCTCGACGCGGCAATTTTCGCCATCAGCCTTGACCCAGGCACAGTCCGGGGCTGCCGGTTCGGTGGGTTTATAGGGATAACGGGCGGTGACTTTTTTCAGCGCCACTTTCTCGCCATTCAAGCGTGGCCAGCCAAACTCAATGTTCACTTTTGGGATGTTCGATTCCGGAACCTTGGCCGTGCTGTACACTTCGACAAAGGCGGAATGCCGCGCCCAGAAAGTGAAATCACTGCCTTCGAACCGGAGACTGCCGATTTCATATACCGAACCATTGGCGGATTTTATTTTGCAAGTGAACCAAGTGTTGGTTTTGCCATCCGTGATTTCAGTCGCACCTTTTTCGATGCAATACGTGTAAGCACCCTTCGTCCAGGCAAACGGACGGCGCACACTGGCGAATTCGCCTTCGTAACCAGCGCTCTCCACCAGACAATCATCCCCGGCGATTCGTACATTGTCCAAACCAACCGGGGTCTTTTTATCCGATGACCAGCGGGAAAAAATCGCGCCGTGACCGGGAAAAATCCGTTCATGATTAGTGGCATTCAACCAGCCGTTGACATTGGATTGCAAGCCGCCGTAAAACGTCATGCCGTTGATGTCCGCAATGCCACAGGGCGAAATATAAAGATTATAGTTAGTCGGAATATCGCGATCAATGGTTACGGGAACTTCGAGCGACGTGAAATGTTCGACGCGCTTCTGAAAATCCCACCAGATATTGATCAGGTGCCACGGGCGTTTCGGCAAGGTGACGCCAACCGCCGCAGCCATTTCCGCCGGTGACGCCTGCGCGCACGTTTCACCGGCGGCATTCAAGCTGGCCACCAGCGGCAACGCTTTTAATTGAGTGGTCAAATCAACAGCCAAAGCACGGTCGGTCAGCGGATCCAAGTGGATGCCCTTGCCACCGTAAACTGGCTGGCCATAGTACGATTCCAAGTTGGAAAACACCGTGGCCAGTTCATTCGAGCCGCCGGCGGCGAGAAAATAATTGTCGTGCAACACGCCCCACTGGCCGTCACCAACGGCTTTGGTCAGGCATTTCAAATGATCAATATCCGGCCCCAACCAGAGACGGTACATGGCCAGCCGGGGAGCTTCACGGTGCTGCCCGGAAAAATTTTCCAGGAACGAATTCACCCCGCCGCCCAGAGTTTCAACGCTGTGATGGCCGCCATTCGGGCTGTTGATGGTCGCCACGAAAAGCCAGTGCTTTGCGGTCGGGTCAAAAATGAAATATTGCGCATCAGTCGTATTGGTGTCCGCGCCAGGCTGTTTGCGCACGAAAAACTGAAACGTCTCATTCGTTTTCCAATCCCAAAGCATGTGCGTATGCCCGCCCTCACCTTCGCCGCCGAAACGCCCGAAAATGGTTTTCGCGCCCGCTTCGGTGACTTGCGGATGCAATTCGGGAGAAGTATCCCAGATGGAAAATATGGTGCGCCGTTCTTGCGGATCGTTGTGCTGGATGCCGCAATAACCACCCGCTGATTCACCCGGATGCCAGTTGGCGCCGCAATAATACGTCGTTGGCTGGGTCGCCAGCACCGTGATTTCGCCATACAGACACGTACCATCACGCTGCCCAGCCAAATCCCACCACAAATGCTGCGCCAATGCAGACAGATTCAAACCAAGCACACCGGCAATCATCGGAAGATACGTCTTCAATTTCATATATGAATCGGGTCAGGGATGAGGCGGTGTTCCGGACCCGCGAACCGAATCCAATTCGCCGGATAATTTTTTGACCGTGGTTGTGTCGGCATCGTTGAGATTGTTGGTTTCACCAAGATCAGCATCGAGATTGTAAAGTGAACCATTTAAGGCGTAAGTTGCGCTTTTACGAAGTTCTGGCGGGATGTATTTCCATAAGCCATCGCGATACCCGAACGTACGGAAACCATCGTGCTCGACCAGTTGTTCACGGCCGGTTTGGGATTTCCCCAACAACGCAGACAAAACATTCAAACTGTCCGGCGCATCACCGGCGGGAATGGCCTGACCAGTGAGCGCAGCGAAGGACGCCGCCAAATCCACCTGTCCCACTAAAGCATGCGAAACCCCAGGCGTGACCTGTCCAGCCCAACGCAGGATAAACGGCACACGCGTACCGCCTTCATAGACATCATATTTTCCCCCGCGCAATAAGCCGGCGGGCTTGTGACCATAGGTGTCCCGTAAAAAATTTGACGGCATATCGGGATCCGAATCCTGTTTGGAACCATCCGCATAGCCGTCGTCCAGAACCGGGCCGTTATCGCTGGTCAGGATCACAATCGTATTCGACGCCAGCTTCAGTTTGCCGAGCGTTTCCATGATTTGCCCAACGCACCAGTCGAGTTCCACAATGGCATCACCACGCACACCGCAACCGCTCTTGCCGACAAACCGCGCATTCGGCATCCGGGGCACATGCGGATCGCTGGCGGCAAATTCCAGGAAGAACGGACGATTCGTACTTTGAGCAATAAAATCCACCGCGCGTTTGGTAAAAATATCGGCCTTGTCCTCATCCACCCACCGCGCCGAATGGCCGCCAGTCATGAATCCAATGCGACTGACGCCGTTGATAATGGTGCCATCATGGCCAACCGTTAACCCCATTTTGAGCAGTTCCGGATGCTCCCGGCCGGTCGGTTCATCGCCGATTTTTTTGCCATAACTGACATGAATCGGGTCTTTGGGATCAAGGTTAAAAACGCGGCGATTTTCAATATAAACACACGGTACGCGGTCACCGGTCGCTGGCTGGATGAAGGCATAGTCAAAACCCACCTCCAACGGGCCGGGTTTAATTTCACCATTCCAATCGGGCCCGCCTTTGCCACCGAGGCCAAGGTGCCATTTGCCGATCAGGCCCGTGTGATAGCCAGCCTTTTGCAAGATCGAAGGCAGAGTGGCGTGTGCCGGATCAATAATGAGCGCGGCATTGCCAGGCAAAACACCCGTGCCGTCTTTGCGCCACGGATATTGCCCGGTCAGCAGACCGTAGCGTGATGGCGTACAGGTCGCGGAAGTTGCGTGCGCATCAGTGAAGCGCAAGCCTTGCGCGCCCAGCCGATCCATATTTGGCGTGGGAATTTTCGTCGCCCCATAGCAGCCGGTATCGCCAAAGCCGAGGTCGTCGGCGAGGATGAGCACGATGTTCGGCTTCTGTGGTGTCGCGGCGGCTGGAGAGAACAGTGGCAACATAACCAACAACGCGGTGGCAGTGAAAGAAACGATCTTTTTCATGGTGCATTTTTTACTGGCAGCGATTTGGGCGGATTGCCAAATGCCTTGGGGTCATCCTGCGCTGGCTCTTGCAATTCCTTTCGCAAGCGCACGGTTTCCTGCATCAAATTGGTCTGCACTTCGGCATAGGCGGGATCGCCAAAAACGCTGTGCATTTCGCCGGGATCCTTTTCGCGGTCAAACAATTCCCAGTAATCCACATCCGGCCAGTAGAAGTGCGTCAAGGTGTAGCGGTCCGTGATGACCCCATAGTGCGGACGCACATGATGGGCTGCGGGAAATTCGTAATAATGATAATAGAACGCCGTACGCCAATCGGCAGGTGTCCGGCCTGCAAACGCTGGAATGAGACTGCGTCCCTGCATCCGGTTTGGCGTGGGCAGATGCGCCGCCTGCAAAAAGGTTTCCGCCAGATCAAGGTTGGCGACGAGATTCGTGTTCACGCTGCCGGGTTGAATCATTCCAGGCCAGCGGATCAACAAAGGCGCGCGCGCCGCTTCTTGAAAAATCCACCGTTTATCAAACCAGCCATGTTCGCCGAGGAAAAAACCCTGATCGGACGCATAGATAACAATCGTATTTGTCGCGAGGCCGGTGTCGTCCAGATATTTCAAAATGCGCCCGACGCTGTCATCCACGCCCTTGATGCAACCAAGGTAATCGTGCATATAACGGTTGTATTTCCATTCGACGAGCGCCTTGCCGGTAAGATTTTGTTTTAAGAACGCTTCATTTCGTGGCGCATAGTAATTGGTCCAAACCTGCCTTTGCTTCGCATTCAAATCCGGTGGCACGGTCAATTTATTATCAGAACCCAGATTCATGGTATTCGAAATCGTCATATTCTGGTCATGTTCAGCGAGGCCGCGACCGGAGTAGTCATCAAACAAGCTGCCGGGCAGCGGATAGGTGCGATCATGATCAAAATCAAGATCACGCAACGCCGGTTCCCAACTGCGATGCGGCGCCTTTTGCCAGCACAAAAGCAGGAACGGTTTGGAGGGATCACGTTGCTTCAGCCAGGCCAACGAAAGGTCGGTAATGATATCGGTCACATAGCCCGGGTGTTTCACACGCGCACCATCCCGGATCATCGGCGGATTGTAGTAGATGCCCTGGCCAATCAGGATTTCCCAATAATCAAACCCGGTCGGTGCGCTTTCCAAATGCCATTTGCCGACGAGCGCAGTCTGGTAGCCAGCCTGTTGCAGCAGTTTTGGAAACGTGATCTGCGAGCCATCAAAGCGGCAATTGTCGTTGTTGTAAAAGCCATTGATATGACTGTAAGTACCGGTGATGATGGCCGCCCGGCTTGGTCCGCACAGGGAATTGTTCACCAGGTACCGATCAAACCGCATGCCTTCATGCGCCAACCGGTCAATGTTCGGAGTCTCGATCAAATGCCGCGCTTCGTTGTAGGCACTGACTGCCTGCCACGCATGGTCATCGGCCATGATGAACAAAATGTTCGGCCGCGCCAGCTCGTTGGTAGCGGCGCAAACCGGAATGCCAAAAACTAACAACAAAACCATCAGCCCGGCGCCAGCCAACCAACGCCAATGATTGCCGTCGAAGATCGCCAGTGGATTTAAACGAACGGTTCGTTGAGCCTTCATGAATTTGAGGTTCCTTTGGCGTCAGGCTTGGGCCAGCGTCCCGGTTCACGCTGGCCGGTTCCCCGGCGTTGGGTAAAGCCATCGCCCAAATCAGCGCGCGCCTTCTCCGCCTCGGCTTCAAGCTGTTTCACAATCTCCGGATGCTGGGCGGACACATCCGTCGTTTCACTGATGTCATTGACCAGATCGTAGAGTTCTTCCGTCTTGACCTTGCGTTGCTGATACTTTGCCGGCACGCCGTTGGTGCCGCCGGGTTTTCCGCCCAAGGTTGCATACGTATGCGGCAACTGAAGTTTCCAATGGCCATCGCTGGTGGTCACCGCCTGCAGATCATTCACGTTGTAATAAAACCAATAAGCGTCATGGGGATTTTTCGCACCCGGTTGACGGGAAATGATCGGCCAGACATCCAAGCCATCAATCTTGTGTTCCGGCAATTTTCCACCAACGAGGTCGGCAATGGTCGGAAACAGATCAATGCTCATGAACATGTCCCAACTGTCTGCACCCGCCGGAATATGTCCCGGCCAGCGCATGATGCAGGGCTCACGCGTGCCGCCTTCCCAGTTCGTTCCCTTGCCTTCGCGCAAGGGCTTGGCCGAGCCGGCATGATTGCCATAGCACAACCATGGCCCATTGTCGGAAGTGAAAATGACCAGCGTGTTGTCATCCAAGCCGTCTTTTTTTAGTGCCTCAAGAACCTGGCCGACCGACCAGTCGATTTCCTCAATCACGTCGCCGTAAAGCCCACGTTTTGATTTACCACGAAACTTAGCGCTCACGCCCAGCGGCACGTGCGGCATGCTATGGGCGAGGTAGAGAAAAAACGGGTGGGATTTGTTCGCATCTATGAACTTCACCGCCCGCTCCGTATACCACGTTGTCAAATGGTTCAGGTCATCAATGCTCATCTCCCGCCGAAAAACATTGGTGCCGTCGTAGATCGGCAGGTTGGGATACTCGCGTTTGACCGCCAGAATATTGGGCGGAAAATTGGTGATCAGCAATGGGTGGTCCGGCCAAAAATCCACGGATAGCATCAGGCCGAAAAATTGATCAAAACCATGGCTCGTCGGCCGGAATTCCGGCGCATCGCCAAGATGCCATTTACCAAACATGGCGGTGGCGTAACCTTGTTGCTTGAGCAATTGTGCCAGCGTCATTTCATTGCCGCTCAAACCAATTTTTGAATGCGGTCCCAAGGCGCCATGGATGCCAAGCCGGTTCGGATAACAACCGGTCAACAGGGCGCAGCGCGAGGCGGAACAGACGGGTTGGGCGACATGGAAATTTCTGAAGACCGCGCCTTCATCTGCCATGCGGTCAAAATTGGGCGTCGTAAAACCTTCTGCGCCAAATTTACCGACATCCGCATAACCTTGATCGTCGGTAAAGATGATGATGATGTTCGGCTTGGGTTGATTCAACGATGCGCCGGAGACTTTGATCGCAACCATTGCGGCGATCAGCCAGAGAAAAGATTTCATACGCATATGAAAGCCGAAGTTTGCGGAAGACCAAAGTTTATTTCAACGGCACATTGA
>DASYEY010000051.1:0-8796 GCA_036498725.1 Verrucomicrobiia bacterium | reverse complement strand
CGATGATGTTGCCGGAGAATTTCGAGAAGCCCGCCCAATTCGTGCCGAACTGAAATTCCATCGGGATGCCGGTGACCACGCCGACGGCAAAGTTGATGCCAAAGATGCGCGCCCAGAAGCGTGTGGCGCTGGCAAAACGTTCTTCGCCGGTGCGCAGATGCCGCCACTTGAAATAGACGATGATCCAGGCCAGCCCCATCGTGAGCTGCGGAAACAGGTAGTGATAGGTGATGGTGAAGGCGAACTGGAGCCGGCTCCAAAAAATTGTGTCTTCCATAAAAATTTTTCTGTTTTCTATCCTTGTGAATTTTCCAACGCACTGACTTTACGCAACCGGCGCAGATGGCGGAGCGCCTGGGTGAATTCGGCATCAAGAAATGTTTTGACCAAATCCCACGCCAGTTCCGGGCCTTCAATGCGCCCGCCCAGACAGATGATGTTAAGGTTGTCATCCTCCATGCCTTGCTTCGCTGAAAAGTGGTCTTCAATCAGGCAGGCGCGGACACCCTTGATTTTATTGGCGCAGACGGTGGCCCCGACGCCGCTGCCGCAAACGGCCACGCCACGATCCAGCCTTCCCGCCGCCACAGCCTGTGCCAGCGGGATGACGAAGTCGGGATAATCATCTTCGGGCGTGAACTTTCGCGCGCCGAAATCCATGACTTCGTGGCCGGCAGATTTAAGCCGGGCGAACAATTGCTCTTTCAATGCAAACCCCCCGTGATCTGTGGCTATTCCAATCCGCATAACTCACCTTTCGCTTTGTTGCTGATTGTTTAGAACGGGATTATGCCAGCCACCCGGCGGACTAATTGAATTTGCCTCGTCCGGCCCCCAGGTTTGCGGCTCATATTCATGGACCGGTGTGCCGGCCTTGAGAGCCGGGTCAATGATCCGCCACGCCTCCTCGACGTAGTCCTCACGGGCAAACAACGTGGCGTCACCAGCCATTGCGTCGGTAAGCACCCGTTCGTAAGCCTCCATTTCCTTCGAGCTGGATGGACGATCCACCTTCAACTCTATCAACCGACTCACCGATTCGTCTTCGGGCGCGACGGTATTCAGGCCGAACGCCGCCACAACATTTGGACTGATGCGGAAGCGGAAATAATTCGATTCAAGATTGAATTGCTTATACATCGTTGGCGGATGTAGCAATTTTGCCTGCACCTCTGTGCAAGTGACCGGCAAGTTTTTGCCAGCGCGGATGTAAAACGGAACTCCGCGCCAACGCCAGGAATCCACCTCCAATTTCAGGGCCGCGAAAGTCTCGACACTTGAATTGGGTGCCACGCCCGGCTCGGCGCGATAACCTTTGAACTGCCCGCGCACGACGTTCTTCGCTTCGAGGGGCGGAATGGCTTTCAAGACTTTTACTTTTTCATCGCGGATGGATTCGCTGTCGGTGCGAATGGGCGGTTCCATTGCCAAGTTGGCCAGCACTTGGAACAGGTGATTTTGGATGACGTCCCGAATGGTGCCGACCTGCTCGTAAAACGCGCCACGACCCTGGACACCAAAATCTTCCGCCATCGTGATCTGCACGCTTTCAATGTGGTGACGGTTCCAGAAGGGTTCGAGCATGGCATTGCCAAAACGGAAAAACAGCATGTTATGCACCGGTGATTTCCCGAGGTAATGATCAATGCGGAAAATTGCCTGCTCATCGAATGTTTTCAGCAAAACGATGTTCAATTCCTGGGCGGAAGTCAGATCGCGACCGAAGGGTTTTTCGATGATTATGCGGGCGTTTTGTGTGCAATCGGTTTTGGAAAGTTGTTCGACAACGATGGCGAATGCTGCCGGCGGAATCGCCAGATAATAAGCCGGACGCTGTGCCTGTTGCAGTTCGCGGTGGAGTGCTTGAAATGTCGCCGCGTCGTTGTAATCACCGTCCACATAACGCAACAGGCCGCTCAATTTCTCGAACGCCGCCGCGTCAATTCCGCCGTGCTTTTCCAAACTATCCTTGGCGCGGGCTTTGAGCTGATTAAGATTCCAACCGGCCTTGGCCACGCCGATAACCGGCACGTTTAGGTTGCCTCGTTTCACCATGGCCTGTAACGCCGGGAAGATTTTCTTGTAAGCCAGGTCACCAGTGGCTCCAAAGAACACCAGCGCGTCAGATTGATTTGCTTTCATGTGCGATTTTCTTACTTGGTTGATTTTTCCAGATGTCCGCCGAAGCCAAACCGCATCGCTGAAAGCAGCTTGTTCTGGTAATCTGCCTCGCCGCGTGAGGCGAAGCGTTCATACAGGGCTGCGGTTAGGACCGGCACTGGCACGCCTTCATCAACCGCAGCTTTGATCGTCCAGCGGCCTTCACCGGAATCGGACACACGACCGGAAAATTTGGCGAGATTTGGATCTTCAACCAGTGCGTTCGCAGTAAGATCGAGCAGCCAGGACGCAATGACACTGCCGCGACGCCAGACCTCCGAGATGTCCGTGAGATTGAGGTCGAATTGATAATGCTCGGGTTCGCGCAAAGGCGTCGTTTCCGCGTCAACTTCATGTGATTTTTTGCCGATGTTGGCGCTTTGCAAAATGCCCAAACCTTCGGCATACGCCGCCATGATTCCATATTCGATGCCGTTGTGGACCATCTTGACGAAATGGCCCGCGCCATTCAGGCCACAACGCAGATAGCCTTGCTCAGAGGAACCGCTTAATTTCTCGCGGCCAGGTGTGCGCGCGATGTCGCCGATGCCCGGCGCAAGTGTGGCGAAAATGGGATCAAGATATTGAACCACGTCGGGTTCACCGCCGATCATCATGCAATAGCCGCGTTCCAAGCCCCACACGCCACCGCTGGTGCCGACATCAACGTAATGAATTCCTTTTGCAGCCAATTCCTTGGCGCGGCGGATGTCATCTACATAATAGGAATTGCCGCCATCAATGAGAATGTCGCCCTTGGCCAATAGTGGCAGCAAATCGGCGATGGATTGATCCACGACCGCCGCCGGCACCATCAGCCAGATGGCGCGCGGTTGGGCAAGCTTCTGGACGAAGTCCGCGAGTGACGAGGAGCCGGTGGCTCCATCCTTTGTCAGTTGTTTTACCGCATCCGCCGAACGGTCATACACCACGCAGGAGTGGCCATCCCGGACGAGACGGCGAACCATGTTCGCGCCCATCCGCCCCAACCCGATCATGCCCAACTGCAATTTTGGTTTGTTTTTCATAATTTTGTTGTCGCGTGGCATCTTTTTCAAAGATGCCGGCAAATTTTAGAAAGCGGCGCGCAATTTCCTGCACGGCGGCTTCCCGTGTGATTTTGTTTGCGCGAAAATTGACGAGCGATTCCCAGAAGTCTGTCCGTCCGACCGCAAACCCGATAAAGCCTTTCACGCTGGCCGCCGTGGTCAGCCAGTCGCGAACTTTCTGGTCGTTCTCGCCACGGCCAAGAACGATGCAGCCAACCTGGTCACGGCCATCGCGCTGCGCCACCGCCACAATGCGCTTGCAGTCCTCGCGTCGGTCCAGCCCCTCGATTTTCCAGACATCCGGTTCGACTCCGCAATTCTGCATCTGATGAATTGTCAGCTCCATCAGCTTGGGGCGTAGCTCAAGATCGTAACGTTGCTTGTTACCCTTGAATTGTTCGAGTTGCTTCGGCTCCGGCGGCACCAGCAGCTCGAACATGAACCGGCTTTGGCTTTGCCCGTGGAGATAATCGGACAACCGCTTCAATCGCAGAATTTGCCGCCGGTTCTTGCATGTCTCACCCTCGGGGTTGTAGCGCACGAGCACTTTGCAAAAAGTCGGCTGGATGGATTCAATGTGTTTGCCGAAGTTCTCTCCGAATTCAAAATCGAATTCGTCCTGCCCACTCTTCTCGACGGGACAGGCCGTCACAAAGCCGCTTGCTTTTGCGTCTCGCAGAATGGCCGCACCAAATTGTTCATCCACGAGGATTCCCGCTCTGCCCGGAGGCACTCCGCCCGCGACGGCGGTTTTGAAGCCATCATAAATCACCCTTTTGGTTGCGGTGATTTCAGCGGTCTGCCCCGGCGACAGGTCGCCGTGCCAGCCGAACATCTGGGTCACGAATGATCCGCGATGATCGAATGGTAAAATGTAGAGTGGTTGATTGAAGCCGAAAGATTGAATTTTCTTGTTCATATTTATCGGAATGCAGGTTTGCTCATATTCGATCAGGCAGCCCGAAGCTGATGTCCGATCCGGCTTTGGGGTTCGCTTTTGAGAAATAATTCTTCGGCACGCTGGTGCCCGCCATCCGAAAGACCGGATGCAATTTCATGCTTCGCAGAATTGATTTTCGCGATGCGTTTATCCCAAAGGCGAAACCCGCCAAGAAACGCATTTAGGTTGTTGCCGACACGACAGCCCGGCGGCAGTTCCACCAATTTGTTCACGTTGCCGCCACCCAGCACCACTTCGTCCGGCTCAAGGGCGGCTGTCAGTCGTCTGACCATGTCGGTTACATGACACCGCCAGTTTTGCTTGCCATACTTTTGTAATCCGCGAAGTCCGACATAGTCCTCGAAGGTGAATTTCTTGTAGGGCAAATGACCCAGTTCCATCGGTTCGACAATGCCATTCACGATGAGCGCCGATCCGAGTCCGGTGCCCAGGCCGAGAAACAGCATCTTGCCGCCTTCGTAACTTCCCAAGGCCTGCATCGCGGCATCGTTCACGATTTTAACCGGACGGTTGAAGGCGATATTGAAGTCAAAACCAACCCAGCCATTTCCGAGATTTCACGGTTCGGAAACAATCCGGTTGCCGTGAACCGGACCAGGATAGCCAATGGAAACGGCTTCAAATTTCCAGTCCAGCACCAGCTTCCGAATTTCGGAAACCATCCGTTTTGGTGTCAGGGTCGGACCGGACTCGAACTCGCGTGAAACATCCTGGCCCGTGGCCATGACCTTCACATGCGTCCCGCCTATATCAATTACCAACACATTCATAATGGTCCTTATTGTGTTTAAGCAGCCTGTTTCAGCGCGCTGCTCTTGGAGTTGATCACCGCCATCAAATCGTTCCACGATTTGACAAAGGATTTCGCACCATCCTTCTGAAGCTGGCCTGCCAGCACGTCAACGTTCACGCCGGCCTTGGTAAATTTTTCAATGACGGTTTCACAGTTGGAGCCATCTGCCGCCATGATGGCACCCAGTTCGCCGTGGTCGGCCAGTGCCTTCAGCGTGGCTTCAGGCATCGTGTTCACCGTGAACGGTGCAGCCAACGCCTTGACATATAGAATGTCGGAAGCATTTGGATCCTTCGTTCCCGTGCTCGCCCAAAGCAGGCGTTGCGGGCGAGCCCCAACACTGAAAGCGCGTTGCCAACGAGGCGAAGATAGAAGTTCACGGTAGGCTCGGTAAGTGCGGTTGGCGACGGCGATGCCGAGTTGATTGTTGAGTTCCGCCGAAACTTTGCCGGCAATGGCCGAATCCCAGCGACTGATGAACACCGAAGCCACAGAACCGACATGAGGATTGAGTCCGGCGTCAATGCGTCGCTCGATGCCGCGCATGTATGCCTCGGCGGCGGCCAAATACTGTTCGCGCGAAAAGAGCAGCGTCACATTGACCGGCACGCCCGCAAAAATCGCTTCCTCAATGGCGGGCAAGCCTTCCTTCGTGCCGGGAATTTTAATGAATATGTTGGAGCGTCCGGCTCGTTGGTAAAGCTCCTTGGCGGCTGCGAGTGTCGTTGCCGTGTCATAGGCGAGCAAGGGTGACACTTCCAGGGAAACCCATCCATCAATGGCGTTGGTCTGGTTGAAAATGGGCCGGAACAGGTCGGCGGCCCGAACTAAATCCTCAATGGCCAGATCAAAAAAGAGCTGCTCGCCGGATTTATCTTTCATCAACCCGCCAATGATGGCCTTGTCGTAAGCCGTGCTGTTCTTGATCGCGTGATCGAAGATGGTCGGGTTTGAAGTCAATCCCGTTACCGAGAGTTCGACGATGTATTGATTCAACGTGGCATTGTTCAGCAGGTCACGCGTGATGTTGTCGAGCCAGAGGCTCTGGCCGAGGTTGTGTAGAAGTTGGGTCGCTTTCATATTGTTAAATATCGGTTGGTGTTTCGATCAGATGACGAGTGTCGTTCCACCGACGGATCACCGGCTGGGTTAGTGTGTTTTCGTAGCCAAGCTCGCTGATACTGGCGGTGTTCAAGACATGGAATCTCCCGGCGGACGGCTCAAGCCCAAGCCAGCGGGCGGTGAACACCCGCAAAAAGTGTGCGCTCGAAAAAATGAGCACGTCACAGTTGATGGCTCGCACATTTTGCAATACCAGATCCGCCCGTGCGCCAATTTGTGCCGGTGATTCACCGCCGGGACAGCCGTCACGAAAAATTTGCCAGTCTGGATTTTTTGCATGAATTTCCGTCGTCGTCAGTCCTTCATAATCTCCGTAATCCCATTCGACCAGATTGGCATCGTCAACGGTCAAGGCACCGAAGCCGGACAGCGAACAAGTGCGCCGGGCGCGTTGCAACGGACTTGTGAAAAGCCTGTCAAAAGCGATTCCAGCCAGCCGTTCATAAAGTGTCCGTGCTTCATGTTCGCCATGCTCGGTCAGCGGCAAATCGGTAAGCCCGGTATGTTTTCCCGTTAGACTCCAGGCTGTTTCGCCGTGACGCACCAAATAAACTGTCGGAAGAATTGCGTTCGTGGGGAAAGGCTTTACGGATGATTGATTCGCAACAGATTTCATAAAATGTTCACCTGCCAGTTCCGCTCTTCCCAGCGTTGTGCGCTCTTCCAAAAGAAGGTGAAAGCCATGACCGAACCGGCCTTCAATTCTGCGGTTTGAAAATCAGCGAACCAGAGGTTGAGCCCGCTTTGATGATTGGTTTCAGAATGGTGCGTCTGTGCCCAATCGTCAGTTGACCAGACGACGGTTGCCGGCGCGGCAAGAATAATTCGCAGGGTTTTCCCGCGAGTCATGCGCCGCAAAGGATGGCGAAGATTCCAAATCTCATGGTGACTGGGAACCGGATTCGCAACATACCGTTGAAAAGCCGGCTCCACGCGGTCAAAGCAGACGCCGTCGTGTCGGCTGCGCACGAGTGAAATATATTCGGCGTGCGACCAGCAAAGTGGCATGGCCGCACCCGTCGGTTGGCCGCGTTTCACGTCGCCATCCGGCAAATCATCAACATCCCACAACTGCTCACTGAGCATCCCGCCTTGATTGGCGAACTTTTCGAGGGTCTTGATGAATGATTTCGGATCACGACCGGCCGCCAATTCGTAATGCCCGCGTTCACCGGTCAAAATGGGCCAGCAACGACCCGTGCCCGTGCCATCGAACGCCCCGCTGTCATCCTTCTGACCGTAGCCATCATGATTATAGCGCCGCCAACCCGGACCTTGCGGTAGTTCGTGCCTGATCACCCGGTCCATGACTTCAATGGATTCGAGGATCACCGGATCGTCGGCACTGCGAATTCCGAATCGCACGAGGTGAAGAAAATCACCGCCGACCACGTTCCGCGCCGGATGGCGGCCGCCCCCGTTGGCGACTTGAATCATGGTGGTATTCGGGTCGGCATGAGGATCCGGTTCCTGCGCATCGGTTGGATTGATGCGGATGTAATGCCGGGGAAAACCTTCGACCAATTCGCCCTGCGTCGTGACCATCCATTCTTCAAGGTGGGCAGCCAGCCAGTCAGCATAAACCAAAATGAAATCGGCGATTTGTTTTTCGTGATGGTCGTGGGCGCACTCAGCGGCGCAAACCAGCGCCGCGATGACCGTGGCGAGTGTCGAGGGCGAATAACCGGCATTTTCCTCCCACCGTTCCTGACAAGTGACGGGACCTTGCAGGATTAAATAGGATGCGGTGCGCACCATCATCACGCGCGGATTAAACAAATTCAGGGAAACGCGCCTTTTGTATAAACGCCAGGCGAGCAGCAGGGGCGCGGCGATTTCATCGAGCTGCAAGCCCGACCAATAGGCAGTTCCGTCAATCCAACTGTTTTGCGGAAAACTCCCGTCCGGCCTTTGAATTGCCGCGAGCCAGATCAAAGCCCGGAACGGCGTGCTGGTCTGGCCGGTCGCCAACAGCGCGGTCGCGCTCTGCACCAGATCGCGAGTCCAGACCAGATGATAACCGCCCCGGTCGTCATCCCCCTTGATTTCGCCCCACGGAATACTCATGGAGGCGACGAGTGCGCCTTGAAAAAGTTTATCTTCGTGTGTGAGGAGCACACAGCGGCTCAGGCGATACAACCGGCCTTTGTCACCCGTGTCCGCTGTGATGTTTGATTTGGTTTCCGCGAACGTCCGTTGCCATTGACGGACAAATCCCTGGCGATGCGACTCGAAAGGTTCGGCCAGCGATTGCAACAGCTTGGTGGCAGTGCTCTGGTAGCTGCCACCGCAGGCGATGGCGATGGTGAATTCACCATTGGCTGGAATGCTGATTTCGCCGGTCAAGGCGATGTTACCTTGTTCCGCCGAGCAGAATTCCCAGTCCATTTTCATGTTGCCCATCAAATCCTGCCAGCCATCACTGGCTCCAACATAACCAACGGAACGGCGGTCAAAACCGGAACTGCACGCCATTAGCAGGTGAACAGCTTCTCGCCGGGCGTGCAACAATGTGGTCGCCCCGATTTCCGAGCAACGGCCAAAATTATTGGTGCCTTGCGGAGCCAGCAGCGCGTAGAGATGTAATTTCCCTTGCAGCGATTTATCAAACACTTCCAGCTTAGTATGGACGAGCAGAACTGACCGGTGTGGATCGGTCAGCACATGCTTCACCAGACGGTAGCGGCCGTTGGGATCAGAATTGGTCAGGC
>DASYEY010000050.1:0-4590 GCA_036498725.1 Verrucomicrobiia bacterium | reverse complement strand
GATGCGTATTCTAATACTGATTCTTTCACTGGCTCTGACCAGCGGCTGTGAGCATTTACCAACCAGTAAAACTAGCAACGTCCTGACCGCAGACAGTTCGCGGAATGGCTCATCTATCACCCGCGATGAAGTAATGCAAATCGCCCGTGGCTATGCTGAACATGAATGGCGGGCAGGTGAAGCCAACACGTTCCACGGACTGGACAATGCCGGGGTGAGGATTGATACGCCGGATCGCACCTGGTGGGGATCGGGCGGCTGGCGCACCGACGGACATATCAATCGGGGTATTCCTTATTGTTGGGGTGGCGACAGCACGCTGGCGGAATTTGACGCCGGCATAGAATCCGGTCGTCCCGCTGGCTACCACTTTAAGGGTGTCAACCGCAAGACCGACGGCGATCCTTCAGAGAGCGACCTGCCGGTGGGCGTGGATTGTTCCGGCCTGGTCAGCCGTTGTTGGTGCCTTAAAATGAGAAGGTCCACCTACAACATGTCCGACGTGAGCCACCCTTTGCCAAGCTTTGACGATCTGCGCTCCGGCGACGCGGTCAACAAGCCGCACAATCATATTATCCTCTTCGTAAAATGGCTGGATCAGAAGCATGAGAACATGCAGGTATTCGAGGCCGGCGACGCCAAAAAGAATGACGATCCCAAAGATCATGAACGGGTGCATCTGAATACGTATGAAAGATCCTGGTTGATTGAAAAAGGGTTCGTTCCCTTGCGCTACGTAAACATTGCAGAATAAGAATGGAATCAGACTGGCTAAAAACGTTCCTGCAGACGAATGCCTGAAATGAGTCGGTCAAACGATTGAAGCTTGGGCGGAGCGGCAGCTTCGCCGCACCGGGTTGATTGTGATAGGGCAAAACTGCTGCTTTGCCCATTTATGACCTGACGCTGTCTGGAAAAACTGAGCGTCGCTATTCAAATATTGGTGCTCGACGGAGTCTCTCCCACCGAAAAAATAACGGAGCAATTCCGTCCTGCCAATTATGGCATGGCTTGTAGGTCGGCCCCCACTTGGATGCTTTGACCTTTTTTGATTTTATAGGCAACGGTTTTTCCCTGGTAATTCACAGTGCAGGGTTCGCCGAGGTCGGAACGGATTTTGGCGGAGACGAGCTGGCCGTTTTTCCAGGTGATGTCCACTTGAAAACCGCCGCGGGCGCGCAGGCCGGTGACGGTTCCCTCCGACCAGACATGGGGCAGGGCAGGCAACAGGCGGATGGTGCCGTCCTGACTTTGCAACAGCATTTCAGCGATCGCCGCGGCCACGCCGAAGTTGGCATCAATCTGAAACGGCGGACAGGCGTCGAATAGGTTCGGATAAACCCCGCCACCGCCGTCATAGCGCATTTCCAGGGAGGTCGCCGGATTGAGTGCGCTCCGGATGAGCTTCCACGCGTGATCGCCATCGTCCAGACGCGCCCATAAGGCGGCTTTGTAGGCATAGCTCCAGCCCACACTTTCGTCGCCGCGTGCGATCAACGTTTTGACTGAAGCTTGGGCGAGGGCGGGCGTGCCGGCCGGCGTGATCTCGTCGCCGGGATATAGTCCCCAGAGATGTGAAATATGGCGGTGATGCGGTTCAACTTCCTTGTATTCTTCAGGCCATTCCATCACGCGGCCATCGGAGCCGATGGGCGTGGGCGACAACCGCGCTTTTTTAGCGACGAGTTCGTCGCGGAACGTTTTGTCCGTACCCAGGATTTTGGATGCCTCGATGCACGCGCCAAACAGGTAGCGCAACATCTGGGCGTGCACCGTGGTGCCGAGCGAAATAGCGGCGGTCTGACCATTCGGCAGGTAAAAACTATTCTCGGGTGAATTGGCCGGCGCCACGACGAGGTAATGATGTTTCGGTTCCTCGATCAACATGTCGGCATAGAATTGCGCGGACCCTTTCATAACGGGATAAGCCCAGGCGAGAAATTTTTTATCGTGCGTGAAGAGCCAGTGATCCCAGAGATGCTGGCAAAGCCACGCCGAACCGCCGGTGGTTGAACCCCACGAGGCGGATTCGCCCGGGGAAGTGAAGCCCCACGGATTCGTGATGACGTGCGCCACCCAGCCGCGCGCGTTGTAATAGGCCTTGGCCGTTTTTGCGCCGGGTTCCTGCAAGGAGGCGATGAGCGCGAATAATGGTTCGGTCAGGTCGGAGAGGTTGCAGACTTCCGCCGGCCAATAATTCATCTGCACATTCACGTCCAGATGCCAGTCGCCGGTCCAAGGTGTTTGAATTTCCTCGGCCCAAATACCTTGGAGGTTCGGCGGCAACCCGCCGGGGCGCGACGATGAGATCAGCAGGTAACGGCCAAAATTAAAATATAACGCGGGCAACGCGAGGTCGGCGTCCGGATTGTTTTTGAAGGCGAGAATCCGTTTCGGCGTTGGCTGGTTGGCGACGTCAGCCTGGCAAGGGCCGAGTTGCAGCGAGACGCGATCAAAGTATTTTTGATAATCAGCAATGTGCGCCGCACGGAGCTTGGCATAGGATTTTTTGGCGGCATGAGCCAAGTCTGATTGTGTAGCCGCGACGGGATCGGTCAATTGCCGGCCAGCGAAGCCGCGATAATCTGTGGCCGCAGCGATCAGCAACGTCACGTCATCCGCCTGGCTGACGGTCACGATATTGTTGGAAACAGAAACATTGCCGCCGTGTTTGATGATCTGGATTCGGGCCGCATATTTTACGCCTTTGCCATCCACGCCGTTATCCAATTGGCCGGTCATCAGCAAACCGTCTACACCGGCGCCCACCGTGCTGAA
This sequence comes from Verrucomicrobiia bacterium, assembly GCA_036498725.1. Taxonomy (GTDB): domain Bacteria; phylum Verrucomicrobiota; class Verrucomicrobiia; order Limisphaerales; family UBA11358; genus UBA11358. The sequence continues at coordinate 1,812 of DASYEY010000050.1, read as the reverse complement.
CCGTTCCGGGCGATCAAGCCGGGCGGTAAAAGAAATTTGCTTCGCCTGATTGGCGCGCAGGCGCAGCACCATGACTTCATCCGGTTTGCTGACGAACATTTCGCGTTCAAATATGACGGCGCCGCGCTCGAAGCTCAGGCTGGCCACGGCGTGGTTCAAATCCAGTACGCGCCGGTAATGGGTGACGGGAATATTCGTGTCGCCCGCCAGGAAATTCAGGTGCAAGTTGCCGAGGACTTGATAGCAACCATATTGGTTATTGCCCTGGCCGGAACCGGAGCCAGCACCGAGACAGGTGAAATTGGCGTTCACCAGGGCTTCGGCTTCCGCATTTTTTCCCGCGAGCAATAACCGGCGAATTTCCGGCAGCGCCTGATAGGCATTCGGCCGGTCGGCATCCTGCCGGGAACCGGACCAGACGGAACTTTCGTTCAACACGATGCGTTCATCATCCACACCGCCAAACATCATCGCCCCGAGCCGGCCATTGCCGAGGGGCGAGGATTCGGTGAACGCTTTCGCCGGGGCATCAAACCAGATGGTGGTTTCCGGCGAACCGGGGCCGGGCTCAGTGGCAAGGGCGGGCAGGGTGACGGCAACCAGCAACGCCGAGATAGAAACGGCAAGAAGTGTCTTCATGAAATTATTAAAATCTTAAAATCTAAATCAGGTGGAATGAATTGCGCTGCGACGCATGATGCCAGCATCGCTGGCACTTTGCGGCGTTCAGTCATGGTTGGATGCGCAACAGTTCGCCGCCTGACGCTACGCTCGGCGCCGACTTTGGCCGCCGCGCAGCCAAAGCCACCTTGCTTTTTTATAAAAAACATGGCTTCGGAAACGTAATCATTTATCCAGGCGCAGAATGAAACCGCCGCGCGCCGGAATCTCATGGGTCCAGCTATTCGATTTTCCCAACGGTGCCGCCATCACTTGCAAGCTGGCATCGCTGCCTTCGGTCACCGCGCAACGTTTGGAGAATTTTTTGTAGGCAGACAGATCCAACGTCACCGGCATGGCAGCGTCAGTCCCATTGATGCCGGCAATGAACCAACTGTCACCGGAGCGCCGGGCAAAAACAACCGCCTGTCCCGGTTCACCCACGAGGCAATGAGTTTCATCCCAACGCGCGGGTGCATCCCGGAATATTTGCAGGGCGGCTGGCGGCATGCTTTCAAAGACTTCCGGTTTGTCAGCGTAATGAATGATGCCGGAAGTGAAGATCAGGGCCGCAGCCAGTTCATGGGCGGCAGTGGTCAGGCGGACAAACTTTTTGATGGTGATCGGAACGGGCGTCACATCCATCGGCCCCATGACGTTGCGGGTGAAGGGCAGGACCGTGTTCAATTCTGCCGCTTTCTTCGGATAACGCGGTTCGTAAAAATAACTTTCATTGCCCAGCACCGCCTCAGTGGAAAGCAAGTTCGGCCAGGTCCGTTGCCAGCCGCGCGGAATAGTGCAGCCGTGCAGGTTCACGTTGATATGGCGTTGGGCGCAATCGCGCAGCAATTCCTGTTGGGCGACAATGGCTTCCTGCCGGTCAGAGCACCAGAAATCCACCTTCACGCCGCTGATGCCAGCGTCGGACATTTCGTTCAATTTGTGAGTGCGATTGGTGGCGTCATAAAAATCCCCGGCATAGTTCCAGGCGAGCGGCTGGATGCCTTGGGATTTGGCATACTCGGCGATGTTCTTCAATCCCGGATTCCACCAACCGGCATCAAACAAGGTATATTCCCAACCCATTTTTTTGGCGAAGTCAGTGAAGGTGTTGAACATCTTGGCATCGGACGGACCTTCGGGATACGCCCA
>DASYEY010000049.1:0-29053 GCA_036498725.1 Verrucomicrobiia bacterium | reverse complement strand
CGGCATCGATGTAATCCACAAACGTGGTGAGCTCGGTGCGATGACTGAGTTGGGCTTGTTCCATCCGCAGCTTGAACCGGTTTTTGGCAGCCTCATCCTGCGCGAGCGGGCGGCTCAAAACATCCTGCCAATGCGCCGCTTTTTCTGCGGCCGTCTTTTGAATATGGGTTCGTACCCAATCGCAAACTTCACCGTCAGTGACGGTATTTTTCACGACTTCAACCATCTGTTCATGCGTTACCCCAGCCGCCTTAAGCCACATGCCGTCAAAAGCTTTACCCAGATTATCCGTGTAATCTGAATGCAGTTTTCCGGCCAGGTGCAGCCGGATTTTATCCACGTACCGAGGTAAATAATTCCAGCCAGCCATGGTTTCGCGCGGACTGCGTGGGTAAATGATCGAACTCATGCGAAAAGGATGAGATGCGTGTCGCAGCTCCGCAATCATAAACCCATGGCGAATAAAAAGTCAGATGGAGCGCCCACAAACCAGCCATCGTTAATACCACCTCGAAAGAGGGGGACGATTTTTAGTGAACACTCTGGCAATATCAACCAATGACCAATGACCGTCGGAATGCCGCTCCGCCTTTAATCCAGCGTATTGTTTCCATTGATGCGCTGCGCGGGTTTGTGATGTTCATGATGATCTTCGTGAACGATCTGGCCGGTGCGCCGGAAAAGATCGTTCCCAACTGGATGGTGCATTTCAGCGACCGTCATCACGGGGGTAGCGGCATGACGTTTGTGGACCTGGTATTTCCCGGGTTCTTATTCATTGTCGGCATGTCCATTCCATTTGCGCTTGGTCCGCGCCTAGCCCGCGGGGAATTCATCGGTAAAATTTTCGGTCATGTCAGCCTCCGCACTCTTTCCCTGCTGGCCATCGGAATCTTGATGGTCCATGAAACCCCTGATTCAGCTCAACTCGGCTGGCCCGGTCAACGTTGGTGCTTGCTGATGTATCTGTCAGCGATCTTTGCGTTCTGTTCTATCAAACCAAAAAGTTCCAATATCAAAACCGAAGTTGGGAAGCGAGATCATTGGAACATTTTGAGTTTGTCTTTGCGTGGGTTGGGATTGGTCTCCTTGGTTTGGTTGGCGCTGGTGTTTCGTGATGATCATGGGCGGCCCATTTTCACGCTCTGGCCATTTCATGTGGCAACCGATTGGTATGGCATTCTCGGTCTCATCGGCTGGGCTTATCTAGTCGCTGCGGTAGTTTATCTGTCTTTTCGCAACCATCGAACGGCAGTGTTGGCTTGCATGGTACTATTGATGTGTCTGTTTGCCGCTGACCGGAAGGGGTTATTTGATGATTGCTGGCTGGCTCATTACGTCGGGATTGGTGAAATGCTGGGTTCATTGGCGGCGATTTCCGTAGGGGGATTATTGATGGGTCTGATGCTCAACGCCACGGAACTGGCGACGGTGAAAGCCCGCGCCAATTTTACCATGTGGTTTGTCGCGGCCTGTGTGGCGGCAGCGATATTATTGAAACCGCTCTATGGCATCAGTAAAAACAACGCTACGCCGTCCTGGTGTTTGTGGTCATGCGCCATCACGGCAACATTGTGGTTTCTGTTTTATCTGATCTGTGACGTTCGCCCAGTCAAAGTTGTTTCGCGCCCGCTCGCGCTGGCCGGACAAAACGTGCTGCTTGCCTATTTGCTTTCGGACATGCAGGAATCACTGTTCGACCTGTTGCACCTTGGCGATTGGTACGGCGGATTGAGTGAATCCAGCCTGGCTGCCGCCGTTGCCCGTTCTGCTATCTGTGGGGTAGTGATCTTGTCTATTTCTGTCGGATTGAATCGGATCGGTTTTCGTCTGCGCCTTTAAACAACCGCTTGAAAATAGAATTGCCGTTAATCTTCCTCGTCCTCATGGTCGTCCTCATCCTCGCTAAAAAGGAAAAGCGAGGATGAGGACGAGGACGACGATGAGGTGGAGGTCAAGCCGGACCGTTCGGACGGGCTTTAAGGAAAAGCCGGGGCATGGATAGAATTACATTTGAAAAATATCCATAACCAAGCATGTTTCATCCATGCAACGATTTGATTTTGATGTGGCTATTCTGGGTGGTGGCAGCGGCGGTTATGCCGCCGCGCGGACGGCCGCTGCGGCGAAATTAAAGACGGTCGTCATCGAAGGCGGTGAAGAAATCGGCGGTCTCTGCATTCTGCGTGGTTGCATGCCAACGAAGGCCATGCTCTACGCCGCGGAAGTCAAACATCTGGCCGAACACGCTGCGACGTGGGGTTTGCGTGCGGGAAATGTTGGATTCAATCTGGCCCGGGTCATGGCGCGGAAAAATGCGCAAATCAAGGATTTTGCCGACTTCCGGGCGCAACAATTGAACAGTGGCCGGTTCAAATTCATCCGGGCAAATGCAAGGTTTGCCGATAAGCACACCCTGGAGTTAAGCAATGGCAAAAAGCTCACCGCCAAGAATTTTGTCATCGCCACCGGTTCCCAAGTGGCGCCGCCACCGTTGGCGCAATTGGCCGAGGTCGGCTACTGGACGAGTGATGATGCGGTCGCACTGAAAAAATTGCCGAAGTCGCTGATCATTTTAGGCGGCGGTGCAATTGCCTGCGAGTTCGCCCAGTTTTTTGCGCGTTTTGGGGTTAAGGTGACGATGATCCAACGCAGTTCCAACTTATTGAAGGAGTTTGATGCCGACGCCGGTACCGAGATCGAAAAAGTGTTTGCCCGCGAAGGCATCAAGGTTTTTACCGGTACGCAGTTGGCAGGGGCCGCGCGGCGCGGAAAATTAAAAACCATTTCCTTTGTGCAACAGGGGAAAAATCTTTCAGTTTCTGCCGAAGAAATTTTATTTGCATTGGGGCGGGTGCCAAACACGGCGTTACTCGGTTTGGAAAAAATCGGCGTTAAAACCGAACACGGTCAGATTGTTACCAACCATCGGATGCAGGCCAGTGCGCCGCATATTTTTGCCGCCGGCGATTGTACCAGTCCGCATGAGATTGTTCATTTGGCCGTGACGCAGGGCGAAATTGCGGGGCACAACATTGTGAAACCGAAAACCCCGCGCAAAATTGATTATCGCCTGTTGATTTCCATCGTGTTTACCGAACCTCAGGTGGCGACTGTCGGGCTGACAGAAAAAACGGCCACTGCGCGTGGCATTAAATTTTTGACGGCCAGTTATCCCTTCAATGACCACGGCAAATCATTGTTGATGGAAGCGAAGGACGGATTTGTGAAACTGCTCGCACATCCGAAGACCGGCGAGATTTTGGGCGGTAGTTGCGTCGGGCCGAGCGGTGGTGAATTGATCCACGAAATCGTGGCGGCGATGGCAAAGCGGATGACAGTCAAAGAACTGGCTGCCATGCCGCATTACCATCCGACGCTTGCCGAAATTTGGACGTACCCGGCGGAAGAATTGGCGGAAAAAATCGCCGCTTACTGAGTTTTTGGCCCGAACATTCCCGCGGCCATTTTCATGCTGGCGGTCTGCATCGCAAGCCGTTGCTTTTGAAATTCTTTAAGGGCAGTGAGTTGATCTGGTGTTAATATATTTTGTGCCTGGGCGAGAAATTGCTGGTCAAACTGTTCTTGCTCCTGCTCATGTTGATTGATCTTATCCTCGGTAAACATTGAGGCATAATTACCGTCGGTCGGGGGTTTGTTATTATAATCCGTGCTCCATTTGAAATTCGATCGCGCATCGCTCATGGCTTGGGTCAACTGTTGCTGTTGGTCGTCGCTCAGGGCGGCGGAACTGCCAAGCTGGTCATTGAATTGGCTGACGGCGGTGCGGTCAGGGATCGTTTTCTGATAGCTTTCGTACGCTGAATAATTGTCGTCGCCCAGATATTCTTTGATCTGAGCATCGTAATCGTCGGCCTGTTGTTTGTTCTGTTTCGCCAGGTCCGCCCGTTGCGTTGCATCCAGACTATCATCCATCAAGGACATGCCGGAATCTGCCGACGCGAGCATTTTTTGCTGCAACAAATCTTTAACCTTGGCGGACTGTTCCGGGGTCAGGTTCAACTGCTTGAAAAGCGCGGCGTATTGCTTTTCGATCATCGGCCCCATGACCATTTTCTGCGAGGCCTTGATCATGTCGCGCATCTTTGGATCTTTGAACATGGCGGCAAAGGGATTGGTGACGCCGGCATTGTTGTTGGTTCTCGCGTCGGCCAATGATTTTTGTAATTGTTCGGCTTGCTGCGATTTTTCGCCGGCAGCCTTGGCGGTTTCCGCGAGCGCTTCCTGCAACGCTTTTGATTTTCGTTCCGCCTGCGCCGCGTTGGCCTCGGCGTCCGACCGCTTTTGCAACTGGCTTTGGGCGTCCGCCAATTGTGACTGCCCCAGGGTGATTTGTTTTTGAAGGTTGAAACAAACGGCTCCCAAAGTGACCGTGACGACAAGCAGCGCGATGATGGCAAGGTTCTTCATAAGTATGATTTTCTGATGATCCAGTGATAATGTTCCAATTGAATGGCAAGATATAGTTCTATTTTGCCGTTAAAGCCCGTTGCGATTGCCGGTGTTTCCTGAACAAGATTCCGATACCGGTTGCATATACGAGTACAACAATGACATTAAGCAGCATCAGAGTATGAGTGGGGATGGGCGGTTTGGGCTGATGCAACAAGCTGAGAAATTGCGCGATATATTGATTTTGGTTGATGATGACCAACGTCATAAAACCGGCGACAATCATCACGGCCATGGGTGAATAGGTTCCGCGAAACGAATAGCGCGGGCTATTTTGCCAGTTCTTGAAATCAAGAAATAAACACAAGGTCCAGACTGCCAGCATGGGCGCAGCTTCACTCAAATGCAGGTTCCACAATTTCTGCATCAGGGCCATGGCAATGAACATGGCGATAAAAGCCTTGAAACGCAATGAACGCACATAATTATTCAGCTTAGATTGGTTGGTCGGAGGGCTGTTTCGCGTGGCTTCTTTTCGCGACACATTCCATTCCGCCGCCACCCAGGTGCCGTCTTCGACTTGGATTTGCCGCTGCCGACGGCTGGTATATTCCAAAAAGTATATGGCCAGCAGGGCGGAGGTGAAAAGTATGACGGCCAGGAAAATGTCGGTGACTAATGGGTTGCCTGTCAGGTGATGCTTTTGGGCAGTAAAATAAGCAGCAAACATGGAGAAGTAAATCAGCAGGCTGACCACACATCGGACTCCAACCATCTGCAGCATGAAGCGGCGTTCGCGCGGGGATTTAGCGTCGTCGGCACGTGCTTTCAGGCTAAGGTAGCTCGCGCCGATCATCACAAACGCCCCTCCCAGTGACCAGGCCGTGGCCGCCGTTTTTGCCCCCGCACCCCCTTTGGCGATGGCCATGCCTAAGGTTGCCGCCTTGGCGGAAGTCATTCCCAATGGCAACGCGGCGAGTACACCCAAGGTGAAAGTTTTTCCGGGCGACGTTTTTGCCAGAGCACCTTCAACGAAGCCCAAAATTTGTTCGTGCAGCAATTTGCGTCCCCGTGAAAGCCGTTGTTTTACGGCGTCTTCAGTGAGCTCCAGGTTCTCAGCAACGGTTTCAATGGATTGATGTTCCCGATAAAATAGGACAAGCGGTTCCCGGTAAATTTCCGGGACCTTTTCCAATGAGCGCCAGAGGATCGCGGCTTCCTCATTACTGATGGTTTGCTCGGTCGGTAAGGGTGCGGATGAAGGTGACTCAGCCAGTTCGGTCAGTGACTCACCTTGATGGCTGGGTTCGCGGCCTTGTTCGCGCAAGGCGTCGTAGGTGAGATTGCGTGAGATCCGGCAGAGCCATGGCCGCAATTTTTCCGGTTCGCGCAAGGTTGGCAATTGCTTCCAGGCGGCGACAAATGTCTCCTGCGCCAAATCTTCGCTCTGGCTCAAACTGCCCGTGGCGCTGTAGGCGAGCGAACAGATGAGGGATTGATAGCGCGCAACAATCAGCCCAAAGGCGTCACGGTTCCCGGCGAGGCTTTGGCCGACCAACTCGGCATCATTGACGGCAGCGGCGGTCATTGTGGATGTCATCATAACACCACATATGTCTGAAAAGAAACGTTTGAGGTGACAGCCGATGACACATTATTTTTCTCCAAGATGACTACTGGACTACTGGCCGCTGACTTTTTTCTGCAAGGTTGCGTCGCCGGGGTACTTTTGTAAACCAAGTTGCCAGGTGGCCATGGCTTTGTCCGGCTGGCCAATTTTCTGATATTCATTGCCGAGCAGGGTGTAGGTTTGCGCAAATTGTGGCTGCGTTGCCATGGTTTCCTGCTGGTCAACGAGCCCGGTCAAGCGTTGGACGACGTCATTGTCGCGTGCCGGATCCGCCGGCCAATAATACATCGAGGAGGCTTTGACGAATTGCGCCTCCCAATTGGACGGGTCGATTTTTAAGGCGGCGTTGAAACTTTGGTCTGCCTGCATCGCCAGAATCCCGATCTCATTGTAATCGCCTGAACCGGAGTCGTGCATGTCACGCACTTTATTCAACAATGCCTCGCCGAGTGTGGTGGGGATTTCCGCGTCGGTGGGATTATCCGTGGCCCGTTGTTTCAATTCCGCAATGGCTTGATCCAATTGGCCGGATTTAAGCAACGCCTGAAACAGTTCATGTTTTTCCTTGGCGCTCTTGGCATGCAGCAAGTCATCAACGGCTTTGTGGATTGGGTTGGCGGAATCGTCCGGTTTCGCTTCCGGTGCTGCGGCTGCGACCATGACCGTTTGGGGCGGCGGGTTTGAGTTGGACGCAAGTGGCACTGAAGACTCAGTCTTGGTAGTCGTGACGTCAGTGGTCGCCGCTTCGACAGGTTTCGCCGGTGCTTCAACTACCGGTGTTGCCGCTGCTTTTTGGTGGTCAAGATAAACAATGATGCCGGCGGTTACAGTGAGGCATACGACCGCGACAGTAATGACAAATGCTTTCATGAGTTTAGAGGGTATTAGTGTTTAGATTTATTACGATTGACTTTGTTGGGCGCGCCGGCGTTGGGTGATTCGCCAAAATATAACCATGGGTGTCGCCCAGATCAGGTTCATTAAAAACGAGTGCCGCCCATAAAATTCGGACCAACGGAAAAACAGATTAGAATTGATGAATTGCCGGGCAAACTCATTGTTGGCTTGCAACGCATGGGCCATGCCGCCGCTGGCAATATGTTGTGCGAGCGCGATTCCACCGGACGCTGCGTCCCAAGCCAGCGCACATCCACCGCATGCCTGCCAGCCCACGGCCAGCCCGCCCAGCGCCCAAACGCCGAACGCAAATCCACCCAGCGCGCAAATTCCCAAGGTCACGGCACCGAACGGAAATATTCCGATGGCCACGCCACCGATGCTGATGGGAGCCACCGCCACCCCGCCGAAGGCGAAGAGCCCGCCATACGAACGTTCACCGACGGCGATCCAGGCTTTCACGGGTTCTTTCAAGAGCGCGAACCGGTCGCCGATACGGATGTGGACCAATGGCAGGCCCAGAAAACTGGCGCGACTGCAAAATTCCCAGGCAGGTTCGGAAAATTTGACAGAACTATTTTGTGCCAAAACGCCCGCTAAAAATTTTTTGCGGGCGCCGGAAAACACGGCTGCAAACGTGAAAATGACGGCGATGTAAGTCAGGATGAAGCCAGTAACCAGCAAGGTCAGTTGCACGTTGAAAGTCTGGTGCTGACAAAACCAGAGGATAACACCGGCAAACAATGCGAAGAGCACAGCCGCACAGATGACAACTTTTTTGTAGAACGCCTTGATATAGTGCCGTTCCATATCTGAATCTGCTTCAGCGAGGCTCATCCGATAACCGGCATAGTTGCCGAACAAGATCAGCAGTGGGCTGGAAAGCAGGCTGAGGACGCTCACTGCGGTGGCGGTCTTGGCCATCATACTGCCCTTGGCCGCTGCGGCACTGATGGTAGCCGCCTTGGCAGAAGTGGCGAGCGAGGCAGGCAGGGCAGCCAGGACGCCAATGGTGAAGATCTTGCCCGGGCTGGTGCGGGTCAGGGCGCCTTCAACGAAGGCCAAAACTTCTTCCTGCAGCAATTTACGTCCACGCGAAAGTCGCTGTTTTACGGCATCCTCGGAAAGTTCCAAATTTTCTGCCACGGTTTCGATGGATTGATGTTCCCGGTAAAACAAGATGAGCGGCTCGCGATAGGCCACGGGAATTTTTTCGAGCGAACGCCAGAGAATCGCCGCCTCTTCATTACTGATCGTTTGATCCACGGGCAACGGTTCAACCGACCGGGATTCAGCGAGGTTTTCCAACGGCTCGGCTTCGCGGATGGGTTCGCGGCCTTCGCGCCGGAGAAAATTATTGATGCGATTACGCGCAATCCCGCAGAGCCAGGCGCGGAGTTTATCCTGTTCGCGCAAGTGGCGCAGATGTTTCCAGGCGGTGATGAAAGTTTCCTGCGCCAAATCTTCGCTCTGACCGAGGCTGCCGGTCGCGCTGTAGGCGAGCGAGCAGATCAGGGATTGATAGCGGGAAACGATTTGGCCGAACGCATCACGGTTGCCCGCGAGGGTTCCATTGACCAGTTCTGCGTCGTTGTTGGCAACGCCCGACATAATGTTGGTAATCATATCGTCGCATAGGTGGTTGGAAAGCGGGAATAGGTGACAAAGAAAATGAAAAAATCGAAAAATGCGAAATTAAAGGCAAAACACACTGAATTACCCGGCTAAGAAGCAGCAGCGGCGGTTTTTGGCCGTCGCTGCGCATGGTTTTGCAATTTTAAACGTGAAACCTGAGAGTGCTAAATGCTTAATCCTCCACCGGTACAACCAAGCTGTCCATGATGTAGTCTTTCCGTTCCGGCGTGTTCTTGCCCATGTAGAAATTGAAGATCGGTACGGACTCAGCGCGCGGGGCGAACTCAACTTTGCTCAGGCGCATGCCTTTGCCGATGAATTGTTGGAATTCCTTCGGGCTGATCTCTCCGAGCCCTTTGAAACGCGTGATCTCAGGTTTCCCGCCAAGTTCTTTTACCGCCTGGTCGCGTTCTGTTTCACTATAACAATAAATCGTCTGTTCCTTGTTGCGTACGCGGAACAACGGTGTTTCCAGAACGTGAACGTGGCCGTCGTGGACAAGTTGCTCAAAGAACTTGAAGAAATAAGTGATCATCAAGTTGCGGATGTGCATGCCGTCCACGTCCGCGTCGGTGGCGAGAATGACCTTTTCGTAGCGCAAACCCTCGGTGTTGTCTTCCACGTTGAGCGACTGCATGAGATTATACATCTCATCGTTCTTGTACATCACGTCGCGTTTGAGGTCCCAGACGTTAAGCGGTTTGCCTTTGAGCACGAACACGGCCTGGTTGTTCACATCACGGCAACTGGTGATGGAGCCGGCGGCGGATTGCCCTTCGCAGATGAAGACCATCGTGCCTTTACCCTTTTCTTTTTTCCGGTCGAAGTGATGTTTGCAATCTTTCAACTGCGGAATCCGTAACGTGATCGCCTTGGCGCGTTCGCGGGCGAGCTTCTTTACGTTCTGCAATTCCTTCCGCAGTTCCTGCGTATCCCGGACCTTGGCAACGATCGTCTCGGCGATCTGTTTATTGCGCTGGAAGAAATGCAGCAACTCCTCACGCACGCTGTTCACGAGATCGGTGCGGATTTCTGTGTTGCCGAGCTTGTTCTTGGTCTGCGATTCGAACACGGGGTCTTTCAGCCGGATGGCTACCGCGCCGACCATGCACTCACGCACGTCGTCGCCGTCGAACTTGCCGTTGCAATATTCGTTTACAGCCTTGAGCAGGCCTTCGCGGAACGCGCTCAAATGCGTGCCGCCGTCACTGGTGTACTGGCCGTTGACAAAGGAATAAAACGTTTCACCGTAACGCGAATTGCTATGCGTGAAACAAAATTCCAGTGTCTTGCCGCTGTAATGCAGAGGCGCATAGATTGGCTCGCTGCCATCCGTGGCGAGATCTTCCATCACCAGATCCATCAGGCCGTGGCGCGACTGGAAAATCTTCGGTTCGGCGAATTGGGGTGTATTGAGGACGAGCTTTAGCCCCGTGTTCAGATAGCTGTAATGACGCAGCCGGCGTTCAATGAACTCGAGTTTATATTCACTGTCCTTGAAAATGGTTTCGTCCGGTTCAAACTCGATGAACGTTCCGTTCGGTTCCTTCGTTTTGCCTGCGCTTTCATTCTTCAGCTTGCCGATCTTGAATTGCGCCTCGGCGAATTCCCCATCGCGATGGCTGCGCACGAAAAAGTTTTTCGACAACGCGTTAACGGCCTTGGTGCCCACGCCGTTCAGCCCGACGCTGAATTGGAAAACATCGTCGTTATATTTCGCGCCGGTATTGATCTTGGAAACGCAATCCACGATCTTGCCGAGGGGGATGCCGCGGCCGTAATCGCGCACGGAAACTTTGCTGCCGTCGAGCGTGATCTCGACTTCCTTGCCGTGGCCCATGATGTATTCATCAATCGCATTGTCCACGACCTCCTTGATCAGGACGTAGCAGCCATCGTCCGGGTGGCTGCCGTTGCCGGTGCGCCCGATATACATGCCGGTGCGGAGCCGGATATGCTCCAGCGAGGACAGCGTCTTGATCTTGCTTTCGTCGTAAACTGCTTTTGGTTTGTCAGCCATAGAAATTCGTGCTGATGAAGATGCGGGAAATGGAAAAAGATTTCAACGCAAAGCCGTGAAGTAAACTTTGGTTTAATCGAGTCGTGGATAGAATTTAAAATGGCTTAATTATCCCCTATATCCTTTAGGGGATTCAAGAAGCCTTAATTGAGGTTCAATATGCCCTTTACGATGAGCCACATTGAAGGCTGAATTTTGCTCAACATTTTCATTTCCCCATTGCGACCAACCTTCACGACGAAAGCGCGCAAAGAGTTCAAGGTAGGGGCCAGGAGAACATGCCTCTATGATATCATATATTTCATCAGGCTTTCTCGAATGCTCTCGCTTTCTTGTGGCTAGCATATTTACTTGGGTTCTCCCTGGCTGCAATGTTCGCATACTCCCTCGAACACCAAATAGTATTAATTCGGTAACATTGCGAAAATAAAATCCAACGCCTCGACCATCTGGTCCGCCATCTTTTCGAACTTTAAACCACACCACATTCGATTTATAAGTAAACCCCCAAGCTTTCATTACTTGTAATCCTTCCATTAAAAGTGCATTGGGAACCCAAAGATAAAGGTGTGAACGAGCTGCTGCTAATTTGCCAATTGGCATGTCCATGATTTCTTGTAGTTCCATTGTTGGATAACGCAAAAGTCGGCGATGTTCCGGTGCAACTTTGCCGGTTCTATTCTGGAACTGCCAAGGAGGGTCGGCAAGAATAGTTGAAAAACGGTCGTCAACCTTGTTCAGTAAGTCATCTGCAGGAGTTGGCATCGTGAAATTAAGTGTTTTCATCGTAAAGTGCTTTCGTTATGCCAAAGGCAAGAATCGGGCAGCCACCGCCGCTTCCACCTTCCATCTTACGTACTAATTTGCTTAAGATTGTTGTGGAATTTCCATAGCTGTCACCCCGTCCAAGGTGGTCGAAAATTTCCTGGAGTTCATCACATCTCGTTATGATAACACCGACGTTTAGCGTGCGTAGATCAAATAGAAGTCTATAGTTGTTAAGATCTCGATCGTAGAATTCAGTCTTATTATTCCATTCAATCTCAATACCTATGCCATTCTTAAAGCAATCTACTTTATGGGTTGGGCTTTCAATAACATTTTTATCAACATGAATTTGTGTCTCAAATTTTCGTTCTGTCCAGCCAAGATCAGAAAATGCTTTGTCAATTGATCCCGAGACTTTGCTTTTTCCGCCTCCACCAACTGAGATGTGGCTCTTGTGAAGGCGAAAAGCACTCAATACAGATATGATGTCATCCCATTCTTGCCGGAAATCTGTTCTTAATACGGCCGAAGCGTGACGCCATTCATGAATTTCATAATTATCACGAATTGCTTTTGGAAAATCGGTTATTGCCACGTCGAATTTTAAGCAACAGTATTGAAAAATCACCAGAAAAATAAGAAAGTTTTCTGCTTGGCTTTATCAAAGCTCAAAAAGCTTGCTTTTTTGATAATATAAATCATTCAAACTATTCAAAATATCAAGTCAGGGAATATGTTTCCAGTTTACTTGTAGCATCGGCTGCCGCATACCAATCGCTGAAAATCAATTCAAGTTCATGTGCCGTCATTTGGCCAAAGTCATGCGCTCGATGCTCAGTTAAAAAAGCCAATAGTTTCTGGCTATCAATCTGCTTATTGCAGAATCGCATGGCGGTGATGTGCGCACTCACGATTTTGTAGCGCCGGTCGAGCTGTGCGCCGAAGCCATTTTGAGAAAGGGCTTTGCGCAACTGGTTGCGGAACTGTTCCAGGTGGTTATCCGTGGGAAACCCCTGGATCATGACGCAGCCGGGTGAGGCGGTAATCCCGCGAAAATTGATTTTGAAGCCGGGCTGTTGAACCAAAACTTCTTTGATGATTTTGCGGCAGGCGGCCAACTGCGGCATCTGTTCGCGCCAACGTTCAGTTCCGGAAATGATGGACAACACCGTGATATGAAATGTTTCTGGCGGATAAAAATATTGCCCGGGACAAATCACCGCTAGCTTGGTCAAAAATCCCTGGATACGCTCACGGATTGCCAGCGGTGGACGCAGAACAATGGTTACGCCGCGACGTGCGTCGTGCGTTTTGTCGGGCAAATGCGGATCGAGCAGGAGTTTGCCCCGCGTAAAAGCGACGGCGGCTTCCGACCAAAGTATTTCGTAAATTTCCAAGTTAAGCCAAGTTAAGATTTCCGGCTTAAACGGCATCACCTTTGCGTCCCTTGAACGTCAGTTCGGCTACGCCTGATTTATCCAGTTCGCCCAGGCCGACCTGGATCATACGGTCGTATTGCTTTTTCGTCGCAGCAGCCAGCGGCAGGTTTAATTTTTGTTCCTTCGCCAGCTTCAACGCAATCCCAGAATCTTTCGCGGCATGCGCGGCAGAGAAGAAGCAGGAATGATCACGATTTTGCATGTCTTCACCGTCGGTTTGTAACACACCGGAGCGTGCCCCGGTTTGGGCAAAAACTTCCCGCAATATCGTCAGGTCCAGTCCCAACGCTGCCCCCAGCCCCAGGCCTTCCGCCAGGGCGGCGGTATTGGCGTTCATCACCATGTTGACGAGCGCTTTGACTTCGGCGGCCTTGCCCGCCGGCCCGATGTAACGCAGTGAGGCGCTGAGCTTTTCCAAAATGGGTTTCGCCCGTTCGAATACGCCAGCCTCGCCGCCGCACATCAGATAAAGCGAGCCTTGTCGCGCCTGCGTGATGCTGGAAGCCATGCACGCTTCCAGTGAACTGGCGCCTTTGGCCGCGCATTTTTGTTCAACCCAGACGTGGACGGATGGCGTGACGGTGGCGCAGTTGATGAACAGCTTGCCTTTGGCGCGCACCAACAAGCCGCCGGTGAAAACCGCTTTCATCGCCCGGTCATCGCTGACAACGGTGAGGATGACCTCAGAAAGTGCGGTGACGGTTTTCAAATCCGGGGCGGCCGGGCAATTAAATTCCTGGGCGAGAGCTTGTGCGGCGGCAGTGTTCGTATCATACACGGCGGCGATGGTGAAACCGGTTTCCTGCAAACGCCGCGCCATGTTTGCGCCCATGCGTCCGACTCCGACGATGCCAATTTTTTCTGCCATAAATTTTAAAATAAAAGGGTGCCTGTTTTGTGATAACGTCTCGCAAGGCAAAATGAAACAAAGCGGCGGAAATGCAAATGCGAAATGTTATCGCCGGGGAGGGGATTGCTGCGTTGGAACCTGAATAATCAGTTGTACATCATCGTTATCGTCATCCTTGAGTTTTTGCCGGAAGGCGAGGACGAGGGTGACGATGAGCCTGAGGACGATTAAATGGCCGCATTATTTTCTGACAGGTTCCGATAAACCATTTATCCGAAACTTTTTCTCTCAACCAACGTCCGACAAGGCAGGGAGCCGCCGTAGGGCTGCGCAAGTTCTGCGCAGTAATTGCAGTGCGTGCAGAGTTTGCGCGGAGAAAATTGATGATTTGTGCGTAAAACCGATTTTTTGCCTTGGCATGTTACCTGCGTTAGATCGAGTTGAACCCGGTGTCGGCCCGAGTGCGCGGCTCTGGAAAACAAACAACAAACAACGGAGAAATTCTATGAAATTGAATCGTATATTGACATTGTGCATGGTCGCCGCCTCGCTCGCTTTGAGTAGCAGCAGCCTTTTGGCGCAAGACAACAACGGCAACGGCGGCGATAACAATAATCGCCGTCAACGCGGCGGCGGTGGTAATTTTGATCCCGCACAATTCCAGCAACGCATCCTGGACAACGTCCGTGATGAATTGGGATTCACCAATGACACCGATTGGTCAGCCGTCGAGCCGCTGGTGCAGAAGGTTATGGATGCGCGTCGTGACGTCGGTTTCCCCAATATGGGCCGCTTGATGGGTGGACGTAATCGTGGTGGCGGCGCCGGTGGCGCAGATCAAGGTAGCCAACGCCGCACCCGGGGTGGTTTCGGCGGCGGCATGTTCGGCACGCCCAGCCCCGAACAGGAAGCCTTGCAAAAAGCTTTGGATGACAATGCGCCCGCTGCCCAGGTCAAGGGTTTGCTCGCGAAATATCAGGCTTCCCAAAAGGCCAAGCAGGCCAAATATGAACAGGCGCAATCCGATTTGCGCGCTGTGTTGAATTCCCGGCAGGAAGCGCAAGCGACCTTGCTCGGTCTGTTGAATTAAGCCTCACCGCAAACTGACGATCCTCATGTCTGCCACACCGGTTCAAGAAAAAGAGTTGCTGGGACGCATGGTTGCGTCCCGGCAACTGTCTTCGCTCGACGCTTCGGTGTTGGCGAAAAAGCCCCTGCAGAGCGAAGAAGAAATTCTGCGCTGGCTCGCGGCGGAATACGGGTTGAATTACACGACATTGGAGGACGCGGAACCGGATCGTCAGTTGCTTTCACTTTTCCCCGCGCGGATTTTGTTGAAGGAAGAATTGCTTCCGCTCCAGCGCGTAAACGGCCACGTCGAAGTCGCGACGAGCCGCCTTTTCGCCACGCAAGGTCTGGATGCCCTCAAAACCTTGACTGGCTTGAACCTGAAGCCCGTGCTCGCCTCCACCGAGGCGATCCAGCGCGAAATCAAGAAGCGCCTCGGCGTCGGTGCCGATACGATTGGCACGCTCGATGAAGAAAAGGGCATCCAGGTCATTGACGAAAATGCCGAAGGCAACAATCTCGATGATGGGGCCGAGGACGAAGCCTCGATCATCCGCTTCGTCAATCAGGTTTTGAAGGATGCGATCGAATTGCGTGCTTCTGACGTCCACCTTGAACCGTTCGAGGATGAATTCAAGATTCGTTATCGCATTGACGGTGAATTGCAGGAAGTGCCCGTGCCGGCGCAACTCAAACGTTTTCAACCCGCGATCGTTTCGCGTGTGAAAATTTTGAGTCATTTGAATATCGCGGAAAAACGCCTGCCTCAGGACGGCCGTATTAAAGTCCGCATCGCCGATGCCGATGTGGACATCCGCGTTTCCATCATCCCGATGTTGCACGGCGAAGCGGTGGTGATGCGTCTGCTCCGGCAGAATTCCACCTTGCGCGGTCTTGGCCAGATCGGTCTGGGCAAGCGCGAATACGAACATTTCAAGCACGTTCTCAGTTTGCCGCACGGAATCATTTTGGTCACCGGCCCGACTGGTTCTGGCAAAACGTCCACGCTCTATACGGCGTTGAATGAGATCAACGATTCGGTCCGCAAGATCATCACCGTTGAAGACCCGGTGGAATATCAGCTCAAGGGCGTCAACCAGATCCAGGTTAATGAAAAATCCGGGCTGACTTTTGCGCGCGGGTTGCGTTCGATTTTGCGCCACGACCCGGACGTGATTCTCATCGGTGAAATCCGCGATCAAGAAACCGCACAGATCGCCGTGCAAGCGTCGCTCACCGGCCACTTAGTTTTTTCCACGTTGCATACCAATGACGCGCCCGGTGCGCTCACCCGGCTTGTGGACATGGGCGTTGAGCCTTACCTGGTGGCTTCGTCACTTGAAGCCGTGCTTGCCCAACGTCTCGTGCGCGTGTTGTGTCCGCACTGTAAACAACCAGATAATTCGCCGACGGCGCAACAGTTCAAACTGAAATTGGGCATGGCGGCTGATCAGACACTTTTCAAATCTGTCGGTTGCCGCGAATGTCGCAACACGGGATTTTTTGGACGTCATGCGATCTTTGAGTGGATGGATACGGATGAAGAGATTCGCCAATTGATCCTGAAATCCGCTTCGACCGATCAGATCCGGGCGGCCGCCCGCCGGGGCGGGATGAAGACGCTGGCCGAAGACGGCTGGCGCATGGTAGCGCAGGGTATCACGACCGTGGAAGAAGTCCTGAGCGTGACGACGGCTAAAGAAGTCGAGACCACGACGACGAGCCAGGTGGCTGAATCCGCCGCCAGTATTGCGGTGGCAAGATAACAAGATGAAACCTCCAAGCTCCAACCTCCAAGCTCCAGAGAAGCTTCAAGCTTCAAGCTCCAATCAAAGTCGTGGAGCAGAGAACAGCGCGTCCCGCTATGATTTTGGGTGCTTGAATATTGTTTGGAGTTTGGCTGTTGGTGCTTGGAGCTTTTAATATCATGCCCACTTTTTCCTACCGCGCATTGCAGGCCAACGGCAAGATGGCCGAAGGTGTCATTGATGCGGCCGGCCGGCCGGATGCGCTGCGGCAGATTGAGGTCCTCGGCTTGCGGCCGGTGAACGTTTCGGAAAAAGCCTCGGCGGCCAAAAAAAATGGCGCGGCCTCGGCGGAGGGTTTTTCGTTCAAGCTCGAATCCAAAAAAGTTTCCGGTAAGGAACTGGAAAACTTTACGCGTTTGCTTTCCAGTTTGCTCGCGGCCGGCGTGCCATTGAGCCGCGCGCTTACGATCCTCTGCAAGGAAGCTTCCTCGGTCGCAGCGCGCACCAAATGGAAAGAAGTCAATAGCCTGGTCGTGGACGGTCTGTCATTGGCGGATTCAATGAGCCGGTCGCCCGAAACGTTTCCGCGCGTGTATGTCGCGATGGTGGAAGCGGGCGAAGCGGGTGGATTTCTGGATGTGGTGCTGGCGCAAATCGCGGAATTTCAACAACGCGAAAAGGAACTGCGGTCGAAGGTGATCCAGGCGATGCTCTATCCGGCGATTTTGATGGTGCTCGCCGTCATTGTTTTGATCGTGCTGCTCACGTTTTTCATTCCGAAATTCCAAAACCTGTTCAACAGCATGCACAATTCGCTGCCGCTGATCACCCAAGCCATCATCGGCACGAGCCACTTGATCCGTTCCTACGGGATTTTCGTCGCGCTTGGCCTGTTCGCCATCATCTTTTTATTGCGGACCTGGTTCACGTCGGAAAAAGGTAAACGGATCTGGGAGGGGCTGGTTTTGAAATCGCCGCTGGTCGGACCGTTGATCGCGCAATTTGCGATGGCGCGTTTCTGTCGCATGCTCGGCACCTTGATCGGCGCGGGCGTGCCGCTCGTCCACGGTTTGAATGTCGCGCGCCGTTCCATCGGCAACCAAATCCTTGTGGACGCAGTGGCCAATGCCATTGAGCGCGTACAGCAAGGCGGTCGCCTGGGTCAGAGTCTGGCGGATTGCAAAGACCTTTTTCCGAGTTCGATTCTGGAAATGATTTCCGTGGCGGAAGAAAGCGGCAAGCTCGACGTGGAACTCGTCCGCATTGCCGTGGTCACCGAAGCCGATCTGGATCGCAATTTGAAAACGGCGGTGGCTTTTGCCGAGCCGCTGCTTTTGTTTTTGATCGCCGGTTTCATCGGCATCATTTTCATCGGCATGTTGCTGCCGGTGCTGACTATGAGCGACAACATCAAATAAAAAGTTTATGAAAATCAAAACCAAAAAAATCATTGTTCAATCAAGCAAATCGCGCCGCGGCTTTACGCTCGTGGAAATGATGCTGGTGGTGGTCATTATCGGTATTTTGGCAGCGCTGGTCATCCCGAAAATCGCCGGTAATGGCGAACGCGCCCGCGTCACCGCTGCGAAGACCGACATTAACGGCGGCATCAAGTCAGCCCTCGGTCAATACGAGATCGACATGGGGCAATACCCGCACAGCTTGCAAGACTTGCTCGTCGCGCCGGGCAATTCCAACGGCAAATGGCATGGGCCGTATCTGGACAACGTCCCGATGGATCCGTGGGGCTTCAAATATGTCTATTATTTTCCGGGCAAACATAATCCGAGCGGCTACGACCTGTTGTCGGTTGGCCTGGATGGCAAAGAAGGCACGGATGACGACATTGGAAACTGGATGCAATGAAATGTTCGTTGAATCATCACCTCGTTTTTCGGTCGCGGCGGGCGGCGGCTTTTGATCCGATGATTCAACGATGCGACGCTGCAACGCGCCGGGCTTTTACATTGATTGAACTAATCCTGGTGCTTGCGCTGCTGGTGATCATCACGTCCATCGCCGTGCCAAAGATGTCCCGCTTCATCCGGGGCCGGGCGTTGGGTTCGGAATCAACCCGCTTGTTGTCATTGATGCATGCAGCGCAGAGCCGGGCGGTTTCGGAAGGCATGCCGATGATGTTATGGCTGGATGCGCCGCATAACGCCTATGGCGTCGCGGCGGAAACGAGCGGGCCGGCCGGCGATACGAAGGCGGAGGATCTGGCGCTCGATGGCACGTTAAAAATGAGTGTGACGACCGGCGGAGCGGTGACGCCGGTGACCTTTAAAAATTTGCCCGCCATAAAGTTTTTGCCGGATGGCACGGTGGATGAGGGCAGCCCGTCGGCAGTGCAGTTGGTGGATGAAGATGGTTTTAGGTGCTGGCTGACCGAGTTGCCGGGCCGCACAGGATATGAAATTAGCGACCACGCCAATTAAAAAGCGTCCCGGGGGAAAATGCGCTGGTTTTACGCTGGCGGAAGTGATGGTGGCGTTGCTGTTTCTGGCCATCGTGGTTCCGGTGGCGGTGGAGGTGCTGCACGTCGCGAGCTTGGCGGGGGAAGTCGCGGCTCGCAAAAGCGAAGCGGCGCGCGTGGCGGATCGGGTGTTGAACGAAAGTATTGTGACAACAAATTGGATGGGTTTGACGAGTGGCACGATCACGGAAGGCACGTTGGATTTTCGTTGGAAACTGACAAGTCAGACCTGGTTGCAAGATCCCGTTGCGCAAATGCAGTTGTTGACGGCGGAAGTGATATTTTCCGCCCAGGGAAAAGATTATTCGGTGAAATTGAGCACGTTGGCCAACCAGCAGGCGTCAATGACGACGACCACTACCGGTGTACAATTTTGAAGATTAAACGAACATCAGAGCCCTGGTCGGCAGACCGGCCAGCCGCAAGCCTTTGGGCTGGTCGCAAGACCGGCGCGCCGGGTTTCACGCTGATCGAGATGATCCTGGCCATCGGGATCGCAGCGCTCGTGTTGCTGCTAGTCAGCACGGTGCTGTTCTCGGCGCTCAATTTGCGTGAAGCCACGGTGGAAACGGTGGCCGCGGCGGCGCCGGTGGATTCGGCGGTAAATTATTTGAAGCGTGATTTGCAAAATTGCGTGGCGCCCACCAATGGTTCAACCGCCATTTTAGGCGGCGCGTTTCGCGTGGGGAACATCGTCAGCACCGGCGGCAGCCAGCCGGTATTGATCGAGATGAACACCACCACCGGTGCCGTTGGTGATGATGCGCCGTGGGGCGATATCCAACGCGTGACGTATGAGTTGAAGGCGCCGTTGGATGTCACTTCCCCCGGGCGCGATCTGTATCGCAGCATCACCCGGAACCTGTTGAGTGTGGCGACGCCCGCGGTGGACGACCAGCTTATGTTGAGTGGCGTGGACAATATCAAATTCTCCTGTTACGACGGCGCGCAATGGAACGAAACCTGGGATACCACGAGCCTGGCAGCGACGGATACAAACCTGCCGGTCGCCGTGCGCGTGGATATTCAGATGGCCGGCAACCTAAATGCCGCGCCCATTGAATTTGTCGTGCCCATCATTTCCGTCGCCCGCACCAATATGGTGCCCGCGACGGCAACCGGGACCACTGGAACGTGAAAATGAAAACCCAACCGTCAACCTTGAGCTGCCGGGCATCCGCCACCAGTGATGCTGGTTCGGTGCTGGTCATCGTGCTCTGGGTTTGTCTTGGGTTGGTGACCATCGGCTTGTATTTCGCCAATTCGATGACCTATGAATTGCGCGCGGCGGATAATCGGGTCAGCGGTATTTCCGCCGAGCAGGCCATTGCCGGGGCTGAACGTTATGTGAGTTATTTTCTGGCGAATAATTCGACCAACGGCATGTTTCCGACCAACCAAAATTTTAACTGTGAAAATGTGGCGATTGGTGACGCGCATTATTGGATCATTGGCCGCGATCCCAACGGCGAAGATCCCAACGATCTGCATTTCGGCCTGGTGGATGAAGCCTCCAAGTTGGACCTCAATTACGTCAACACCAATGCCTTTGCTTATCTGCCAAACATGACCTTTGATTTTGCCGGGGCCATCCAGGATTGGCGGGGCACGAACGGCGTTGCGCAAAATGATTATAGTGCGCAAGGTTACATTGATAAAAATGCCCCGTTGGAAACGGTGGATGAACTGCGGCTGGTTTACGGTTCCTCGGTGAACCTGCTGTACGGTGACGACCTCAATCGCAATGGGGTGCTGGATGCCAATGAGAAGGATACCACCGGCACCGGCCAGTTAAATTCTGGGTTGGCAGAATACACCACGGTTTATATCCGCGAACCAAATTTTCATGTGGATGGGACAATGCTGACGAATGTGAGCTCGTTGAGGTTGTCTCGGAGCGAACTCACTTCACTACTACAGGCAGCCGGCATAAACACAGGCTATTTCAAGACCGTTACCAATGGCTATCCTTACGCGGGTATGTTGGCGTGGGCGGCGCATTGCCGGGCGGCGGGAATGACGGATGCAGATGTGGCCAGTCTCTCAACCAATGTGACGACGACGACCAACATCTATGCGTACGGTCGCGTCAACATCAATACCGCGAGTGAAGATGTTTTGGTTGCTTTATTCATGAGTTTGAATAATGGCAGTGAGCAGACCGCCGAGGGGGATGCGCAAACACTTGTGACGTATCGTGAACAAAACCCCACGATGCTTACATCGCTGGCCTGGGTTTATGATGCGTTGGGTGGCAATAACTCAACGCTCCAATTGTTGGAGCGCGGCGATTATGTTACCACCCGAAGTTTTCAATACACCGCCGACATCGCGGCGGTCGGCGCCTATGGCCGCGGCTATCGGCGCGTCAAATTCGTTTTCGATCTCAGTGATGGCACGCCGAAAGTCATTTATCGCCAGGACCTGAGCCGGCTGGGCTGGGCACTGGGCGACAAAGTCCGGCAAACTACGCTCGCGAATAATACGCAATGAAACCTGATTTCAAATTCTCTTTCCCGAAACGGAAAATCCCGGCGACGCTGCTGGGACTCGCGTTCGACGGCAACAAGCTGGACGGCGTGGTGTTGCGCCGCGCCAACGGTGCGTTGCAAACGCTGCAAACGTTTTCCGTCACGCTCACGCTGGATCCGTTGACGGCGGCGCCGGAACTTGCCGGCCGGGAAATCCGGAATCAATTGGACGCTGCCGGCGTGCGGGTGCGTGATTGCGTTGTTGGCGTGTCGTTGAAATGGGTTTTGACTGCGCACACGGAATTGCCGCCCTTGCCGGACGCGGACGCGGCCAGTTTATTGCAGATGGAGGCCGAGCGTGGTTTTTCATCGGATATCGAGACCTTGCAGGTCGCCAGCTCCCGGACCCCGCTGGCGGCGGACAAAAAATATGTTTTGTTTGCGGGGATTCCCAATACGCAGATTGGCGCGCTGGAAAATGTCCTGGCGGCCGCGAAGTTGAAGCCGGTCAGTTTTACCCTCGGAATTTCTGCGCTGCAATCGCCGGGAAATGCGCAAGGCGTGCTGGCGCTGGTGATCGGCGAAAACAATGTCGGTTTGCAGGTCACGACGGGCGGCGGCATCGCGGTGTTGCGCGCACTGGATGGCACGGTGGAAAATGAAAATGGCCGCCGCAGTCTGCGCACGGAGGCGGTCACGCGGGAAACGCGCGTCACGCTCGGCCAGTTGCCCGGGGAAGTGCGCGACGCGGTAAAGCACATTCGCATTTTCGGCCCGCGCGAGTTGGCGCAGCCTTTGGTGGATGAGCTGGAGCTGCGCTTTGAGCCGCTGGGGTTGAAAGTCGAATGGGCTGCTGCTTACGCACCGAATGAATTTGCGGCCACAGTGCCGGCCGGAGTTTCGGTCTCCGCCGTGTTCAGCTTGACCGCGCGGACGCTGACGGAACCGAAGCCGGGGTTGGAATTTCTGCCGCCAAAACCGTCGGTCATCGAACAGGCAATCAATAAATATTCTTCCGGCCGCATGGGCACGTTGGGCATGGCGGCGGCGGCCATCGTTGTTATCGTGCTGTTATTGTTCCTCTTTCAGGAATATCAGTTATTACGGTTGCGTTCGCAGTGGCACAAACTGGAGGCACACGTTGCTGAATTGAACGCGGTGGAGGACAATATCCGGCAATTTCGTCCCTGGTATGACTCATCATTCCATATCCTGACCATCTTGAAGCAAATCACCCAGGTTTTTCCTGAAGATGGCGTGGTGACGGCGAAGACGATTGAGATCCACGATGGCAACAAGGTAACTTGCTCCGGCACGGCCCGTGATAACTCGTCCTTGTTGTTGATGCAATCGAAGCTGCAAAGCATATCCGGCGTGAGCGGGGTGCACCTGAGTCAGGTGCGCGGCAAGACCCCCATCCAGTTTTCCATGGAATTTCAATACGGCAACAGTGGAGGCGCAAATGCAAATTAAGAACCGGCAACAATTTTTAATGATTCTGGTCGGGGTGGCGTTCGCGCTGCTGGTCGGGGTGGATTGGGTTTATACCCCGCTTTCGCACTGGTGGGGCACGCGATCGGCGGAGATCGCCGACCTGCGAGCTAAAGTCAAGGATGGCAACCAATTGATCCGGCGGGATGCGAGCATCCGCAGCCAATGGCGGGACATGCAATCGAATGCGTTGCCGGCGAACACCTCACAAGCCGAGCAGCAGGTATTGCAATCATTCACCGATTGGTCACGCCGGAGCGGGGCGGAGCTCACGGGCATCATGCCGCAGTGGAAAAATGATTCAACGAATTACCTGACACTGGATTGCCGGGTGGAAGTCGGCGGCGCCCTTGGCAGCTTGACCCGGTTCCTGAATGAGATCGAGAGCAGTTCGATGGCATTGCGATTGGATTCGGTCGAATTGGGCGCGCATGACGTGACCGGCCAGCAATTGACGCTCGGACTTGAAATCAACGGACTGGCACTGTTGCCCGCCGCCAAACCATGAAATTTCAAACCATGAAACTCAGCCAAACCATCTTGGGGGCGCCATTGTTGTCCCTCGCCTTGTTTTTTGCGGGCAACGCTTCGTCCGTTGCGCAAAGCTCGGTTCCGAGTGACACGGACTATTCCCGGTTCAGCCAATTCATCGCTGACCGGAATATCTTTGACCCAAGCCGTTATCCGCACGGCGGGCATTCAACGTATGTTCGTCCTCGTTCCCGGTCGCGGAATAATTCCGCACCGGCGTTCGCCTTGGTCGGTACGATGGCTTATGAAAAAGGAATATTTGCCTTCTTCAGCGGCAATAATGAAGAGCTGACCAAAATTTTATCCGTGTCCGGTAACATCGTCGGTTACACCGTCACGGAGATCACGTCAGACAGCGTGAAATTGATGGGCGCAGATAAAAAAGAATTCACGCTGAAGATCGGCGCGGGAATGCGCCAGGGAACTGGCGGTTGGGAACTGGCTGATGCCGATGACCTGTCCGCCGGTTCGGGCATTGGCAATATTTCAGCCATCCCAGCGACGGGTGGCGGCAATAATTCGACACCGGCCACAACGTCGGGTTCACCTCCGCCGTCAGCCAGCCTTGATCAAAATGATGTTTTGAAACGACTTAAGCAACAACGGGAACAGGAAAATAAATGAAAAAAACAATTTTAACCTTCATTACGCTCGGCGTTGCCGGATTGGCCTTGCCCGCGCTCGCGCAGACGGATACCAATGCGCCCGCGCCCGAATTGGGCGCGCCCAGCGTCGCGCCGAATGGTCCGGCGGGGGAAGCCCCGCCCATGCCGCCCGATGCCAATACGGATCAGGGACCACCCGATGCGAACAGTCCCGATCAAGGTGCGCCGGATCAAAGTGCAACCACCAAGGGTGCCAATGGCAGCCAGGTGATTTTGCCCTCGCGTCCGTTCGTGGCGAACCGCGCACCGGTCCTGTCTGATTTCATGCCGCCCGCCACCGGCACGAACGTGAACGAGATCCGGTTGAATTTCCGCAATGCGCCGTTGGAAATGGTCTTGAACTATCTGAGCGATGCGGCGGGTTTCATCATCGTGCTTGATACGCCAGTGCACGGCAATGTGAGCGTCATCAGCAGCCATCCGGTCACGCGCGATGAAGCCGTGAATCTGTTGAACCAGGTATTGAACCAGAACGGTTACGCAGCGATCCGCAACGACGAACGCACGTTGACCATCCTGGACAAGAATGATGCGAAGACGCGCGACATTCCGGTGAGGGTCAGCAATAACCCGGACGAGGTTCCGAAGAATGATGAGATCGTGACGCAGATCATCCCGATCCGGTTCGTGGACGCGGGTGATTTGGTGAAGGATTTATCATCATTTGTTTCGCCGCAAGCGACGGTAGTTGCGAATGACGCTGGTAATTCCATAGTCATCACCGACACGCAATCAAATATCCGTCACCTCATGCAGATCATCAAGGCGATTGATAGCAGTGCCGAAGCCGAAACTGAAATCCGTGTCTTTCCCTTGAAATATGCGAACCCAACAGATATCGCGAACGAACTCGGCAGCGTGTTCCAAAGCAACACCAGCGGCTCTGGCAACAGTGCTGCCACCACGCCGCGTTTTGGGGGCGGCAATCCTTTCTCCCGGTTCTTTGGCGGCGGTGGATTTGGTGGCAATCGTGGTGGCGGCAACAGCGGTTCATCCACTGGCGGTAGCGATGCGGACCGTATCAAAAAAGCGACCCAAGTCACAGCGGTGGCCGATTCGCGCATCCAAGCCGTTATTGTAACGGCCCCCAAAGACATGATGGCGGAGATCGCGAACATGATGCAGAGCCTGGATGTGTCTTCCGACCGCGACCAGGATGTTTACGTCTTCCACTTGAATAATGCGGATCCATATCAAGCGTTGCAAGTGCTGCAAAATATGTTCCAGAGCAGTACCGCCTCGCGCAACAACAGCAGCAGTTCTTCGCAAAGCCCATTTGCCTTGCGGGCGCAGAATACGGCGACGGCGACCAGTTCGTCGAGCACCACCACGAGCAGCTCTTTTGGCAGTGGCGGCAGTGGCGCGCGCGGCGGCCAATAATGACCGGACAACCAGCAATTATTTTATTCCAAGGTAAATTATGAAAAATTTAACGAAACATTTCAGCCTGGCGGCACTCGTGGTGTTCGGGGCCGCTTTGGCTTTGCACGCCCAACAACGCGGCGGTACCGGCCGCGGCGGCGGTGGCTTCGGTGGTTTTGGCGGCTTCGGCGGCTTCGGCAATAGTAGTTCCGGCAGCGCTGTCCAATACAACAATAACGGCACGGTTGGTACGGCTCAGGTTTCGATGGATCAGGATACGCATAACATCGTCATCACGGCGGACAAGGAAACGATGATGCAGATCAGCAATGTGTTGCGGAATCTTGACATGCCGAAACCGCAGGTGCTGATCAAAGTTGTATTCATGGAAGTGGACCATAACAACTCCCTGGACTTGGGAGTGGAGGGGGGGTGGGGGCAACAAAATGGCTCCATTCAGCAAACGGCTGGAACGGTTATGGGTTTGTCCGGGTTGAATTCAGCAGTGACCAATCTCACGGCGATTGGCGGCAAGATGAATCAGGGATCATTGGTTTCGGGTGGCTCAACCTTGGGCAGCGGCGGCCTGTATCAGATTGCTGGATCGGATTTTCAAGCCACGTTGCGAGCGGTTGCCGGAACCGGCAAGGCTGAAATATTATCACGCCCATCTATTTTGGCGCGTGATGGACAATTGGCACAGATCGTCGTCGGCCAACAGATTTATTTGCCGAATGGCGTCAATATTTCTGATAGCGCCATCGGAACTGGCACAACGAGTATCAGCGGCTCTTATAAAAATGTGGGCATCATCCTGAACGTGACTCCGTTCATCGGCGACAACAGCTTGGTGGAAATGATCTTGCAGCCGGAAACAACTTCGGTGGACACCTCTAGTCCCGGCCAGGAGATTGCTAGCGGCGGTGTGTTGGGTAGTCCGATTTTTGCCCCCAACCTGAACGTGCGCATCGCGGATACGGTCGTGGTGACGCCAGATGCGCAACCGGTCGTGATTGGCGGACTCATCGGCGACAACAAAACCAGTACTGACACCAAGGTGCCATTCCTCGGTGATATCCCGTATCTCGGTGTCTTGTTCAAATATACCAGCAAGAGCAACACCAAAAATGAATTGTTGATTTTCCTTACCCCGCACATTGTGCGGATGCCGGGACAGTTGGTGCCGATGGTGGGAAATGAATCCAGCCAGGCTCCCGGCATTACCAATTCTGTTTCTGAACAACAATTGGACCAATACCTGGAACGCGTTCCAATGAAGAAGAAATAAGTGAATTTAGTCGTTGCGATTATCCTGGTGATGGCCTAACTGAAATAGCGCATGAAACTTGATCAACGCGGCAAATGGGTGTTCGGCTTGTTGCTGGGCACCTGGTTGCTCGTGGTTGCCTGGCAGATTGATGAGCATCATAACGTGGTCGAGGCGGCGAAATCTGATTTGCGCAGCCGTTCGCATGAGATCGCCGGCACGCTGAACGCCGTCACGCGCGCCTTGCAATATCACGGCGCGGTTTTTCAGGACCGGCTGGAACCGATCCTTAACGAGCTCGTCAACAACCGGTCAAATTACGTCGTTAAATTGTTTTACGTCGGCCTGCTGAACACGGATGACCAACCGATTGTGGCCGTTGGCGACACCAATATATTTTCCCATGAAACATTGTCGGGCAATGAATTCTGGTCGGATAACCATGTGACCTTTGTCTGGCCGGTGGAAGGTGCCAGCGTCAGTGCGGAAGGCGTGACCAACGCGCCCACTGTCCTCTTCTCGCCGCCGCGAAATTTTACCAATGGCGAAGCGCGCGGGCCGCGCAATCCAGATTTTTTCCGGCGCGGCGGACGTCCGGATTTTTCCGGCGGCACGAACTTCGGCGGGTTTTCTCCCAGCAATCTGCCGCCGTTCACCAATTCGGCGGGTGGCCTGGAACCGCCGCCGATGATGCCGCCGGGTGACAACCGGCGGCCGCCCGAACGCGAAGGCCGCCCGCGCAATGGTGATCATCGTCCGCCGTGGATGCGCACGATGTCGGAGGTGGAGTTCAAGACGTTCATTTCCACGCATGAATTGCACGGGCTGGTGCTGGTCATGTCCACGGACACTTACCGCGCCATCTGTGTCGGCGATGGCTGGCTGCGTTGCATCATCAGTTTTTTTGCCGGCATTTCTGCATTGGGCGTCGGCCTGGCCTGGCGCAATATCGCCAAGACCGCTGATCTGCAAATCCGGCTGGTGCGCGCGAGCGAGTTGAATTCACATTTGAAGGAAATGAATCTCGCGGCGGCTGGCCTGGCCCATGAAACCCGGAATCCGCTGAACATCATCCGCGGCCAGGCACAGATGGTTTCGCGATTGCCGGATGCCACGCGCGAGGTGATGGAAAAATCCAGGACCATTGTGGACCAGACCGACAAGGTCACCGCGCAACTGACGGAGTTTATCAACTATTCGCGGCCGCGCGAAGTGCGCCGCACCAAAATTGCGTTGGCGGCGGCCGCCAATGAAGTTGTCCGCACGTTGAGCTTTGACATCGAGGAAAAGCAGCTGCGCGTGGAAGTCACCGACGCGACGTTTGCCATCGAAGCTGATGAACAATTGTTCCGGCAGGTCTTATTTAATCTGATCCTCAATGCCATCCAGGCCGCGGACGCTGGCGGCCAGATCAAGGTCATCGCCCAACGTTCCGGCGCGAATGAAGCGACTTTGGAAATCCGTGATGATGGCCCGGGTGTGGCGGTGGAAAACCGCCAGGAAATTTTTAAGCCTTATTTCACCACCCATCAAAGGGGAACGGGTCTTGGCCTGGCGGTCGTCCAACAAAACGTTTTGGCGCATGGCTGGGAAATCGTCTGCCTCGGCAATGAGCCGCGCGGCGCGATTTTCCGCATCACACACTTGAAGGTGGCGGCCTGAGCCTGATTCCTTTGGATTTAAGCCAGGTCAGGATTATCAACATCCAGAAACCCGTTCAGCAATTTGAGGCGGGTTGGATGCCGCATCTTGCGGAGGGCTTTGGCTTCAATCTGGCGGATGCGCTCTCGCGTGACGTGAAATTGCGCGCCGACTTCTTCGAGGGTTCGGGCATTGCCGTCGCCGATGCCGAAGCGTAATTCCAAAACCTGGCGTTCACGCTCGTTCAAACTGCTGAGCACATCGCTGATCCGGTCTTTGAGCAGGCTGAAACTGGTGATGTCGAGCGGGTTTTCGGCGGTTTTATCCTCGATGAAATCGCCAAAGCTCGCTTCGTCGCTGTCGCCGACCGGCGATTGCAACGACACCGGCTGCTGGGCCATCTTCAAGATGCCCCGGATGCGGTCCACGGGCATTAGCATTTCATCTGCGATCTCATCCGGCAATGCTTCCCGGCCCAGTTCCTGTAATAATTTTTTCTGCGCGCGCATCAACTTGTTAATGATTTCGATCATGTGCACCGGAATGCGGATGGTGCGCGCCTGGTCGGCGATGCTGCGGGTGATGGCCTGGCGGATCCACCAGGTCGAATAGGTGGAAAATTTATAGCCGCGCTTGTATTCGAACTTTTCCACCGCCTTCATCAGGCCGATGTTGCCTTCT
>DASYEY010000048.1:0-18570 GCA_036498725.1 Verrucomicrobiia bacterium | reverse complement strand
CAGGCGCGTGGAAGGCGGCGGTTGGTGGCGGAACATTTTTTCCAAAAAATCATGCGCCCGCGCTTGGGCGGAAATCCCGTCGTGCTCCGCCCGCATGGAGAACGAATCATCGAGCACCACGATGAGCGGGCGGGTGGATTGGGGCAATTTCCAGCGCGGCCCAGTGGCGACCACGACGAGCAAGATGAGGATAAGCAGTTCGAGAAAAAACAGCAGCGGCAACTGGAGCCGGTTGAATTTCGCACCACCGGACTTGGATTGGACATGAAACCGCCAGAGCACGAGGCTGGAAACCTGTTTGTGCCGGAAACGGTTGCGCAGCACATAAATCGCCGCCAGCGCCGGCACCGTGGCCAGCGCGATCAAGGCGAGCGGATATGTGAGGAAAGGGAACATCGTCAAATAAGGATGAAGGGTGAACGATGAAGGATGAAACGAAAAAGCCGCCGGCAACGCGGTTGATTATTTCTTCCTTCACCCTTCATCATTCATCCTTCAAAATTCACGCGGGCACGAGCAATTGGATGGCTTCCAGCTCGGTCAGGCTGCCCGCCAAATCCTCGGCAATGATCGTGGTCATGTGGGCGCCCACCTGGCGGCAGGCGTCGCTCCAGGATTGCTGCCATTGCGCCAGGTTTTCCACATATTGTTTGGCAATGCTGGAATCAATATAGATTTCGCGTTCTTCGCCGGTTTCACTGTCCACGACGCGCAAGTTTCCGTGCTCCGGCGGTTGCACATCGTCACGGGCGATGAGTTGGATGACGAACAACGCCGCAGCGCCGTCGCGCAAGCGACGCAAAACCGCCGCCGGTTCGCCCGGCCACAACAGGTCGCTGATGAATACGCGCACGCCGAGGCGGCGCAATTTCGGCGGCAGGATCTCAAGGGATTCCGCCGGCGAACGTTTACTGGTGAGTTCCAATTTATCCCATGCGGAAGGGGTGAGCGTGTCGTTCGCCAACCGCTGAAATCCTTCGCCGCTGAGCCAGACAGCCTGCGTGCATTGGGCATTGGCGGCGGCGGCGGCCAGCACAGCGGCCAGTTGCGCGGCGGCCCCGGCCTTTGCCGTATCCGGCAAATTCATGGAAGCCGAACCGTCAAGGATCAGATCGAGATGCGGCGTGACTTCTTCGCGAAATAATTTCACGGTCAAGCGGTCGGTGCGGGCATAGATGCCCCAATCAATGAACCGCAGGTCATCCCCGGGCTGGTATTCCCGATAATCCTGGAAATCAATCGAACTGCCCGCGCGCCGGCCGGCCCGCGCGCCGATCAAACCGCTGGTCGTCACTTGCGGAATCTGCAGCGCGTAACGGGCGCCGAGCTTTTCGCCGTCGCGCAGGGATTGTTGGAGCTTGGCATCCATGGCATTTTATTGGGGCAAAGGCGGCGGCACTTCGCCTGCACCTGCCGGGCGAAAATTCTTGGCCTGCCGGGCGAACCAATTCGCATTCAACACGATCATCAAGATCAGCCAGCCCATGGCAAAAAACAGATGATAAACGCGGCGCTCATCCTCGCGCAGGCTGAAGATGTTGAAAACATTCCCAAGTTGCAGGCTTTCGACCGACCGCCAGGAAAGTTGATTCAGGAAGAAAAAAACGATGCTGGGTAAAACTGCCCAGGCACCGGCCAATAAGACGCAGAGCAACCCGGCAAGCTTGGGCGAACGTTTCGGGAAAAAATTTCGCTGGATAAGCAAGGCGGTTAAGGCATAAGCAAAGGCATAGGCCAGGGTCGCCGCGCTGGCGGTAAAAAATTGGTCCTGATCGTTGGCATTCATTGCCAATCCCCTGGCTGACCACGTCTCACCCAGAAAAAGCACCTCTTTGGTGGCAAAAAAGGTTGCCACGCTAAGGATGGCCACCCAGAGCAGGCCGCCGGCGGCGCCATTGAAAAAAAGAAAGGCCACCGCGCGTCTTCCGCCGCCTTGCGGAATATCACGGCGCACCCGGGCGCTTAATTGGTCGGCGTTGCTGATGACCACCAGCAACGAAAGCAGTTGCAACACGAAGCTGATCATCGCCCAGGCACCAATTATCTGTGCATAGCCGGTTTTCATCGCCCAGCCCACGGTCAACAGCCCGCCCAAAAACCAGATGACCGTAAGATAAATGCGCACCGGCAACGCGCGGTTCATGGAAGGCGGCGAGATCAACGCCACCGCCAGAAAATAAAACAGGCCCATGAGGCCAAGCCCAATGCCGACCGCCGTGGCGACACCGCCCCAAAACTCACGCGTTCCCAGGGTGCCGCCGAGGCCAAACCGCATCATCGAAAAAGTAAAACCGATGACCGAGGTGATGACAAAACACAAGGCGATGAACCCGATCAGGGCGAATAAAATCTTGAAGGGCCGGCTGAGGGGCAGGCACGCCAGAAATATGGCGAACATGTTGGCCAGGCAGACGACCAGGAACAGAAAAAATAAAACGAAGAAGACCGTCGGCAAATCCACGCCGCGCAGCAGGTTCGTAAACGCCATGAACGGCATGCAGGCGCTGAAAAACAGCAGCGCCATGTAAGCGCCGCAGAAAAATTTCCCCCGGATGATGCGCCCCGGCGACAACGTGCTGACGTAAAGCAGGTCAGGATTGTTATCCACCCGCTCCGCTCCGACGCGAACCCCGACATACAGCGGAATGAAGATCACGCTCGCCACCGCCAGGATCATGGTAAAGGCGGAAAACATCGTGCCGCCCAGCCGCAGGTCCGTGTCCACGCTGAAACTTTGTGTGACCAGGAATCCGAGCGACGCGATGAACAGCACTGACAGGAACAATATCAACATGCCGGTGACCGCCCAACTCCGCACGGCCTGGCGCAGTTCCTTGATGACGATGGGGTTCAGTTCCCATTCGCGCCAGTTGATGAAGTGCGATTTTAGTTTGGTGAAAGTCATAGGATAAGAAATGAAGAAGGCAAACTGTCGAATGAAGAGGCGAAATCGGTTGCAACGATGGCATCAGTCAATACCACTAGCGCACAGTTCAATGGAAATTCTTCATTCTTCCTTTTTCCTTCTTCATTTCTCATTGCACTCCTCCTTTCGTCACGTTCATGAAAATATCCTCCAGGTTCACCTTGGTCTGGCGAAATTCGATGACCTTGAATTTCTGGGCGATCAAACTTTCCAGCACGTCACATGCGACCGCTTCGTCGCCGCTCAATTCAAAATGCACCTCGTTCGCCACGTCACGGGCATTTTCGACGAAGGGCGTTTGCAGCAGGGCCTTGAGCAAGGGCGCATTTTGCGTGTCCAGCAGCCGGATCGCCACCGTGCGGCGCGGCGCGCTTTTCTTAAGCACTTCATCAATCGTGCCGGTTTCCAGGATTTTTCCGCGCTCAATGATGACCACGCCGTTACAAATTTCCGTCAATTCGGTGAGGATGTGCGAACTGATGAGGATCGCCTTTTTCCGCTCGGCGAGCAGCATGAGCAATTCACGCAATTCCACGCGGGCGCGCGGATCCAAACCGGCGGCCGGTTCATCCAGCACCAGCACATCGGGGTCATACACCAGCGCCCGGCCCAGGCTGACCCGCTGTTTCATGCCCTTGGAAAGCGATTTCAGATGTTTCTCGCGGATGCCGGTGACGTTGGTAAATTCCTCAATCGCCTCAATGGCTTGCGTCCGTTTTTTACCGCGCAGACCGTAGGCGCGCGCGTAAAAATCCAGGTATTCATGGACGGTGATATCCGCGTGCGCCGGCAAGGTGTCCGGCACATAACCGACGGCGCGGCGCGCCAGTTCCGGTTCTTCGCAAACGGAAATACCGTTCAGGAGCACATCGCCGGAGGTCGGTTCCTCAATGGTGGAGATGATCCGCATCGTGGTGGTTTTGCCCGCGCCGTTGGGGCCGACGAAACCGAAGATATGGCCGGAGTCGAACGCGAACGAGATGTTGTCCACGGCCACGGTCCGGCCAAATTCTTTCCGCAGATTTTTAACTTGGACTTTCATGGGGTTTCCGGTGAATCAAGCAGGCCATAAACCACGGCGGAACTGCGGGTACGTTTCGGGCTGGCTGACGCGCCGAGCGCGTTTTCAATGAACGGGTTGCCATCCAGCACGGCGATATAGGTGTTCGGCAAAAGGTATTTGGTGGCCATGGTGTCCAAGGAATTTGGATCGGCCACAAAACCAATCTCATGGAACAACCCGGTCACTCCGGCATTATCCGGCACGGCTGGCTGCGTTGACCGGGACAGATCGCATTTCTGCCCGGCAGCGACGCCATGCACTTCGTAGAGGTTCAGGCTGGCATCAGCCACCCATAACGATTTGATCGGGGTGCCCAGGCCATTGATGACCTTTAGCTTTCCGCCTTCATTCACGATCTCCACCCGTTCGCGGCGGATGTCCGCTTTGCGCAAATGGAAATGTGCCGGGACCCGCGCCGACACCCAACCGTGTTGCAAATGCTGCGTCTGTGTCCAATCCATTTCCCGCGCCGTACCCGAACCATTACCGACGCGCACCAGCGGCGTGGCTTCGGTCTCGAAGTTGAATTTCAAACCCCCGCCCGGGGTGAGCGGACAATAAAACGCCGTCACCCCGATCGTCGCCGCCCGGTGATTAACCTGGTCCAGCACCGTCAGACCGGCGATGCGCATATTCGGCGTGATGCCTTCACTGAGCAGGCTGTAGGCAAAAACCAGCAAGGTGGTGATGAAGGAGATCACGGGAATCGTCCACAACATCCACGTCCGCCGCTTATACCGGTTGGACAAGATGATATTAACCGGACCGATGATGACGACGAATGCCAGCATGATGACCACCAAGCCACGGGTGGGAATCTTTAAATTGTCCACCACCGGAAACAGCCCGTTCGCCGCCGTGCCGTCGTCTGGCAGGGACTGCCAGTAACGTGACGTATCCCGCACCACTTCGCGCGCGGTTTGAGCGGAAGCCTCATCCAGCGTCGCAACATCGGCCGCCGGAAAAACCAGGCATTTGCCAAAGCCGACCTGATATTGCCGGCCGGCGGACAAAGTTTGTTCACGCAGCGAACGCCACGTGGCTGGCAGTCCGGTCTGGCCGGTCAAAATCACATTACCCCCAGCGAACAGGTAATCGGTGACCGCGTTAAAAATCGCCGGCGGCATCGTGGCGAGATCGGATGCGCTCAGGGCAATGGCATCAAATGGCGTGTAGGCCAGCCAATTTTCACTCCAGCCAGCCACCGCCGATTCCGCGCGCAGACATTCGATCGTGTCCGCCGTCGTTCCGCCTGGCGAATACGCTGGCGGCGGAACATACGTATTTTCACTGCTGGCGCGTGCCGCAGACGCCCATTGCTGGCTGGAAGCATCGGCGATCGCCACGCCGTCAATTGCGATGGTTCCCGCCGAAATCCTGCCAAAATCAATCCGCACGGTCCGGATCGCCTCCCCCGTCGTCGGGATGGTCATTTCAATATTCCATCCGCGGGCATGGTCACCCATAATTTTCGCCGCCGACATCGCCCCGGCAAAATAGTTTGTTCCCGAAACGCCAACTAACTTGATATCGCCCAGTCTTAAGGACGTTTGCACGCTGTGGATGATGATCCGGTCAACTTTCTGCGGCTTGGCATAGTCCAATTCGAGCCAGTTGCCACCAGCCCCGGCGTGCCGGTCGGGCATCCAGGCCCTGGACAAATCCTTATGACCACTGCTAAAGGCTCCTGGCGCACCGGTGGCCTGCGAAGCCGAACTGGTCGTGCCACCACTGGAACGAGACGCCGTACTGGCACCCGTTTGCAGCATCAGATTGACCGCATCAAAATCCAGGCTGCGGCTGACCAACACCGTCGGTTGCCCATTGCGGCCCGAATAGGAATAACCGACGCAATGGGTGCGGGCGGTCGGCGCATTGACCTGGCCTTCGCCTTCACCGTCCACTTCCACCCGGATAAAACCATCACCCGACAGGGGCAACGGCGGTTGCAACAGCGACATGATTTCGCGCGCGCCCGGCGCCAGGGTTGCCGAACGCGATAACCGGCTCAGGCTGTTGCCATTGTTCCAGGGACGATTCGGCGAAACCAACGTGACGGTGTGTGACCGGCTGGACGAATGATTTTCCAAAATGACCTGGGTCTCGGCGTAACCGTGAAAGGTGTTGCCGGTATAGATCGCCGTCGGGCTGACGGAAATATCGCCGAAATCTTCGGCCCGCCCGGAAAAGGCCGGCAATAAAATGATGCCCAAGGACCACGCGAAAACTCGCCGGCACCAACCGGCCGATAAAGGACGCGAACAGCCAAAAAAAGCCGCGCACGGGAAATGCGTTTCGCGATTCGAAGATTTCATTGGCTCAAAAATTCGGGTTGGTCTCAAACCGCCGCCGCCACATCCTTCGGCAGATTCAAGCCGGTTTCGTCCAATTGGCCGAGCAGTTCGCCGATCAATTTTGACGGGGTCATGCGGTCGAAACGCGCCTGGTAATTCAGGATCAACCGGTGATTCAAGACCGGCGGCGTGACGGCCTTCACATCTTCAAATCCCACGCTCGGCCGCCCAGCCAGGAAAGCATGTGCCCGCGCCGCTTCGGCGATGGCGATGGCCGCCCGCGGCGATGCGCCGTAGCTGACGTATTGATTCACCGGCCCGGTGGCTTCCGCCCCGCCGGGATGGGTGGCGGAAACCAGCCGCGCGATGTAACGCGAAACCGGCCGGGGCAGATATATTTTCCCGATGATCGCGAATAACGACTGCAACTGCGCCGGCTCCATCTGCCACGTGGGCGCGGGCAATTCACCCCGCCGCCGTTCGGAAATGATCTGGTCTAAAACTTCCGCATCTACCTGCTCGAATAACAGCCGGAACAAAAAACGATCCAACTGCGCCTCGGGCAGCGGATAGGTTCCTTCCAATTCGATCGGGTTCTGACTGGCGAGCACAAAGAACGGTTGCGGCAGCGGACGGGTCGTACCCAGCAGGGTGACAGAATTCTCCTGCATCGTTTCGAGCATGGCCGATTGCGTCTTCGGCGAAGCGCGGTTGATTTCATCCGCCAGCAAAATATTGGTGAATACCGGGCCCGGCTGGAAAACCAGCTCCCGTTTACCGGAACTGGTTTCCTGTAAAATATGGGAGCCCAAAACGTCGCCCGGCATCAGATCCGGCGTGAACTGAACCCGTTTGAAATCCAGTTTCAAGATCTGGCCGATGGTTTTAACCAGCGCGGTTTTCCCGAGGCCGGGCAGGCCTTCCAACAAGACATGTCCGCGCGACAGGATGCCGATGAGCACCAGGCGATGAAGTTCCTTGCGTCCGAGCAAAATGCGATCGAGTTGTTCCAATGTTTTCCGCGCCAATTCGGCAGCGGGAGCGAGTTCCTCGGGTTTTAAGATTTGATCGGACATAAATTTAAAGGGTCACAGTTCAAAACACCGGGCGTTTTACGAGTGTTTTATTTTCCATCGCGCTTAAAGAATGCCTGCACCGCCTGGCGTTGCTCCGGCAGGATGACTTGAGCATGTGCCGAACCGCCGCTGGCCGCCGTATTATCGAGCGCGCCGTGCTGTTCCTGGAGGTCATTCGCCGCCAGTTCCGGCGCCGCCTTGCTCACGCCGACCATCTGTGCGTCCGATAGATGCGCGGACGGCGGCAACGCGTGTTCCTTGAATTTCAAATCTTTTTCCGACGTGTCGTTGTCCCACATCATGTTCCCTTCCGGGCCACCGCCGCCAGGACCGCCTTTGCCGGCCTTGGCCAGCCAGGAAAAAATTTCATCGTCACCCCCGCCCTTGCACTGCGCCAGATAATCTGCCAAGGCGGCGGGATTACCGCCCTGCCCGGCCGCCGCCAATTTCGCCAAGGTCGCAGCGTCAATCAGCTTGAGGTTCGCCAGCTTGCCCGCCAGGGCGCTGAGCGAATTTTTATTTGCCGCCAAAGCCGCCGCCAATTTTTTCATTTGTTCCGGGTTCAAACCGCTCAGCCCGGCAAGCAATTCTGGCGGGATTTTATTGTCCATGATGCCAGTTTCCAATTTTGCCGCATTCAACAGCGTCGCCAGATCCTGCGCGGCCTGCGAAGCCGTCTCGGCATTCATGCCTTTATCCGCCGCCGATTGCATTGCCTGCGCAAGGGTTTCTGCCTGCGCCAATGATTCCATCTTTCTCAGCGCCTCTTCCGCCGCCTGTTTGGCCACATCAGAATCGGCTTGTTTAATATGATCCAGCGCTTCCCAGGTCTTGGCCGGATCGTAACTGGAAGAATCTTTTTGCAACTGCGCCAATTGTTTCTGCAACTCATCGGCCTGCTTGTCGGGCACCAGCTTTTCCTGCGCCAACGTTTTGACTTCCGCCTGCAACTGTTCGACGACCGGACCGATCTCCAACGACCGGTGCGCCGCCAGTCTGGTCAATCGTTCCGGCAACAGCAACGCCACGGCCACAAATCCCGTCGCAACCAGCAATAGAAAGATCGGACGACCGCTGCGCCAGTGAAATTTCGGCACGCTGGCGGCGGGTAGTTGCGCCGTCCACGCGTCCATATCCGCCGTTTCTTCCGCCATCAGCACGCCGCCGCAGGCGTTTAAGCGGTCGTAATCTGCCCGCAACCGGTCAAATTTTGGCTGCGACTGGCGTGCCCGAAGGGCGGCCACGGCCGTGAGCGGAAGGATTCCCAGCAGACCAAACGCGAGCCAGAACGTGCCGGACGTTCCCCAGATCCGTAACGCGAGCACGATGACACCCCAGCAGAAGAACCAGACGGTGGTCCATTGCACCGCCAGCCGGAGCGTGAGCAGCCAGCGCAATTGGCGGGCAAATAGCTGGAGAGCGTGGGCGTGCGAAGTTTTCATCACGCCTTAAAATTTCCCGACCGACATTCTGATTGTCGTGTTCATGAAATCCTATGATTGCGGCACAAAACTAATTGCATCCATAGACCCGCGTCACGAAAAATCATTCAATATAATTATCGGCGGCCAATGCGCCGTCAACCGGGCCAGCCCAGCCGGTTTAACCGGGAGCACCGCCATGGCGTGGGCGGCGATCAATAAATGAGCACGCTCATTTTTGATTATGAAGCCTAAAACCAGGGTGCGGGCCGGCGCGGGAAAAACGGGCAAGCGCAACCCGGCGCCAGCCTTGCGCCAGCTGAGCGGCACGCGGTTATGCGAAACGTACGAAACCCAGCTTCAGCATCTGCGCGCGGTTCATGCCGACCAGCACCCCGGCAATTATTTGTTTCAGCCGGACGGACGGTTTGGGCTGGTGGATTTCGGCAGCGTCAAACACTTGAATTTTGATATCGTTGAATTGCGCCAGCTCCAGAAAGAGCGCGGCTGGCGCAAAAGTGAGGCCGCCGAGCGGCGCTTTCTCTCGATCATGTATGGAAAAAACATGCCCCATGCCCGCGCGCGAAAAATTCTGCCCCTGATGGAAGAGTGGCTGGACACCTTCCGTCCCCGTGGTTCGACCGCCGACACCGTGATTGATTTTCGAAACTACAAAAAAGCGAATCCAAAAACTGCGGAAATACGCCGGCGGATCACCCAACAAACCTTGCAAGACAGGCTGATCAATCCGGACTTCGTATATCTCATGCGGGCGGACATCGGTTTCTGGCATTTGCTCGGTGAAATTGGCGCCATCGTGAATGTGGACGCGATCTTTCGCCGCGTAGCCGCGACCCCGCCGGCGACACGATGATTTTACCCGCCGATTGCATTTGCCGCTGGCGTTGGAAACAATTGTTTCAAGGGTTCAGGGTTGAGAGTTTTTAATTTTGAGTTTTAGAGCGGTTCAAGAAATACTGCGGCTGTTCGGAGCGAGGATTTTGGGGTTTTGGCGAGGCTTCGGCGAAGGAACAGGTTTGCCAACCCTGTGACCGAGCCGAAACGACGCCAACACCCATAAAGACCGCTCCCCGTCTTTTCTTCCCGAACGACCACTGTATTTCTTGAACCGCTCTAAGTTCAGGGCATTCGTGAAAATTCGTGTAATTCGCGTCAAAATACTTTTCCGTCCCCCTTCCGTGTTCCATCTGTGGCAAAAAAAACAAGTATCCCTTCACATTGTCACCGACAAAATTAAGAAATAAAAAACGGCGTGGTTTAAAACCACGCCGTTGTTCGTTTCAGATTTATTGGCTGATCACGCCGCTTTTTTCTTCGCGAAGATATGGGTGGCGTGGCCGTGATAGGCGTCCGCACCTTCCATCAGCGTTTCCGACAAGGTCGGATGCGGATGGATCGTCATGGCGATGTCATCCACCGTGGCGCCCATCTCCATCGCAAGCACGGCTTCGGCGATCAATTCGCCCGCGCCGGCGCCGCAAATGCCAACACCCAACACGCGGCCGGTTTCCGGCGCGACCAGTATCTTCGTCAAACCGTCCGTGCGGTCAAAGGTCAACGCGCGACCGGAGGCAGACCATGGGAATTTTGCAACTTCGTAGGCAACGCCCTTTTCTTTCGCTTCAATTTCGGTCAAACCGCACCAGGCCAATTCAGGATCGGTGAAGACCACGGCAGGAATCACACTGTCAAAGGCGGTGCGGTCACCAGTAATATTTTCCACGGCGATGCGCGCTTCCTTGTGCGCCTTGTGCGCGAGCAGGATGCCGCCGGCGATGTCGCCGATGGCGTAAATGCTGGGATCATTCGTCTGCATCTGCGGATTGACTTTCACAAAGCCGCGTTCATCCAATTCCACCTTGGTATTTTCCAAACCGAGATCTTTGCTATTCGCCACGCGGCCCACGGAAACCAACACGCGATCGTACAGTTCCGTCAATTTTTCGCCGTTGTATTCCGATTCAACTTTGATCTGCTTGCCGACGGTCGCCATCTTGGTGACTTTGGCTTTGAGGCGGATTTCCTTGAACATCTTTTTCGCGTGCGTGACGACCGGACGTGCCAGGTCAGCATCCGCACCGGCGAGAATGGAATCCATCGCTTCGACCAACGTGATCTTGCTGCCGAGGGCAGCGTAAACCGTGCTCATTTCCATGCCGATATAACCGCCACCGACGACGAGCAGGTTTTCGGGAATGTCTTCGATCTCGAGCGCTTCGGTGCTCGTCATCACGCGCGGGTTGCCCAGGTCAAACGCCTTCGGCATCGCCGGCAAGGAACCAACGGCGAGGATGGCTTGTTCGTATTCGACGAATTGCTGTCCCTGCTCCGTTTCCACGCGCAGTTTGTTCGAGCCTTCAAAGTAACCGCGACCGGCGATAACCGTCACCCCACGCATTTTCGCGAGCGTCGCCACGCCGCCGCTCAATTTGGCCAGCACGCCGTCTTTCCAGGTGCGCAACTTGTTGAGATCCACGGTGGGCTCGGTGAACGTGATGCCACGATTGGCGGATTCACGGGAATTGACGATCTGATGCGTCGCGTACAGCAACGCCTTGGACGGGATGCAACCACGGTTGAGGCAAACGCCGCCCAGCTTTTTATCGCGTTCAATCAGGACGACTTTCTTGCCCAAATCCGCCGCGTAAAACGCCGCGGCATAACCGCCAGGACCAGCGCCGACTACTACTACTTCTGTTTTGATTGGATCCATATAATTAAATCTTCACTAGATCTTCGCTGAAGTTTTCAAATGCCTTCACCAAATCCACGGTGAAGCGGGCCGCGCTGCCGCCGTCAATCACGCGGTGATCGTAGCTCAACGCGATTGGTGTCAACAGACGCGCCACGATCTGGCCATCGCGCACCACCGGCTTCAACGCGCCCCGACCGAGGCCGAGAATCGCCACTTCGGGCAAATTGACAACCGGCGTGAAATGCGCCCCGCCAATCGCACCTTGATTGGAGATGGTGAACGTGCCGCCCTTCATTTCGTCAGCGGTAATCTTCCGGTCGCGCGCCTTCGCCGCGAGCGATTCCAATTCCTTGGCCAGATCCACCATGGATTTCTTATCCACGTCGCGGATGACCGGAACCATCAAACCTTGATCCGTATCCACCGCGATGCCGAGGTGAATATATTCCTTGAGAATGATCTCGCCGGCAGCTTCATCGAGGCTCGAGTTGAAGATCGGATGTTGTTTCAACGTCGCCGCGACGGCTTTCAAAACGAACGGTGTGAGCGTGAGCTTGACGCCCTTCGCTTCGTAAGCGGCGGCATATTTTTTCCGTAACTCGCCGAGTTTCGTGAAATCAATGTCGTCAAATTGTGTGACCCGCGCCACGGTATTT
Source organism: Verrucomicrobiia bacterium (assembly GCA_036498725.1). Taxonomy (GTDB): domain Bacteria; phylum Verrucomicrobiota; class Verrucomicrobiia; order Limisphaerales; family UBA11358; genus UBA11358. The sequence goes on along the minus strand of DASYEY010000048.1, from coordinate 6,418 downwards.
GAGCTTTCGCTCATGCGCCGGGCAATGACCTTGCGCAACGGGGTAACCGGCTTCTTCAAGATCGGGCCGAACTGGGCGAAATCCACCGACACCGGCGCGGCTTTGGCCGGAGCCGCGGCTGCGCTGGTTCCAGCGGGCCGGGCCGCTGCCCGGATCAAACGCTGGATATAATTTTTGATGTCCTCGCCGGTGACCCGGCCGGATTCATCACCCGTAACCTTTTGCAGATCAATGCCGAATTCGCGCGCGGCGCGGCGCACGGAGGGTGACGCGACCGGATTTTCATTCACGATTTCATCCGCCGATTCAACGACGGGTTCATCGTCCGCCTCAACGGCGGCCGGTTTAGGCGCGGCTTTCTTCGCCGCCGGCTTGGCGGCGGGAGCGGCGGCGGCCGGGGCAGCGGCCGGCGCGGCACCGCCAGCGGCACCTTCCACGGATAAAATACGCTGGCCGACCGTGATACGGTCGCCGGATTTCACAAAGATCTTTGTGACCACGCCCGCTGCGGTCGAGGGAATCGACGCCACGGCTTTTTCGTTTTCCAATTCCAGCACAGTCTGATCTTTGGCGAGAGTATCGCCTTCTTTGACCAGAATATTGACAACGACGCCGGAATCAGCGCCTTCGCCCAATTTGGGAAGTTTTACGTCCATAAAATTTGAACCGACAAAATGCCTCAAAAGGAGGTCGCATTCCAGAAAATAAATTTTGGCAGAGTTGTATCGGCTAAATTTGATGTACAGCCACTTGACGTCCAAATTGGTTTTGCGCAAGCTCGCCCAGTGAACCGCAACTCCCTCTGGCTTTATCTACCAGTCGCCATCGGGTTTACCCCTTTCACCAACGTAACTTTCGCGCAGACCAACAATTCCTCCTCCTTGCGGGAAGGCAACTCGGACAACCTAGTCACACCGATTACCTTGCGCCAGCCAGCCGTCTCCGAGATCAACGGCAAGGTGGATTATGCCGGTGGCAACATGAACTCGTCGGCAGGCAATAATTTTAGCGCCAGCATCACCCTGCCGGTCACACACCAATTCGGTTTTCAAGCTGATGCACTTTACAGCCGCATTTCCGACCTCAATTTTTTTGGCGGGGCTGGACATTTCTTCTGGCGCAACCCGGGTATCGGATTGCTGGGTTTGACCGGCGGCTACCTGCATCGTGACGGCGGCGACAGCATAAATACCTTTCAAGTCGGGGCGGAGGGGGAATTTTATTATAAACAGTTCACCTTCGGATTTTTTAGCGGGGTTGGCTCCATTGATTATCAATTCCCGGCGCCCTTCATTGATACGAACCCCACACGTTTTGTGGGGCGGCTCTCCGCCGATTATTATCCATTGGAAAATTTACGCGCCGGGATCTCGTTCACGAGTGCCTACCGCGATTATTTCGGGCGCGCCGAAATCGAATATCAAACTCCGATCGACGGCCTGGCACTTACCGGTGAAGTGACCTTGGGCAACCACGGCTATGACGATTGGTTGATCGGCCTGCGTTTTTATTTCGGCGGCAAAAAGACGTTGCGTGAACGCCAGCGCCAGGACGATCCGCCCGGACTCATGTCGCAAATCCTGCAAAGCCTCGGCACGTATGGTGCGGAATTTAATAAAAAAGAAAACACGTGGATCGCAGCCAATCCCGGTTCTGGCGACGGAGGCGATGGCAGTTATGGCGTGGTTACAATTATGAGAACTGGGCCTTTCAATCCGATAATCGAATATCACAATCCGGACGGATCATTAGTGCCGTCAGGCACAGTGGTATCGCCGCGCCCTCCTTTCACACAACTGCCCAATGGCATTGATGGTTCTCGGGAAAGCAACCCGCATTGACTCAACTTCAAATCAATGGTTGAACTGAAGTTGTTTGCTCACTTTGGCCAGGTGCTTTTCCCAATCGCCTTTGTGTGCGAGCGGGTCGGCATCCGTACCCCACAGTTTTTTGACCATCTCGCGCTGGGGCACAAACGGGCATTTTGACTTCGGATTTTTATGCGCGTCATCAAGCTGGCGCAGCGCCAGTTGCGCGCCGGTCATCAAGGCCGGCTTTTCCGGGCGGGAAAATTTTTCGTTCATTTTCTGCGTCACATCGTCCAACGCGCCCCAGCGTTCGGCATCCGTGCGTCCCCATAACGTCGGCTGCGTATCGAGCCGCGCCAGATTCGAAAACATGAGGCGGATCTGTCGCACCGGCCGGAACTGCCCGGTCATGAGGTCACGAAAAATCCCCTCAACTTGCGTGTTGATGACGGAGTTCAAAAATTGCGGCTCGCGAAAACGGTGGCCGCCGCCGACTTCAGAGAAATCTTCAAACCGGATCGCCACGCCTACCTCGCGCGCCTGCAATTGTTCGCGCCGCAACTGGCCGACCAGCCGGGTGGCCTCGCTCAAGGCGAACGTCAGCGCCGCCTCGTAATCCGGTTCGTCGTACGGCAGCGTGGTGTTGCTGGAGATCGTCGTACGATCCTTCACTTCAAGCAACAGCGGCTCATTCCACAAACCGTTCGCAAAAAGCCAAAGCTGCGTGCCCCAGATGCCGAATTTTTGCCTGAGCAGTGGCGAGGGTAATTCGGCGACGTGGCCAAAGGTCAACGCCCCCAGCGCCGCCAGCGAACGTTGCCGGTTCTTGCCGATGCCGGAAAGGTCGCGCACGCTGCGATCGCGTAAAAAAGCTTTTTCTTCCCCGGCTTTCACTTCCAGAAAACCGGGCTTGGCCGCGTCCGTCGCGAGCTTGGCCATGCGGGAGGAATTGCCCAGGCCAGCCGATACGGGAATATCCACTTCGCGGGTCACATGCTCGCAGAGTTCTTTCACATATTTTTCCGGCGTGGTGTTGCGGAAAACATGCTGATCCATCGTCGTGAAATCGAGAAAGCCTTCGTCGATCGAGATCGGCACGAGCATGGGCGAATATTGTTCCAACACATGGAACATATGTGCTGAAATCTCGCGGTATTCATTGTAATGCGGACGGCACAACACGCCGCGCGGACAAAGTCGCTTGGCCTCGAAGCACGGCATGCAGGTCTTCACGCCAAATTTTTTAGCCAGGCGATTGGCGGCAATGACGATGCCGTCGCCGCGTCGGCCACCGCCGACCCACACGGGCTGATTTTGCAAATCAATGCCGCGTTTCCGGGCGAGCGCGATTTCGCAGCTCGCAAAGAAACTGTCACCGTCCACATGCAAAATCCGGTTCATTTTTTATTTAGACAGAATGACAGAATTTTCAGAATGCAAAAAACGGTGAGACACCGCGCTGCCTGATGATTTGCTCATTTTCTGCTTTGGGCCATCGCCATACTTGTAAATGGGCAAAGCGGCAGCTTTGCCCTACCAGCAATTAAATGCCTTCTAGTAAATTAGTTCATCGCCGGGCGTGAATCCATCGGCAGTTATTCACAACCATTAAATTCTGGCAGAAGCGCAGAGACAAGGGTTGTCCAACAGGGGCAACATCCAAGCGTCCAAGCGTCCAAGCTCCAGAGAAATTCCAAATCTCAACCTCCACAGATAACTACCGCGCGTTGATTGGAGCTTGGGTATTGGTGCTTCTCTGGAGCTTGGAGGTTGATGTTTGGAGCTTCACGTCCATTTGTGGTTAAGACGAGGACGAGGACGAGGACGACGATGAGGAGGAGGCAGAATCAACGTGAAATATCCGATGGACTTAAAACCGCAACCCCACTAGAAATATGCGACATGTATTCAGAGGTTTTTGGTCGGGTTAAGCGTAAAAAAATTTACGGCTCAATCCGCCCTTTTCCAGTCATCCTCCTCGCCGGCTTGCTCCCTTTGGTCATGGTGGGCAAAGACCTTGCACCCCCCTCCCCCGACCAGGCATGGTCGCCACCGGAATTGAGTCAATATCAGGAAGCGTTGACCAATAAGAATCTCTACGTCAACTCCAACGCCGTGGAAGCCGTCGTTGAGTCGGATAAAATCTACAGTCTGCCGGAATTGATTGACCTGGCGGAACGCAATAATCCACACACGCGCATCGCCTGGGCTCAAGCCGTGCAGGCGGCCAGCGCGGTGGGCTTGAGCCAGAGTGCTTATTATCCGTATCTGGCCGCGCGGGCGGGGGCGGGTTATCAGCGGGAACTGGCGGTTTTGACCAGTGTTTTCCCGGCCAACATCTCGGAGGAAGATGCCACGTTGGACGTAAAATGGTTGCTGTTCGATTTTGGCGGACGCAAAGCCAGGGTCGCGTCGGCCAGGGAACAATTGATGATCGCCAATGTCAGCTTCAACGCGACGCATCAAAAGATCGTGTTCGCCGTGACCAAAAGTTTTTATGACTACAATATAGCGCGGCAAAAAGTGGCCGTGGCGGAAAGTGCATTGCAGGCTGCACAAACCGTAAGCGATGCGGCGCACGCGCGGCTCGATCACGGCCTGGCCACGAAACCGGAAGTATTGCAGGCCGAACAACAGACCGCCCAGGCGACTTACGATCTGGAAGCCGCGCGCGGTGATCTGAGCGACGCACAAGTCGCCCTCGTGGATAGCCTGGGAATCCTGCCGAGCACGCAATTGCAGGTCGCAGACGTGGCGGAAAAACATTTCGCCGAAACCCCGGATGAATCGCTGGATGACTTGATTGACCGCGCCTTGTCACAACGGCCTGATTTGGTGGCCAAGCTGGCGACCTTGCGAGCGCGGCAGGATGAAGTACGCAAGGCACGCTCGGAATATTATCCAAAAATCTCCCTCGAAGGCAGCGCGGGCTGGCAAAAAATTGATGTCACGGCATTCCATGATCCATCTTTTGGAAACAGCAAGCCGGGCTATGGCATCGGGCTGGCGATTGACCTGCCGCTCTTTGATGGTTTTGCGCGGCGCAATCAATTGAAGATCGCGGAAGCAGAATTGAGCGCGGCGGAAAGTGAATTGACCGACACCCGCGACACGGCAGTGCGCGAAGTGTGGAAAGCCTATACCGATCTGAAAACCGCCCTGCACAAACAAGCCACGGCGGAAAAACTGTTGGACGCCGCCCAGAGCGCCTTTGACGCGTCACTCGAAGCGTTCCGTAACGGGCTTGGCACCTATGTGGACACCGCAAATGCCCAACACAGTGTCACCGCCGCCCGCAGCACGCTCGTGAACACGCGCTCGGCCATTTTTCTCAGCACCACCGCCCTCGCCCTCAGCGTCGGCGACCTGGCCAAGCCATCGGATACTTCCACCCATCCCGCACCATGAACCAATTGCGCACCTATTTTATCTTTCTCCCGGCCAGTTGGCTGCTGGCCGGTTGCCGGGCCGGCGCCCACGCGCCGACTGTAGATGTGCTCGGCTCTTATTTTCCAGCGTGGATCATCTGCATTCTCATCGGCCTCACCATCACGCTATTCACGCGCCTGATCTTGATCAGCCTTAAACTGAACACGTATCTGCGTCCGGCACCGCTGGTTTATTTGTGCTTTATGATTTTGTTCACCCTCGCAGTCTGGCTGTTGTTTTTCAAAAACTAAAATTTTATGGAAGATTCCCAACCGACACCACAGCCGACTCCGCCGGCGGCCGGCCAGCCGACGCCCAAGCCGGCGGCCAGCACTAAATTGAATGCTGAGATGATGCGCAAAATCATCGGCCAGCTCATCAGCATTGCCGCCATCATCGGCGTCGTTGTGCTCATCATGCTGGTCTGGCGCGTCATCGAGCATAACCCCCGTACCGACGACGCCACGGCGCAGGCGAATGTCATCGGCGTGGCCCCCCGCGTACGCGGACAGATCATCAAATTGAATGTGCAGGACAACCAGCAGGTGAACGAAGGTGATGTGCTGTTCGAGATTGATCCGGCAGATTATCAGCTGGCGCTGGACAACGCCCAAGCCACGCTGGCGGCGCTGGATCAACAGATCGAAATCGCCCGGGCACAGGATGCCCAGTTAAAATTCCAGGTGAAGGCGGCCGAGGCCGGCGTTGAGCAAACGAAGGCGCAACTCAAACAAGCCACGGATACATTGCAACGTTTGCAGCCCTTGCTGGACAAAGGCTTTGCGACGGCAGAAGACGTGGACAAGGCGCAGACCGCCGTGGCGGTCGCCATGGCGTCCCTTGCAGCGCAGGAGCAACATTCGAACACGGCAAAAAGCAGTTTGAGCACGCTTGCTACTTTGACCGCGCAACGGGCCGGTGCCGTGGCCGCCGTGGCCCTGGCAAAATTGCAACTCGCCTATTGCACTGTCACCGCGCCGTTTCCCGGCAAGGTCATCAACTTGAATCTTTCCATTGGCGCTTATGCGAACGCGGGCGTGCCGGTGTTTGCGCTGCTGGACACGCGCCACTGGTACGTGCTCGCCAACTTTCGGGAAGGCGAACTGCGCCATATGAAACCCGGTTCGTTGGTGGATGTGTATCTGTTGTCCGCGCCGAACCGCCACTTCACCGGCAAGGTG
>DASYEY010000047.1:0-21708 GCA_036498725.1 Verrucomicrobiia bacterium | reverse complement strand
AACATCATCATCGGCAACGTGGCGCTTTACGGCGCAACGGCGGGTGAGATTTTTGTGCGGGGCATGGCGGGCGAGCGTTTCGCAGTCCGTAATTCCGGTGTGAACGCAGTGGTCGAAGCCGTGGGCGATCACGGTTGTGAATATATGACTGGCGGCAAAGTCGTGGTGCTGGGCAGGACCGGGCGCAATTTTGCGGCGGGCATGAGCGGCGGGGTTGCTTACGTTCTGGACGAAGCCGGCGATTTTAAAAATCGTTGCAACCTGGAATTGGTCGCTCTGGAACAGTTGACCGACGCCGACGAAACCGAAGAGCTGTGGAAATTGATCCAACGGCATCAGACCTATACGAAATCCGAACGCGCGGCAAAACTGCTGGCGGATTGGAAAAACTTCGTGCCGAAATTTGTCAAAGTCATGCCGCAAGATTACGCGCGCGTGCTCAAGTCGCTTAAGAAAGTTCAGGAACAAGGCTTGAGCGGCGACGATGCGATCATGGCCGCGTTTGAAGAAAACGTTAAGGGCGGCCACTGAGCGTCGTTAAAGCGGAAACGTTCAACATTCAACATTTAATTTTCAACGCCCAACGCGGCGGCGATTCATCGCCTTCAGTGTTCGGAGTTGAATGTTCAATGTTGAGTGTTTCTTTAACATTCCATCATGTTGACCGTCGTCAGATTCTGGATCCTGATATCCACCTTGTTGGTCAGCGCCGGGTGGATTCTTTCCGGTTTGCACGCATTGAATTGCACCGGCTACGCCATCTTTCTTATTTTGGTTGGCGTATTGATGAGTTTCCTTTGGCGTGATTGGTTTCCGGTTTGCGGGCAGGAGCTGGGCCATTTCGCCCGTAAATTTCCCAATCGCTTTCGGCGTATCGCACCGTTGCTCTTCCTGGTATTGGCGGGATTATCCTTGCTCAGTGGCCTGTTGTATTTGCCCGATAACGTTGACACAAATTCCTATCGGATTCCGCGCGTATTGCATTGGCTGGGGCAGGGGCAATGGCATGTGATCCACGCGGCGGATCGGCGGTTGGACATCGCCGGTTGCGGCTGGGAATGGCTGTCCGCACCGTTGCTCCTGTTTACGGGTACTGATCGTTGCCTGTTTCTGATCAACCTCATTTCTTATCTGCTATTGCCCGGATTGATTTTTAGCTGGTTGACGCGTTGCGGCGTGCGCTCACAGGTTGCGTGGTGGTGGATGTGGCTGCTGCCGTCGGGTTGGTGTTTTATGCTGCAAGCGGGTTCCTATGGCAACGACACGTTTGCCACGATCTATATCTTGGCAGCCGTGGAACTGGCGTGGCGGGCATATCAAAAAAAATGCGTCCGCGATTGGTGTCTGGCTCTGTTCGCTGCGGCCTTGTTGACGGGGACCAAGCAGACGAATCTACCATTGATATTACTGTGGGGAGTGGTGGCTGGGTTGAGTTGGCGGCTGGTTTTGGCCAACCCCTGGGCGATTTTTCCAGCCTTCAGTATCGCCGCCTTGGTCTCCATCCTGCCGGTGACGATTTTCAATCTCGTTAATTATGGCAGTTGGTTGGGAGTGCAGGGCAGTTCCTGGGATGTGCATTTGCCGTCGCCGTTTTGGGCGATAGTGGGGAATGCTTTTTGCCTGCCGGCCCAAAATTTATTGCCGCCGGTTTTTCCGTGGGCCGAATCGTGGAACGCAGCGATGGATCATTTTGTCACCACGCCATTGGGCGCGCATTTCAGTTCATTCGAACGTTTTGGCATGCTTAGCCTCAACACTCATGGCATCAATGAATTGAATGCTGGCCTCGGCTTGGGCCTTTGTCTGCTGGTGGTGGTGACGTTGATTGGGGCTTGGTATTTACGGGCCGAGGATCCCAGGATTTTAAGTCCTGTGCGCCATTCGGGAGCGGAAGGCCTCCTGCCGCGGATATTGCGCTGGTTGCCCTGGCTATTGTTGCTGGTCTTCATGGCCAAGGTCGGCACCTATTCCAATGCGCGCCAGCTCGCGCCCTACTATATTTTTCTTTTCCCGGTACTCCTGGTGATGCGGGGCAACGATGTGCTCGTGCGCCGCCGCTGGTGGCAATGGCTGGCGCTGGCGCTGATGTTGTTTGCGGCCGGCTTGCTGGTGACTTCGCGCACGCGTCCGCTGTTTCCGGTGCAAACCATTTTGAACCTCGCGAAAAAAGAATTTCCTCAATCCTCAAAAATTGAACGCATTGGTTTTGCCTTCAACAGCCGTGCCAGCAGTCTGGACGGCAAGCGCATCTGGCTCCAAAATAATCTGCCGGCCAAGGAGCCGTTGCTGGCCTATCTCTCCGGCGATGGCACAGCCGAACCCGCACTCTGGCTGCCGTTCGGCCAGCGCCGGGTGGAACGAATTGCGGCGACCAAACCGGCTGACCAACTGATTGCCCGCGGCATTCATTACGTGGTGATTGACAGTTCTGCGTTGCCGGGCGGCCCTTCCGGTTTGGATCCGTGGTTGCAATCGCACCACGCAACCCTGACCGGAAAATATGAATTTCAAGCCCAAGCCGGCCAGCCGGCGGAAGCCGTTTACCTCGTCCGGCTGGCGGTCGCTGAAAATTAATCTGCTTCTAATGTAAATGCGGATTGCTTCTACCTGAATTGCCTGATAAACCAATGAAAGTTTGTCGTCACCAAAACTAAAATAAGAAACTGATCAGCGATGGGAAAACCAACTGGATTTTTAGATTTCAAACGTGAATTGCCAACCGACCGCTCGCCAGCCGGGCGCGTGGCGGATTGGAAGGAATTTCATCATCACTTGCCGGAAGACGACTTGAAAAAACAGGGCGCCCGTTGCATGGATTGTGGCATTCCGTTTTGCCATACCGGCCAATTGGTCAGTGGCATGGCCAGCGGCTGCCCGATCCATAATCTGATCCCGGAATGGAACGATCTCGTGTATCGCGGCCTTTGGCGCGAAGCGCTTGACCGCCTGCACAAGACGAATAATTTTCCTGAATTTACCGGTCGCGTCTGTCCCGCACCCTGTGAAGGTTCCTGCGTGCTTGGCATCAATGATCCGCCCGTCACGATCAAGAACATCGAGGTCAGCATCATTGACCATGGTTGGGAAAAAGGCTGGGTCACCGCGCAAGCGCCGGAAAAACGCACGGGCAAAAAAGTGGCCGTCGTTGGCTCCGGACCGGCCGGACTCAGTGCCGCCGCTCAATTGAACAAGGCGGGACATGAAGTCACCGTTTTTGAACGCGCCGATCGTCCCGGTGGTTTGCTCATGTATGGCATTCCCAACATGAAGCTCGATAAGCAGGAAGTCGTGTTGCGCCGGCTGGCCTTGCTGGAAAAAGAAGGCGTAAAATTTGTCTGCAACACCGAGGTCGGCAAAAATTATCCGACCGATAAATTATTGAAGGAATTTGACGCGGTCATTCTTGCGACCGGCGCCACCAAGCCGCGCGATTTGCCGATTGCCGGCCGCGAACAGAAGGGCATCCATTTTGCGATGGATTTTCTGACCGCAAATACCAAGGCCATCCTGGACAATCACAAGAACGGCAATTTCATTTCAGCGGAAGGCAAGGATGTCGTCGTTATCGGCGGTGGCGACACCGGCACCGATTGCGTCGGCACCTCCGTCCGGCACGGTTGCAAATCACTGGTGCAATTAGAGATCATGGCCAAGTCACCCTTGGAGCGCGCCGCCAACAATCCGTGGCCCGAATGGCCCAAGACGTACAAGATGGATTATGGCCAGGAAGAAGCTGCTGCAAAGTTTGGCGGCGACCCGCGCGTCTATCTCAAGACGGCAACCAAATTTGAAGCCGACGCCCACGGCCACGTCAAAGCTGTCCATACGGTGGACGTGGAATGGAAAGCCAACGACAAGGGCGTGTTCGGGCCGCAACCCGTTCCCGGCACGGAAAAAGTTTTGCCGGCGCAACTTGTCTTGCTCGCGATGGGTTTTCTGGGACCGGAACAACCTTTGCTCGAAGCGCTGGGCATCGAACGCGACCCGCGTTCCAATGCGAAAGCCGATTTCGAAAAATACACGACGAACCATCCCAAGGTGTTTGCCTGCGGCGATTGTCGTCGGGGCCAGAGTCTCGTCGTCTGGGCCTTCAACGAAGGCCGCGGCGCCGCGCGCGAATGCGACCGCTTCCTGATGGGCGCCACGGACCTGCCGTGAGTTAGTTGATAAAAGTTTGAAATCAAAAAAACCGCCTGATGATTCAGGCGGTTTTTTTATGAACCTTTGACCCACACTTTTACGGTGAACGCAGACGGTAAAAGCGCTCCGGATAATTTGTCCACTGCGGATCGCTGAAATAAGCTGAGCCATCCGTGAGCGAATTTGTCTGTACTGGCTGCCAATCGGGAGCGGAAAGATTCGTGCTGGCATCCACGATTACGGAAACATTGGTCGCCCAGGAAATGGTGAAGCCGAAGCTGTTTGTCCGCACGCCAAAGTCAGGTTCGAAATTTAGAATTGTGGGCTGGGGCAACCACCACGGTGCCGTTTGAGAATAGCCGCCCCATCCGGTAGTTCCGGGCAGATAATAAAAAATGGTATTTAAATTGGCACCCGCCAAATCACCGGCTTCAGCGGGCGCATTCCCCTCAAAATATACGCTGGTCAAATTATCCAGGTCATAAAAATTATTATTCCCAACCGTGATGACACTGCGGGGAACAATCAGATTGGTTAGAGTGACATTGGAACGTGGATAGGAAGTGAATGAGTATCCTGCGGGGTCAAAAATGCCCAAGGCGTAGTCATTAATTTCGACAATTGTGCCGGGGAGCGCGTAGCTTCCACCTCTGCCACCCGGAAACTGTATGAGAACTGTCTGGTCCTTATTACATAAAAGACCATCCGCACTGCTATAGAACGGGTTGTTGCGATCCACATTGATGTTGATCAAACTCGCACAAGCGGAGAATGCGTATAATCCGATGTTGGTGACCCCGCTGGAGATGGTGACATTGGTCAATCCAGAGCAAAACCAGAAGGCTCTTTCCCCAATGCTGGTCAGGCTGTCAGGCATCGTGATGTTGGTTAGATTGGTGCAGAGATTGAATCCGGCATCCCCAATACTTGTGACGCCATCTTGCAGCGTGACACTGGTCAGGCCGCTGCAAACGGCAAAGGCCCCGGCACCCAGGGTGGCCACGCTGCCGGGAATTACAACATTAGTCAGGCCACTGTAATAAAACGCCAATTCATCTATGTTGGTGACGCTATCAGGGATTGAGATGTTTTTGAGATTGGAACAGAGGGTAAAGGCGTTGGTTCCAATGTTGGAAACGCCATTGCCAAGCGTGACGCTGATTAATCCAGTGCAGTGTGAGAAGGCACTCGCGGGGATGGTGGCGAGGCTTCCAGGTATGATAAGATTGGTCAATCCAGAGCAGGAATAAGTAAAAAAGAATAATCCGATATTGCCATCATCATTAACTCCAAATGCTTCGTCCGCAAGATTGGTGACACTATCGGGAATCGCATAGCTGCCGTCTTTGCCAAATGGGAATTGTATCAGCCTGGTCAAATCCTTATTGAACAAGACCCCGTCTAAACTGCTGTAATTTGGATTGGCCGGATCAACAATTATTGCCGTCAGGTTTGTGCAATAAAAAAAGGCATAGTCCCCAATATTGATGACGCCAGGTGGAATGACAATATTAGTCAGACCGGAGCAGGAATTAAAAGCGGCGATATCAATATTAGTGAGGCTGTTGGGAAGGGTGATGTTGTCCAGCTGATCGTACCCGTTGAATGCGGCCAGTCCAATGCTGACGACGGCATGGCCATTGATGGTGTCGGGAATGACAATGGTGCTGTCAGACCCGGTATACCCCGTGATCGTGATGGTGTTATCGTCATTGGTCGCGAGGATGAATTGCGCCTGCGTCACAGCTGGCAGCGCCAGGAGCAACATTTCCAGCAAGCAGAATTGAATCAGAATTTTCATGTTTTTGATTAAGCCGCGGTTTATTAAACCGTGGCGCAAAGGCTGACGTTGCCCCGCCGGGTTATGGCTAAGGCGCGGGCATTTTAGTTTGGTTAAGTTCAAAGTCCATCAGTGATTTGAACTCAGAGAGGCGGGCGGCGCGGCTTGCGAGTGAGCCATCAACGCAATAAAAATCCCGTTCCTTCCCCTTGGGTGGAAGGAACGGGATGAGGGCGTGTGTCGAAGAGACTTTAAGTCTTTTACGGCGTGAAAATCTGGCTTTGCCACGCGGGTGTGGTCACGCCGGTATTGATCCAATGGATCGCGCCGATCTGGCTCTGGCTCGAGTTCCACATTTGATCCCAAGCAAGATTGCTGCCGGTGTTCAAGCCGGTGTTGATGACAACCTGGTTGATCCGGTTGCTATAGGTGCTGCCCAGCGACAGGCTGTTCGGAATGGTCTGGCTGTCCTGGTTGAATTTGATGAGCTGGCCGGTGATGTTCTTGTTATAAGAATCTATCAAGATGCCGGCGGCATATTGCCACGCAGTGCGGTTGGCGTTGTTCACTGTCAGTGAACCGAATTGCACGTTGCCGCAGGAGGTGAGCGTGATGCCGTCCTGGGGCGCGCCATAGGAAACGATGCTGTCCAACGTACAATCCTTGAGACCGAGGAATGTGACGGACTGGCATTTGAGATTCAAGATCTTGCTGTTCTGGCTGGGATAAGCGCCGCCGTTGAAAGCGTTGGTGGCGAGCGGATCGCCACCGTAGCCGGTGAATCCGTTGAAGTTGACGTTGCCGTCAAACTGCATGTTTTCAAATTTGCAATTGATGAAATTCTGGAAAGTGCCGTAAGGCTGCGAATAGCCACTGGCGGAAAAGCCCTTGAACGTGAAGCCGTCCATCAAGGGATAATCGCCGCCGTTTTCACCATAGATCGTCGCGGTAGTATCACCGCCATAAGCCTGCAAATCGGAGAGATGCACGTCCGATTGCCACCATTTCGGATCATTATTGATGGTGATGGCGTCGTTGCCGATGGCGATGATCTGGGTGCAATTCGAGATGCCCACATCCGAGATGCTCAAGCCCCGGTTGGCCAGGAAATTAAAGTTATAAGCGGGATTGCTTTGGAAATTTTCAAAACCAGCTTCGAAACGGATGCCGCGATAACGGTTGTTGATCTGCACATCGCTGACGGACACGTCACGAACTCCCAGGAAAGCCAGGCCGCCCGCCGGCTGGTAGGAATCACCGTTGGTCGGCCAGTAACCGGTGATCGTCACGTTGGCGATTACACTGTCTTCACCGTGAAAACTATTGGTGATGTTCGCGTTGTTCGTGTCGGATTCATACGAAGCCATGCTGATGGCGTCGTCGCCGCAGTTGATGAGGGTGATGTCATTGAGATGTGAATTGCGGAAATTGACGTGATAAAGGCCGTCTGCCCAGGAGTTGATACCAGTGAAGTGGTCAATGGTGATGCCATCCACGCCGACGATGCCAACCATGCCTGACGGGCTGTTTTCCACGGTCACATTCTGCATCAAAACATTCTTGATGGCGCCCGCTTCCAAGGCGGCTGTGTTCTCAGCCCCGTTGCTTGAGCCGCGCTGAAAATAGGTGCCGTCATAGATATTCGCTCCCAGCAGATAAATCGGCGACCACCCCTGACGGGAGACCGACATGGTGGCGTATTTGACGTGAACCCCGATCAAGTTGATGTTCGTGCACGGGCCCTGAATGAAAATCCCGTGGGAAACAGCCAGGCCGGAAACCAGATTGTCCATCAACAACACACTATTTTGATCCATCAAAATGGTGACATTGCTCAGGTTGGAAAAGGCAATGCCGCCGACGCCGGCGGTGGCGATCCGGCAGGTGAGGTTTGGCGGAAAATAGAGTTCGCCGCCCTGATTGCTTTGCAGTGCTTCGCAGGCAGACAGCAACGCGGGGTAATCGTCGTTCGTGCCGTCGCCCACCACGCCATAGCTGGCGACATTAAAAACGGTGGTCGCCCGGCCACTGACTGCAGTTAAGATGGCTCCGGCCAATATAATCATTCCTAAGTATTTCTTCATCGTATCAAACCTCATAAAAAAGCAGGCTTTATGCCACAATTTAAACCTTCCTGTTTGCCGCCATTTTTCGCTGAATTACTGATATTTAACGATTAGTTATGGTTAGTTATTCAGTTTACACCTCAATCACGCCCCAAAATCCGACAAAATGCCTTGTTTGCCCGTTAAAAAATGGGACGGTTGTTGGGAAGGTAAACATCAGGATAATTCACCTCATTATCTTTCGATTTAGGGGTTTTTCTTGATTAAAATGTAGGAAAACCCCATGCTGCGTCTAGCTATGGATGTTAAAGGGCATGCAAAATCTGTTTCCCCAAGAGTAGCTTCAAACGAAGAGGCTGATATGTTTCAAATGATTACACCCCGTCGCTGGTCGGTCTGGGCCACTTGGATTGGCTTGTTTTGTGTGGCAGTGCTGGCCGGTTGTGCCACGCCCAGGAAAAATCCTGACGTCCTCACGGTAACCTATAGCACCTGCCCGTATCAGATCACGCCCTTGGATTCGGCACTGCTCACGTTCAATAATGGGGAGAGCCGGGAACTGGCAGTCAACCATGATGGCACGATTGAAACGGGTTCCGGCCGGGAATATGTCGCGGGCAAAACTCCGGCTGAGTTTAAAACCATCCTGCGAAAAGATTTTCCGGATGCGGCCACGATCGAGATCCATGAGTTTAAGAATGACCGCTTCAGCGTGCTGGGCGAAGTTTTCCACCAGATCCATACCCAATTGGGCAGTGGCCCGATGCGCTTGATGGACGCAGTTGCTGCGGCGAATGGTTTTACCTCGCTGGCCGACAAGCAGCATGTCCGGGTGGTGCGGGAAAACGCCGGGCGGGTTGAGACGTACGAAATTGATTTCCGCCAATTGCTGCGCGGGGAAAACATGCAGCAGAACATTTTGATCAAGCCCGGTGACGTCATCACTGTACCGCGCGACTTTTTGTAACTCTATCAATTCATATGGCTGAAGACACTGGATGGAACTGGGAAAAACCGCTGGCCACCACGCCGGAAGCGGCATTATTGCGGCAGGGTTTGGGATTTATTTTCCGCAATATTTTTATTTTGATCATCGGCATCGCCGCTGGCGTCATCTTGGGATTCACTGTCCAATCTCATCTGCCGTCAACGTATGAATCCACCGGCAGTTTTGTGGTGGACGAGGCGCCCTTCCTGCAAAACAAGGTTCAGAATAACAGCCTTGATGGTTATACCGAAAGCGCCCTGGTCCAAAGTTTGATCCTGGGCATCCCCAGCTTGAACCTGCGCGATGCGCTGGCGGCGCGATTGCATGTGCCCGCCGACCGGATCTGTTTTGCCGACATCAGTGCGCGCCCCTTGTCGTTGAATGGCAAGGACGCGGTTGCCAATATCCGGATCACCGCCGTGCATAACAGTCGCACGGGAACAATCAGTGCGACCTCGCAGTCTGCCACCTTCGCGGCGCAAGTCGTCAATGCGTTGCTTACGGAACTGCAAAATTACAATCTGGCGCTTGGCCGGCTCAATTCCTTGAAGCTGGACATGCAGTTTGCTTCCGACCGGGCGCTAAGCATCCAAAACCAGGCTGTGTTATTGGAGCAGACCCGTAGCTTGCAGGAACAACAAGTCACCCAGCTCGACGAGTACCTGAAACAGGGGTTGCCTCTGGAATCGTTCCCGGTGTTTGGAACCGACATAACTTTGAATAATCTGAAAACGCAGCGCTTGCTGGTGGAAGCGGATTATGCGGCAATGTTAGCCAGTACTCCCGGAGGGTTGGGGCTGGAAAGCAAAAAAGCGGAAGTGTCCGGGGTGCAAAAAGGCGTCAAACAACAAGCCCAGTTTTTAGCCGACGGCTTGCGCTCGCAATTGGCCGCGACCCGGCTTCAAGAACAGAATTTGCAGGCGGAAGCACGCACGGCCGAACAAAAAGTCCAGCAACTCAGCTATGAAAAGGCTGATTGGGTGCAGAGCTTTGGCGACATCGCAGTGATGAAGGCTTTGATTGCGAACCATTCCAAGGACCTGTTGACCCCGGGCAGCGCAATCGTGGTCGTTAATCATGCCGTGCCGGCCGAACGCGCCAAGTCCCCGATTTTGCTGCTCAATCTTGCCATCGGCGTCTTCGTGGGTGGTTTGGCCGGGCTGGTCGTTGCCATTCTTTTTGCCCTGCTCGATAACCGCCTGGTTTCAGCCGAATCCGTCGGCGTATTGACCGGTCTGCCTTGTGTGGCGACGGTTCCCAAACCGTTCTGGTTTGGCCGTCAGAAAAAATTGTCCGTGCGCCGTCTCAATCCGGCCGGGTTCGATCCGTTGCGTAGTAATCTATTGCTGGCTCCGGCAGGTGGCAAAATTCAGGTCATGGGCTTTACCCCCTCGGGTCGTTGTGAATCCTGTTCCCGCCTGGTGGCAGATTTGGCGGTCATGCTGGCGCGCGCCGGCCGGCGCACGCTGGTGGTGGACTTGCATTTTTCCCGGCCCCGGCAAGCCCGTTTGCTGCACATTCAGCCTAAATCGGATTTGGCGGACTGGATGGCTTCCACCAGCTCGATTGAAGAATATATCTGCCCGTCGGAATTGCCGGAGTTGGGTTTGCTGACATGCGTGGACCGGAAAAAGGCCGCCGTTGATTTGGCGGGCCGCCGACCATTGGCGACCATTTTGCCGCAACTACAAGACAAGTGGGACATCATTCTCATTGATGCCCCGGCCATCCGGTCGCGTTGGGATCTGGCGTTGGCGTTGCCGGCGGAAGGCAAGCTGGTGATGACGGCAAACTGCCGTCGCGCCCGGCCCAAGCAAGTCATCGAAACGGCGCGTCAGGCGCAGAGCCAGGGTTGGAATCTCTTGGGCGTCGCGCTGCAACGGTGCGCCCGTTTTTGGATTCACTGAGCTGATAGTCATGGGTGATTTCATTTGCTCACCCGGTTTAAAACTGTTGAATAATCAGTTTAGACACTTCGTGTCTGATTTCCGGTGTGTCTTCGGCACGAACGCGATCCGCAATTATTCACCTCGACCGCCGCCCAACTTTACCGGGTGAATCACCGATGCAACCGGCGGAGTTGGATCAAAGTGATTCCACCGGCGATGGCGATGGCAGCAAATTTCAAGATCGCAGAGGGCGTAAGTGCCGCGCCCGCCTGCGTCAGGGCAATGAACACCTGTCCCACCGCGATGGCTCCCAAGGGCCGGATGAAAGCGCCAAAAAAAGATTCCTCACAAACCGTGGCGATTTTTTTGGCCGGCACCAACATCATCAATATTCCCAAACAACCGCCGAAGAGAAACCCGACCAGTCCCAACAATTGATAACCCACGACGGCCAGGATCATGTTGATGGCGGCTTCGGCCAGATTGAAAAGGGCGGCGAGTTTGATCAGTCGCAAACCCATCGAAGCGTTCACCACCACCCGGCTGAATGCACCCGCCAGGCCGAACACCGCCATGCCCAAACCGGCGGTCCAGGCGATGGCTTGATGGGCAAACCACAGGTGCAAAATCCATTGGCCTTGAAAGGCAAAGACCAGTGCGCCGGGCAGGCAGAACAATGCGACATACAGCCAGCTATGATTGAATTTTTGCCGCCGTTCCGCTGCATTGGTCGCGGCGGCAAGTGACGCCAGGGACGTTTCGCTCGCAGAGGCGCCGACGCTGCCGATGATTTCCGTGAAGCGCAGCATGAAATAAAAGATGCCTGCTTCCGCCGGCCCGGCGAGCGCAGACACGATGAAGGTCAGGGCGTGAGTTTTGATGACCAGGGCGATGGTGGTGACGTAATACCAGACGCCGGCTTTCAACGTGCTGAAAACGACCCGGCGGGTGTAGCAAGGTGCTCCCCAAGCGGGTAATTGGGCGGGAATCCCTGATTTGATGATCAACCACAGGTTGGGAAGAAGCATGCACGCGGAATACAGCACGATGACCGCCATGACCGAACCACCGAACCACACCGCGCCCCCGCAAACGGGAATGGCGGCAACGGCGCCCACGGTATTGGCAGCTTTCACCAATGACAATTTTCCCCGCGCACAGAGCGGTTCCAGCGCGAGCAACGTGGTCAGCATGAAACCGGTCAGGATCACCGTTGTCACCAGGACCAATGAACCGCCCGGCGGAAGTTTTAAAGCAGATTGCATCAGGCCGGACGCAGCGAAACCAATGGCGGCCAGGACGATGGTGGTCAGGACGGTGAGAAACGTAAACACGCCTTCACCGAGGGCATGGCGGAAGGCGGCTTCATCATTGCGTTGCAAGGCTTCGGTGAGCCGTAAACGGGTCAGGCTGCGCACGCCGCCGTCCGTCAATGCCATGGAGACCAGCAGCGATGAAGCCAGCGCGTAGAGGCCGTAACCATCGGCACCCCAGCGCTTCAACATCAGCGGCGTCATCAATAAAAGGAACAGCGCCTTGGAGAGGAAATTTGCGCTCTGCCAGAGCTGGTGCCAAAAAAGTTCGCGCAAATATTCCCGATGTGCGCCCTTGGTTTCGCCGGATTTTTGAGTTTCGTCCATTTACGACTTGCGGGTTTGGATCAGCCAACGATAGGTACGGACGACCTTATCCGCCTGGGTTGAGGCATTGAAATGTTGTCGTGCGGCTGCATGTTGCGCGGGCCGGGCGGGCGTTGGCCGGCGGCTCCAGGCGGTCAATGCCTGCAATACTTCCGCTTCAAAATGGTCGCAGGTTTTCGGGTTGGGCAGCCAGTCAATATCCAGGCCATACTTGCCCATGCCAGCGATGCCCGGTGCGTCGGTCAGCAGCAGCGGCAGGCCGCAGCTAACCGCTTCCAGCATGGCGACCGACAGGCCTTCGTAAAAGCTGGTCAGAATGAAACCATCCGCCGCCCAGAGCAGGGGGCGCACATCGGCCATAAATTCGTAGGCAAAACAACGGGGGCGCTGGGCAGGAGCCAGTCCGGCGCGGAGTTGTTCGGAACCGCTGCCGGCATGGGCAAAAAAGATTTTTGGGTCAGCCACCATCAACCGGTTCAAGGCGGCATACAATGGCGCGTAATTTTTTTGCGCGCTGTCGCGTCCTGTGGTGATCAGTAATTTTCCCTCGCGCGGAATGCCCAGTTGGTCGCGCGCGGTATTTTTTTGGCCGGCATCGGCGGCGGTGAAGCGTTCTGTCGCAATTCCGTTATTAATCAAGATCAAGGAACGTGGCGGCAGTTTCAAGATTTCCAGGCCAAATCGTCGTTCATCGGCGGAAACAACATGGGAATGGCCTGTCCGGCCGAACCAGGATTCAATCCAGTTGAAGAATTTTTCCTTTTTACCACCAGTCTTCGCCATGCCGTAGTAGGCATTCGGCGAATAAAGGACGGGCGGCATGCCGGGCAACGCTGCGAGCAGGCGGCAGAGGCCGCCGGCTTTCGAACTATGACAATGAATCAATTGCGGCCGCCGCCGCCGGATCAATTTTCGCAAGTGAAGCAACGCCGGGAAGTCACGCAGTTCAGGTGCGTTGCCGACGTTTAAATCAATGGCTTCGCCGCCGTGTGCACGAACTTCCTCCGCTAATTCTGCTGTGGCTGGCCAGCTACGCCGGCTGGAATAGGCCAGGTCCACGGAGATTTCCGGATGACGGGTATGCATGAACCGGATCAACTGCTGGACCACAAGGAATACACCATAGCGACCCGGCTCACTGACGAAGAGGATGCGGATGGGAGTTTTTTCAGTCATGGCGCGCTGGACAAGAATGATTCAATGGCTTCACCCGCCCCGGTCACCGCCGGGAAAAATTTCAGGTTCGGATTATTATCAGGAAATGACCGGGGATTGCTGATGGACTCAATCATGAGCACCGCCGTTTTTTTACCATAGGCCAGGCTGACGTGCGGTGCGAGTGAATCAATGGAAACGATGCCGTTGCTTTGTTCGATGATGCCGAACATGTCTGGGATGCTGGTTTTGCCGATGACACACACCACGCCTGGCACCTTCACGAGATCGCCGGCGCGGGCGAGGTCATTGGGGGCGCCGACCAATACCACCGGTTTACATTGCGCCAGCCGTCGCAATACCTCGGCCCATAATTCCGGCGGCAGGTTGCGGGTTGCTTCCCGGCTGAAAAGTTGTGCGACGAAATAACCGGACTTGGGCAGATCCAAGTGGGCGGCGATGGGCACACTCGGCAGGATCGGGGCGGTGTAGCTGCACTTTTTTCCAGTCAAGATCTGCAACGCGTCCAGGTGCGCTTGACCAGTGCTCCGGTCAGCCGCGTAAGGCGGAATGCAGTTATAGACATCCGCCATGCCGCGCAGTCCATAACCGACGCGCAGGGTGGCGCGTGAGGAATGCGCGAGCAGCCACGCATTGGGCGACCATGGGCGGAGATCGAAGAAGGCATCCACTTTTTTTGAGCGCAAGGTGCGGGTGGCCAGCCGCCAACTGCGGTAGGATTCACGCATCTTGGCGAAAACACTCCGGCGGCTGGGGTCCAGCGGCCAGGCAGTGTAAGTGATGCATTCATCAACAAGTCCGCCAGCTTTCAAAACCAGCGCGAGTTCCTCGCACCAGCGGCCTACGGCCAGGGTGATTTTAGCCTGGGGCGCAAATTTCCGCAATTCACCCAGCACGGGTGTGATCATGAGCACGTCGCCCAGGTGATCAATCTGGCAGACACAGATCTCTTTCAGATCCGCCGGTTGGGGCAGGGGAACCCGGCGCGCTTTTAGGAACGGACTCAACCCGATGTCGCGCGCGACCAGGAACGCCAGGATGGGGGTATTGAACTTTCGACCGCGCAGATAGGTGCGTCCGAGAATGGTGATACACGACGTAGCCATGACAGTCATGAAGTTGCAGCGGCGGCGGGTTTGAGCGTCAGCGTCCCCGGTTTGCTGGTATAAAAGACAATCACCTGGATGCCAGCCCAGAAAAGCAGCAATGCCCAGAAAACATAAGCATCGGCGCTATTGGTCCAGGTGATCAACATCTGCATGAGAATGATGACATTCAGATTCCGGGCAAGGCAGGGCTTTAATTGATTGCCCAACAGGTGTAGATAGCGCAGCAAGACACCGAGGGCGATGCCAAGGATCGTCCCCATGCCTAGAACGCCGGCAAAACCGAAGTTCAGAAAACTTTCTCCGAAACAACTGACGCGCAGGCCGAAGTGTTGCTCATCTTCCCAGCCGACAATTTTCAGGGCGATCTGGCCCAGGTGCCATTGTTTTTTTTGGGGGAAAACGGCGCTGGGAATCATATCGGACAGGCCACCTAAATAGCTGGCTCCCATCAATGGCTGATGATCCCATTGACTGAAAACCCAGGCGGCGTCGCGATAATCAATCAGGTTATTGCCGATGTAAGCCTCGCGAAAGCTGTTGCTGAGGATATCGCCATGGTTGCTGAGTGAGGCGCGATCCTGCTGTCGCCACAGGGAAGTCAACCCGGCCAGGCCGACGAACAAGATGAGATACCCCATCACAGCACTCAGCAACAGCCAGCGTGGCATTTTTTTCTCCACGCTGACCAGGGTGATGACCACCATGGCGGCAATGGCCAGAGTGAACCGATTACCGGAAAGCGCCTGGGCCATGACGATGGCACCGGCCAGGGCGCCGTCCAATCCCCAAAGACGGCGCGGCTTGCGCAGAAACATCACCACCAAACCGCCAACCGTGAATGGGAGGATCGCCATGCCGGCATTATAAAGCGCCCGGGTGGCGCCGTTCTGCTCAAAGACGTAACGCGCCTGTCCGGGATCTGAGGATAACATGGGAATTGTATGCGATACCGCCATGGCCAGGACGATAACGCCGACGTTGAACAAGCCAGTCACCCGCAATACGAATAACAACCGCTGGTCATACGTTTCCGGTGACGCTTCCAATGTCCGCACTTCCGCGCGGGTGATGCGGGTGATGAAGTAGGTGATGCCGAGTGTGCCCAGCAGGATTAGAAAGCCAACGGCATTGATGATGACAATCAAACCACCGGCGGCGATGATGGACGTCGTCAAAGAGGGAATATCCAGGGCGGCGGTGGCGGGCAGGAAAAAATAACCGCCGGCCAGCAGTGCATTTTGCATGAGCCACATGGCGGTGAAATCGCCCCGGCGCGAGATCAGCATCCAGCCCAGCGGAATGAAGAACAGGGCGGCGATACTCCCGCTGGCCAGCAAAAAGATGCCGGTATCGTCCCATGGCAATTTAAAAAGGCCGGGAAATAACTCGGGGTTGGCCAGGCCAAACCAGTAGATCAAAGGCAATAGCACTGCCGACACCATCAGGATGGCCAGTAACGGAATTGGCCATGAAAGCAGGAACGGCTGGGGCGATTGGATTTTATAATTGGTAGTCAAGCAGGTTGGTCGCCGCTGTCGCCGGGCGGTACATTTTTTCCATTTAAGCTCGAGACAGCGTCTTGAAAATGTCTCAAATACAGTCAACCATATAAAAATTACCCTTGAAATTGTCAAAGGATTTCTCAAAGCTTGGCCGCGGGACAGCAAGTTCGGCAATTTAGGAAAACGCGATGTATCAAGGTAAAAACAAGACCTTTAAGCCATTCTCTTGGATGGTGATCGGAGATGTCATTGCCATCGCCGCTTCGTTTATCCTCACGCCCTACGTCATCGAGCAAAAAGGCTGGGTGGAAACGATTCCTTCCCCGTTGGAATGCATCTTCTATGGCGGGGTCATCCTGTTCAATTTCCGGGTGATGAAGTTGTATTGTTGGGGCACGTTCACCTTGTTCAAGCGCATCATTTTGCGACTGATCATGGCTTTATCCTTGAGTGCGCTCTATTTCATCATTCTCCGGTTCATCTTTTTGGAAAACAGCCAATCCAGGGTTCTCCAACTGATGTTTAACGGGGCCACGCAACAAGCAACGCGGTGGCTGGATTTTCATTGGCGCAATGACCACGGCATTCGTGATTGGGTGGGGGTGCAGTTGTTCATGGCTTTTTTATTGGTTTTGCTGGTCCGGCACACGATCTATCGTTTTTTCTCCAACCCGGCCCGGAAACTGTCAATTGAGCGCATTGCTTTCATCGGCTGGAACACAAAACTGAATATCATTCTGAACGTCCTGAGCAAGGAGCGGGGGCCATTCCTCAAAATTGCGGGATTTTTCCACCGGTCGGACACGGATGATTCCGCGATTATGGCGGCGATGCATGGTTATCGCGTCCTGGGTGAAGTCTCTAATTTGGAGGCGGAACTCAATCGTCACCAGATCACTTCGGTATTGATTGATTCCAATGATGTTTCTTCAGCCGAAGAAAAAAAGCAGATCGCGGAAATCACCGCTCGCAATCTGATCAGTTTGGAAATCATCCAATCTACCTTCGATGTTTGGGCTACCCAATTGGGGGTTCGCGTCACGGGTGGGGTTCCAGTCATTGGGATCGTGTACCAGATGCAGCATGAACGGCTGATCAGCCGTTTGCTCAAACGGGTTTTGGACATTGGCTGCGCCCTTTTCGGCCTGTTGGTATCGGCGCCGGTCATCGCGGTGCTGGGAGCGATGGTCTATCTCGAATCACCGGGGCCAATCTTCTACCGTCAGACGCGTTTGGGATTGGGTGGTAAAGAATTTCAGATCATCAAATTGCGTTCCATGAAATTGAACGCGGATAATGTTCCGGGTGGCGGCTGGACGGTCAAAGACGACCCGCGCCGGTTGCGGATCGGTAAATTCATGCGCTCATGGAATATTGATGAGCTGCCGCAATTTTGGAATGTCTTGAAAGGCGAGATGAGCATGGTCGGTCCGCGTCCCGAACGGCCCGGCTTGGTGAATGATTTCAAATACTCCATCCGCTATTACAATTTGCGCCTCACCTGCAAGGCGGGACTCACCGGCTGGGCGGCAGTCCACGGTCTGCGCGGCGATACTTCCATTGAAGGCCGCCTGGCTTATGATTTGCATTATATTGAAAACTGGAGCCTATGGCTGGACATCAAGATCATGTTCATGACGCTCGTGCCGCCGGAAAATGCCTATTGAAACCGTGCACCGAACATTTTCTAAAATTTGTCGCGTGCGATGAGCATTTTCTCCCGACTTTCCCAGTCGCACGGCAATCGTATTTCGGGGCCAATGCTGTTCGCCCTGCTGACGGGGATATCTTTTCCGGTCAAGGCAGACTCCACGAGTGCGGATGCCGAACCTAATTCGCCCCAGCAATTATCTCCGGGGCTGGTTGAACCCGGACTTTCGCAACGCGCAGTTCCCAGTCCGGGACCAGCGCCCACCAACACGGTTTTAAACGTCACCAGTTTTTACCGGCTCAACCATCCCTTTGAAAATTCATTGTCGTTGCGGTCGGCCCCGCCGCCTTACGCGCCGCCGGATCCTTCCGAATTCCGCCCGGTGACGACCTATGCCATGCCGTTGATGTTGCGGCCACAGGTGTTCCGGACTGGCTGGTTCAATTTTTACCCGTGGCTGGGCATCGCCCAGTCTTTCGATTCCAACGTGGAATTGACGCGGCATGGACAGATCTCAGATTTCTTCTTCACCCCGCGCTTTGGTTTTGAATTGCAGGTCGGCACGCCTGATTCCATCTATAACGAGAATTACGATACGATCTTCGCCGCGCACCTGACCTACGAAGGTTATGGGGACATATTCTACGAACATCCTGAGTTCAACGCCTATAACCAGCGTCTGGATTTCACCAGCCGCATCGGCCGGGACCAATTCATTGTCCGGCCTTATGCCAGTGTTTCCGACATTACCGGCAGCAACCTCCAGATCTTTGAATTGCAGAACCGGACGGAACGCATCATTGCCAACGGCGGCACGATCGTGGAGTGGAACCTCACGCCGGTCACCCAATGGCGGCAGACGTACAACGCGTTTGATTTTCAACATCCTGATCCCGCGTACATTGACTATGATACCTGGTCCACGCGGCAGGAACTGACCTGGTTGGTGCCCGGCAATAATGGCCGGGGCATCCTCTGGGGCGGCGCCAAGTCCACCACCCCCAATCAAGGTTTTGGGGGGCAGGAATATCAGGCCGGCTTCGGCTGGCAGGGACAATTTACCCCGCGCTGGCAATCTGAATTATGGCTGGGTTGGGGCACGATGGCCTATGGCGGCCATGTTCCTGAGCGCGATAATCTTTCCGGCGTCCGTTATACCGGCCATACAATTTTTGATTACAGCCCGCGCGTGCGTTTCACCCTGACCTATGACCGGGCTTACGTTTATAACGAGACCACGAAGAATGACAATTATATCTCAACCGTGACCCAACTGCGCGCTGAGATCAACTTGGGCCGCCATTGGTTCATGGTGCCTTACTTCGGTTGCAGTTATGACGAGTATGAGACTTCGCACCAGTTGAGCCTGGAATTGCGCCCGGAATTAGAATTGGCTTATGTCTTCACCAAGGAAGATTTCAAGATCATCTCAATTGAGGACAAACTCGCCGCCTCGCGCGCCTTCGTGAAATTTGGCTATGATTATATCCAGAACCTTAGGTTCGGCCACGACGTCACGCAGGACTTGCGCTTTTCCACTGGATTAAATTGGAATTTTTGAGCGGCGGAAGGCGGGCGGGTTTCGGTGTGGGAGAAGGAAAACATTTAATTTCCAACATTTAACGTCCAACGCCCAAGTAAACATCGCTTCTTGGCCTTCGATGTTCAGCATTGAATGTTCTTTCCACTTAAACCGCCAATTTATAGCCCACCCCATGGATGGTAAGCAGGTGCTTGGGTTCGCCGTGGTTGTCGCCCAGTTTTTTGCGCAGTTGCACGATCACCTGGTCCAGTGTCCGGGTGGTGCCGTAATAATTATAGCCCCAGACTTCATTCAATAATTTGTCGCGCGACAGGACTTCGCCCGCGTGATCATGAAAGAACTGGAGCAACTTCAACTCTTTGGCCGTCAATTCTTCCACCATTTTACCGCGCCGGATTTGAAACGTTTTCGGGTCAATCGTGGCGGTGCCGATTTGAAACATGCCGTCGGTTCCGGACTGGCCGGTCCCGGCTGCCGTGCGGCGCAGCAAGGCCTGGATGCGCGCCAGGAGTTCGCGCACCCCGAATGGCTTTGTGACATAGTCGTCCGCGCCGAGATCGAGGCCGATGACCTTGTCCAGTTCCTGCCCTTTGGCGGTCAACATGAGGATCGGCGTGGAAATTTTTTTCGCGCGCAATTGTTTGCAGATGTCATAGCCGCTGGCTCCCGGCAGCATCACGTCCAGCACGATGAGTCCCGGCGACCATTGGGCGACGGCGGCGACGGCTTCATCGCCGCGCGCACACGCAGCGGTTTCGTAGCCTTCACTTTTCAAGACTTCTTCGAGCCCCAGCAAAATATGTGGGTCATCTTCGATGATGAGGATTTTGGTTTTCATGCTGAGCGGGGAGTCAGGGGGAGCCGCAGGATAAAACAACTGCCGCCGCCGGGGCGCGGTTCATAGGCCACCTCGCCGCCGTGGGCGCGGGCGATCTGGCGGGCGATGGTCAGCCCCAGGCCCGATCCTTGAATGCCGCTGGCGAGCGAGTCATGGGCGCGATAAAATTTCTCGAAGATCTTCGCTTCGCTGCCGCGGGGTATGCCCGAGCCACAATCCAGCACTCGAACCTCGGCGTGGGGCAGCGGCGCAAGTTTGGCTTCCAACTGCAGGGTGATTTCCTTCCGTCCGTTGGCATATTTTTCCGCATTCGACAACAGGTTGACGATGATCTGTGCCAGCGCATCGGCATCGCCGCGCAATGGGATTTTTATTTCCGGCAACTCGCAGGTAAATTGAAAACCACTCGCTTCCAGGTGCGGACGGAACGATTCTGCCGCCAGCCGGGTCACCGCCACCAGATCGCACGGTTGAAAATGATATTTGGTGTCGCCGCTTTCCAGGCGCGAAAAATCCAGGACATTGTTGATGAGCCGGGTCAGGCGCGCGGCCTCGGCGGTGATGATTTGCAGGTAAGAACGCTGTTTGGCAGTGTCGTCCACCCGGCCTTCAGCAAGCAATTCGGAAAACATGCGGATGGACGTCAGCGGCGTTTTCAATTCGTGTGAAACATTGCTGACAAAATCAGTTTTTTGCCGCGCCAGTTTCAATTCGAGGTTCAAACTGCGGACGATCAGCCAGCCGCCGATGCCGATCGCCAGCACCAGCACGGCAATCAACAATCCGAGCGTAAGCCTGGCGGTATGCGCGGCCTGGCTGAATTGCGTTGGATTGATAAGGTAGGCAGCGATTTCCCAATGCGGCAGCGCCTCGCCAATTTCTGTGGCGACAAAAGGATGTTTCCAGTTCGCCGGGAAATTAGCGCGCGAGCTTGCCACGGGTTTCGCATTGTCATCCAGCAGGGCGACGCAGATTTCGTTGCGCAGATCCGGTTCGGCTTGCACCAGGTTGCGCAGTCCGTCCACGACGCGGGACAGGTTCAATTGCGCGCCAAAGATCAAGTCCGGCTCGGTGCTCAATCGATGCCAGAACATCAGCTTGAGCTTGTTCTGGAGAAAGCGCGCGAGCATCCCGTCATTTTCATTACCGATCAATTGGGCGAACTCGGCTTCGGCCGGGACCACGTGCGACAGGTTTTTTTCCGGCGCATCCACTGCATCCTTGTTGGCGGCAGCATAGGTCGCATTTTGCGGACTGACTTTACGTGTTTGTGCCGTTTTGTAATTGAGCGTGCTTTGGCTGAGCGGGGCAGTTGCCAGGTTGCCTGCGGCATCTGTCGGAAGTTGAATGGACTGGATTTGACGGTCGTCTGCGAGATCGCTGGCG